>JANMBJ010000424.1:0-4697 GCA_031360335.1 Candidatus Nanopelagicales bacterium
CCTCGCCGACGCCGACGATGTTGCCGATGCCGCAGCGGTGGCCTGGACCGCCCTGCGGATCGCGACCGGCCGGGCGCGGTCGCTGCCGGACCCGCCGGAGCAGTTCAGTGACGGCCTGCCAGCGGCCATCTGGAGCTGACAGGAGCCTGGCGTCGAGGGCTAGCTAGCCCAGGAGGTTGTGACGCATGTTGGACGACAGCCACCGCTCGAACGTCGGCTCGGCCCAGCCGCGCTCGGTGACGAGGGTGAGGTAGAGCGAGCTGTCGTTGCAGATGAAGAGCTGGTCACCCGCCTGCTTCTCCGACAGCCCTCGCCTGGTGCCCCCGAGCTCGCGCACCCGCGTCACGATCGTGCCGGCGCCAAACCTGCGGTTGCGCTGCAGGACGTCCCAGAGCTCCGCGATCTCCGGCCCCTCGTCGGCAGCACGGCGTGCGACCTCGATGATCCCGGACGCGCGCTGACCGATGAGAAGGCAGACGCGGGCGTAGGCGTCGAGGCAGCCGCCAGGCGTCCTGGCGCGCCAGACGGGCTGGAACCACGGTTGCTGGGCGACGGGCAGCGGACTGTCGTCACCCGCCATCGCGGTGTCGACGGCTTCACTCAGCAAGGTGGCCTTCGTGGTGAAGACGCTGAGCACGGTGGGCCTGGCAATGCCTGCGGCCAAGGCGATATCAGCGATCGAGCATGCTGCGAACCCGCGCTCGAGGAACAGCTCGTGCGACGACTCGAGGATCCGTCGCCGGGTGATGCGCGCCGCCTCGTCGCGCACCGGGGAGTGATAGCTGCGGGTGCCCACCTCGATGCTGGGCTTCTTGACATCGCTCACGCTTCGAGCATACTTCCAACTATTCACCATACATCGGTTGTTGAATAGGGAGCTTGGATGTCGAACCGACCGGTCGGCGGTGCGCAGCTGGTGCCTGACGGCGCTGGGGAGGCACTGTGGTTCCTCGGCAGTCTTGTTACGATCAAGGTGGCTGGAGCGCAGACCGACGGTCGACTCACCCTCGTCGAGTTCCTCAATCCACCAGGGTTCGCACCGCCGATGCACCGGCACACCCTCGAGGACGAGGTCTTCTACCTGCTGGCGGGCACGGCACGCTTCTTCTGCGGTGACGACGTGCTGGCGGCTGGCCCGGGCGACGTCGTGCTCCTTCCGCGAGGGCTGCCGCACAGCTTCGTCGTCGGCAGCGGCGAGGCGCTACGTACGCTGCAGATCACGTCGCCGGGCGGGTTCGAGGACTTCGCGCGCGATGCCGGAGCGCCAGCGACCGTTCGAGTGATCCCCGAGCCCGCTGCGATCGATCCGGTAGCGCTGGGCCATAGCGCATCTCGGCACGGCATCGAGATCCTCGGACCTCCCCCGCACGCCTGACTCCGACGCGACGGCGAGCACCCGCTGGTCGAGGCATCCCCAGGGGAAGAAGCGTGCAGGTGAGCTGCCTTAATCATCCCTGGGGGAAGGAGAGCGCAGGAGCGCTGGTCCTAGGGGGCGGCGTGGCCGGGGGTGGTGGGCCACGACACGCGCCTTCATGCCCGGCTGCCGTTGCTCGAACCTACCGGGGTAAGCATGGCATCTCGGTCACGCCACGGCGTCCCGATGCGTGGTCTGGCGATGCCCCGCCTCCCGTGTGGCCACACATCTCGGCCATTCACGTCCGAGGTGTGTAGTCAGGGGGTGCTCTGGCATCGTGTGGTTACACAGCTCGGGGTCGGGTGAGCTCGCGGACCATGAAGTCGAGGATGCGGTCGTCGCGTCCGGGCATGCCCTCGTGCTCGTAGTCGGGGTAGACCACGATCTCCTTCGGCGAACGGATCTTGTTGTACGCCGCGAACTGCGTCGAGGGCGGACAGATGTGGTCCATGAGCCCGGTGAACATCAGCACCGAGGCCTCGACACGTGGCGCGAGGTGCTGCACGTCGATGTGGCCGAGACGCGTGAACATCTCCTCGACACGCTCGTGGGTCGGGTCGAAGCGCCGGAGATACTGCCGGATCTCGGCGTAGGCCTCCTCGGCGAGGTCCATCTCCCACACGCGGAGGAAGTCCGACAGGAACGGGAACACCGGTGCCGCGGCACGCACTCGGGGCTCGAGCGCCGCGCACGCGAGCGCGAGAGCGCCACCCTGCGACGCACCAGTGACACCGATGCGCTCCGGGTCGACCTCGGGCAGGTCCATCACGATCCGCGCGAGCTGCACGGTGTCGAGGTAGATGTGGCGGAACGCGAGGTGCTGCGGGTCGTCGTCGAGACCGCGCACGATGTGACCGTCGAGCGTCGTGCCCAGTGCCCCGCCGACGTCCTGGCTGCGCCCACCCTGCCCGCGGCAGTCGAGCGCTGCGACTGTGAACCCCTGCGCCACATAGGGAAGCAGCTCGTACCAGTCAGGGCTCCTACCGCTGTAGCCGTGGAAGAACAGCACAGCGGCGTGCGGGTCGATCTCGCCGTGAGCGGATCCTGCGGGTCGCGCGTACTTCGCATAGACCTTAGCGCCGCGCACCCCGGTGAACCACAGGTCGAAGCACTCCGCGTACGCAGCCACGTGCTCGACGGGCTCACGGCGCACGTCGGCGTCAGGGACGCCGGTGTAGGCGGCCATGACGGCGTCGAGCTCGGCCAGCGCCTCGGACCAGTAGGCATCGAGGTCGGCGGGACGGGGGTTGCGCCCGGCGTAGTGCCACAGCTCGTCGAGCGGCAGGTCGAACGCGGGCACGAGGTCCTCCGAGACTGTTGATGTGTAACCACGACGTGCTACGGCCCGTCGTGGTTACACATCGACGGGCGCGGGTGCGGGGGACGAGACTAGCGAGCCTCGGGTGCCGGCCGCCGCATCCACCACGTATCGGGACCGCCGGGGATGTCGACGGCGATCCGCTCGCTGAAGCCGCGCCGCGCGTAGAACTCCGTGTTGCCTGGCTTCGAGGTCTCGAGCCAGCAGTCGAGCCCGTCAGCGTCGGCGATGGCGAACGCCGGCGCCATCACGGCCTGCGCACAGCCGCGACCCTGTGCCGACGGGTGCGTCGCGAGGACGCCGAGATACCAGTACGCCGGCTGCGGCCCGACCGCGGCGAGCGCCGCGTCGTAGGCGTGGATGCGCTCGCGGATCACCGGCGACACCCTCGCGTCGAACTGCGTCCACAGCCCAGCGCCGTGCGGGTTGCCGGTGCCGTCCTTCTTCTCCCACATCGCGGTGCCGAGGCAGTCGTCGGTCACCCAGATGCTGCCGAGATCCACGCGCGAGTCGAACAACGTCGAGGCGAAGAGCGGCGCGGCGGTCGCGAAGTCCCCCGCGGTCATGTGGTGCCACGCCGGGTCGTCGTGGAAGGCCGCGAGGACCGTCGCGATCACGGCGTCGCGGTCGTCGGGCGTGGCACGACGCACCGCGGGAGCAGCGTCACTCATGCCGCCACGCTAGCCCACCGACCAGACCCGCGATGCTGGCGCATCTGTTGCTGAACCGCATGGTTCAACCGCAGTTGCGCCAGCACGGCGGGTCCGTCAGCGGCCGGCGGTGACGGTGTCGAGGTGGTGGCGGATCTGGAGGGCGACGGCGGCGCCCTCGCCGACTGCCGAGGCGAGCTGCTTGGTCGAGCCAGCGCGTACGTCGCCGGCGGCGAAGACTCCGGGCACCGAGGTCTCCATCACGCGGTCGGTGACGACGAAGCCCTGCGGGTCGAGGTCGACCAGTCCATCGAGCCATCCGGTGTTGGGATCGAGGCCGACGAAGATGAACGCCGCAGCGGTCGGGTGGTCGGTCGCAGCCGAGCCATCGACCTCGCCGTCGACCACGGGAGCCAGTCCCACCGACACGATCTTGCCGTCGTCGCCCGCGGTGAATCGGGTCAGCCCGGTCTCGGTGAGCACGGTCATCCTCGGGTGCTGAGACACCTTGTCCTGCAGAAGTCGCGACGCGCGCGGAGTGGCGGTGCGCTCGACGATGGTGACGTGCTCGGCGAACTGCGTGAGGAACAGCCCCTCCTCGAAGCCACTGTTGCCACCACCGATCACCACCACCTCGGCGGCACCGCGGTAGAAGGGGCCGTCGCACGTCGCGCAGAAGTGCACGCCGCGGCCGATGAGGTCGTCCTCGCCCGGCGCACCGGTACGCCGGTAGGTCGAGCCGGTCGCCACGAGCACCGCACCGGCATACAGCTGCTGGCCGGTCGAGGTGGTGACCACCGACGCGCCGCCTTCCGTCTCGATCGACGTCACGCCCACGGCAGGAAGGAGCTCGACGCCGTAGCGGGCCGCCTGTCGGGCAAAGCGGTCGGCGAGGTCGGCACCGCCGATGCCGTCGGGGAATCCGGGATAGTTGTCGAGGCGCTCCGTCACGCCGGCCTGGCCGCCGAGCGCCGACTTGTCGAGCACCAGCGTGCGCAGGTTCTCGCGCGCCGCGTAGATCGCGGTCGTGAGACCCGTGGGTCCGCCGCCGACGATGACCACGTCGTACGACATCATCGTTGCCTCGCGCGAGAGGCCGAGCTTGTCGGCGAGCTCCTCGTTGGTCGGCTCGACGAGGGTGCTGCCGTCGGGGAAGACGATCGTCGGGATGATCCGCGCGCCATCGTTGTAGGCCTCGACGGTGGCGTTCTCCTCGGGGTGCGCCTCGAGGTCGACGTAGTGGAACGGCACGCGCTGCTCGCCGAGGAACGCCTTGCTGCGTCGACAGTCCGGGCACCAGCTCGCGCCGTACAGC
>JANMBJ010000405.1:0-1781 GCA_031360335.1 Candidatus Nanopelagicales bacterium
AACCACATCTACGACTGGGAAGCCGGCAACAAGGACGAGACCGAGGCGGCGTTCGCCAACGCCGAGGTGGTCGTCACCGAGGACATCCTCTACCCCCGCGTGCACCCGGCCCCCATGGAGACGTGCGGCTCGGTCGCGCACATGGACCCGACCACCGGCAAGCTCAAGCTCTGGACGACCACGCAGGCCCCGCACGCCCACCGCACGGTGTACGCGCTCGTCGCCGGTCTGCCCGAGCACAACATCCAGGTGATCAGCCCCGACATCGGCGGCGGCTTCGGCAACAAGGTGCCGATCTACCCGGGCTACGTCTGCTCGATCGTAGGCTCCATCGTCACTGGCAAGCCGGTGAAGTGGATGGAGGACCGCAGCGAGAACCTCATGTCGACCGGCTTCGCCCGCGACTACCACATGAAGGTCTCCATCGCCTCGACGCGCGAGGGCAAGATCCAGGCGGTCAAGGTCGACGTGCTCGCCGACCACGGCGCCTTCAACGGCGTCGCGCAGCCGACGAAGTACCCCGCCGGCTTCTTCCACATCTTCACCGGTTCCTACGACTACCCGTCTGCCTACTGCTCGGTGAAGGCCGTCTACACCAACAAGGCGCCGGGCGGCGTGGCGTATGCCTGCTCGTTCCGCATCACCGAGGCGGTCTACGCCATCGAGCGGATCGTCGACTGCCTCGCGGCCGAGCTGAAGATGGACTCCGCCGAGCTGCGCCTGAAGAACCTGCTGCGCCCCGAGCAGTTCCCCTACACCAGCCCGACCGGGTGGCAGTACGACTCCGGGGAGTACGAGAAGACCATGCGCGTCGCGATGGGCATCGCGGGCTACGACGACCTGCGCAAGGAGCAGTCGGAGAAGCGTGCCAAGGGCGAGTACATGGGCATCGGCATCTCGTTCTTCACCGAGGGCGTGGGCGCCGGCCCCCGCAAGCACATGGACATCCTCGGGCTCGGCATGGCCGACGGCTGCGACCTGCGGGTGCACCCCACCGGCAAGGCGCAGGTGCGGCTGTCCGTGCAGAGCCAGGGCCAGGGCCACGAGACGACGTTCGCGCAGATCATCGCCCACGAGCTCGGCATCCCGCCCGAGGACATCGAGGTCATCCACGGCGACACCGACAACACGCCGTTCGGCCTCGGGACCTACGGCTCGCGCTCGACGCCGGTCTCCGGTGCGGCGGCAGCGCTCGTGGCCCGCAAGGTGCGCGACAAGGCGCGCCTCATCGCGGCGGCGGCGCTCGAGTGCGCACCCGACGACCTCGAGTGGGAGCTCGGCCG
Organism: Candidatus Nanopelagicales bacterium; assembly: GCA_031360335.1. Lineage (GTDB taxonomy): Bacteria > Actinomycetota > Actinomycetes > S36-B12 > CAIYMF01 > Longivirga. The sequence goes on from JANMBJ010000405.1 coordinate 1,284, forward strand.
CTGGTATGTCAAGGGCGATCCCGAGCGCGGCCGCACGATCCAGGAGATCGCGATGGACGCCCACGGGCCGCTCGAGCTGCCCGACGGAGTCGAGGGCCACCTCGACGCGCAGGTGGTCTACAACCCGCCGGAGCTGACCTATCCCTACGGCTGCTACATCTGCGTCGTCGACGTCGACCCGGGCACCGGACAGGTGAAGGTACGCCGCTTCATCGCGGTCGACGACTGCGGCACCCGCATCAACCCGATGATCGTCGAGGGGCAGGTGCACGGCGGCCTCGCAGACGGGATCGGCATGGCGCTCATGGAGGTCATCGCTTTCGACGAGGACGGCAACAACCTCGGTGGCTCCTTCATGGACTACCTGCTGCCGACCTCGATGGAGTGCCCCGACTGGGAGCTCGGCGAGACGGTCACACCGTCGCCCCACCACCCGATCGGCGCCAAGGGCGTCGGCGAGTCCGCAACCGTGGGCTCACCTGCCGCCATCGTGAACGC
>JANMBJ010000410.1:0-10303 GCA_031360335.1 Candidatus Nanopelagicales bacterium
TCGACAAGTTCCAAGGGCAGGAGGCTCCGGTCGTCATCGTGTCGATGGCGGTGTCGTCGTCGGCCGACGTACCCCGTGGCATGGAGTTCCTGCTCTCGCGCAACCGGGTGAACGTCGCGGTGTCACGAGGTCAGTGGGCCGCGATCGTGGTCCGGTCACCGCATCTCACCGACTACCTGCCCGGCACCCCTGCTGCCCTGGCCGAGCTGGGAGCCTTCATCCGCCTGACGTCGTGAGAGTCCTCGGTTGTGACGCCGGGGGACATGTCGGCTGGCCTACCCCGACTTCTGCTGGGCCGCCGTGAACTCTGCGCGCGTCGAGGGTGCCGGTTGCCGTGCTGTCACGCCCTGTCGTAGGTGAAGACCGCTTCGATGCGCGGGCCATCGCTCCGCCAGAACACGCGATAGGGGTACTCACCGGGGACGGGGTAGGCCATGACGATTCCGTCGTCTGTGGTGATCGCAGTCGACGTCGCCTGAGCCACCAGAGGCGTCGCGAAGATGAGGTCACACGCGTCGAGGATGGCGTTGTAGAGCCCGGAATCACCGCCCCGTTCGAGGACGTCGAGCTGGGCGATCGCCACAGCTGAGTAGTCGGTGCCGCTGCTCACGTGACGGGCAGCCGCTTGCGCTTCTGCCTGGCTGTCGGGGACTTCGCAGCCTCCGTAAGCAGCGCGCGGAGCTCCGGATCAGTGTCGTACTGGTGCTGGGCGGCAGTCATGACCACGGCGGGCTCCAGCAGGAAGCTGCCATCGGCGTTCTCCCGCACCAGGAATCGCTGATTGGGGTGGCCGGGCAGGGTGAGCCGGCTTCGCGCGTCGGTCTCGACGAGGGACGTCATGGGCTGCTCCTTCGTGTCACTGCTGAGATCGTACCCCGTTGCCCTCTGAGGGTAGCGCCCCCAAGGGGTCGATCTCATGACGACTAGCTTCTCCGGGGTGCAGCTGCGAAGCTGCGCGACGTGGAGGGGGTCGGTTACGCGCGCTTCGTGCGGTCCGATGTCGACCCCGACACCGACCAGGAAATGTCGCGCGTCGACGCCCTGGCCGCAGCACTCCGAGAGCACCTGTCGACGTCTGCCGGGACGATCGACACCGCCCACGTGCACGGAGCCGGCAGCGGAGCGATCCAGACCATCGTGTCGACCCTGCTCCACGACCGGCTGCAGTTCCGCGAGGAGGTTGTCCTGACTCCGCAGGACGGGCTCGTGACCCACGCGCGGCCCGACTTCTTCTACCGGCTCTCCGACGATCGCGGGATCCTCGCCGAGGTGGAGCGCGGGGGAACGACGACCAACAACCACGACCTCAAGGACATCTGGAAAGCGCACGTATCGCCCGATGCCCAGCACCTGTTCCTCATCGTCCCCAACGCCAACTGGAACGAGTCGGGAGCGGCCCGGGAGCGACCCTTCCCGCGGGTGGTCTCACGTCTCGGCGCCTTCTTCGGGGACCCACGACGAGAGATCGACGTGGTCAGCGTCCACATCTTCGGCTACGGCCGAGGGGTCTAGACCTCGAGTGAGGGTCAGCCCGTGCCGGCTGGGCGCCGGACGGGTGTCATGCGGTCCCCGACTCACCTGCGCACCCCTGCCGCGACCTACCGGTACGTGTCAATGCCACTTGACGTCTGTCAAGATTCCTTGACGCATGCGGAGGAAGGCAGCAAGCCTTGCGAGGGCGGCCCGATCTCAAGGCGTCCACAGCGCGCACACTGGGTCGTGGATGGTGACGGATGGCGGGATCGCCGCGGTGTTCGTCAGGCCAAGAGCCCGATTCTGGATGGATTCCTCCTAGCCCCCTGCGTCATGTGGCGCATCGTTGGGTCTGAAGGAGCGGGACTACCTCCACACATACCCGCCGTAGCGGCTGGCTATGTCGATCTCACCGAGCATGACTGGACCGACCGCCGATCCCAGCGGCCCGAGCGTCGGCTCGGTGCCGCCCGCGCAGGGATCGCAGCCGAGACGCGTGAGCGAGAGCTGGCGATGGGTGGACCAGATGGCGGCCGAGTGGATCGCCCGGGATCCGTATGGCCCACCGTGCATGGCACATCGCGCGCCCTCGATGTCGTCGACGCTCATCGGGCACGTCTGCGGTCGAAGTTCGACGATCGCTTCACGGGTCTCGTGCTGGATGCCGTCGACGAGGCAGGTCGGGATGAGAGTCAGGAACGTGTCGCGCCACGCGGTCAGCGCAGGCTGACCGAAGTCACGCGCCACATCCACCACCGTGTCGGCATCGAGCCCTGCGAACACGACGGTGTCTTCGACCCAGGCGCGGTCCGGAGGTGTCGTGGCCAGCACCTCGGCGATCAACGCGCCACGGCGACGTAGCTCGTCGAGCAATGTCTCGGTGCGAGCGACGTTCTCGGCGAGGCTGCTCGCAGCGCCATCCGGGTTCCACGCCGAGAGCATCCACTTCGTCGGGCCGAAGAACTCTGTCGGCATGGTGACGGTCGAGTCGAGCCAGCCGCGGACAACTGCTCGCCGTCCGTGGCGCAGCGAGGTGTGCTCCTGCGTCGCGTACGACGTTGCCAGCGACTCGGCCGCGGGGAGACGCACGACTCGGCCTTCGGGTGTGCCGGGGTTCACCGGCGAGTGGTAGGGGACACGTGCTTCGTGGGCGCGCTCGATCTCGTGGTCCATGACGAAACTCCTTGCTCGGTCCTTCCGCCCGACGGTCGCGGGCGGCGGATCTTCCTCCAGGGGCACCGTGAACGAGCGTCGCGGTTGCCAGGCGGCCAGCCGGAGGGCTTGCGGCCGCGCTTCGTGATCCATCGCCAGACTACGACCCACCACCGACAGCCGGCCCCCCAGCCCCGTGGGCGAGTTGCACTCGCTTGTCCGGTGGTTGGTCCGCTGGCTGCGACAAGATGGACACCGAGCAGTCGATGGGGGAGTCATGGCGGGTAGGTGCATCCCGGAGCTGCCGAGCTTCGTGACGGAGTCCGAGCGCGTGGTGTGGCAGGCGATCAAACGTCGCCTGCGCCCGACGGACGTGCTGCTTCATGGCGTGCGGTTCTGCGATCGCGACGGCGACTGGGAGGCAGACCTCGTCCTGCTCATGCCGGAGGGCTTCGCGACCATCGAGGTCAAGGGTGGTCAGGTCCGCTACGAGAACGGCCAGTACATCCAGATCGTGACGGAAGGTCGCAAGGTCATCGACCTGGCCGACCAGGCGGTGAGCGAGAAGTACGTCGTACGTCGCTACCTCACCGGCCACCCGCGATGGACCCAGTCCGCACCCCGGATGGCGCACTTCGTGGCACTGCCGCACACCTCCCTCGGCGAGGCCGACCTCGGGCCGGCACTGCCTCGCTCGCTGGTGTTCGGACGCGGCGAGGAGGTCGATGCGGCCGGGCGCATCTTCGACGTGCTCGTCGGACCACTGACCAACCAACCCCAGTCGCCGCCGGGGGTCGACGGCGTGGAGCGCGCGGCAGAGATCCTGGGCGGACGCGGTGACTCGCAGGTCGAGATCGCGGCCGTCCGGGTGATGCGCGATGACCTCGTCACGCGCCTGACTGAGGACCAGCACAAGATCCTCGACCTTGCGCGCCAGATGCCCCGCTACCAGGTCGTCGGTGGGCCGGGCAGCGGCAAGACGTTCCTCGCGGTCGAGCAGGCCCGTCGCTGGGCGGCCGATGGTCTGCGGGTCGCGTTCGTGGCGTATTCGAAAGGCCTCACCACGTGGGTCGAACGACTCGTTGACCAGTGGCCCGCTAAGGATCGAGCGCGGGTCACCGTCGCTACCTTCCACAGCATCGGTCGCGCATGGGGCGCTGTGGCGTCGGACAACGCGCCGCAGCAGGAGTGGGACGACGAGCTGTCGCGACGCATGGCCGCGCTTGCGGCAAGACTCGACGCCGACCACCGGTTTGACGCGATCGTGGTCGACGAGGGGCAGGACTTCGGCGCGCTGTGGTGGCCGGCCCTCTTCGCTGTGTACGCCGATGCCGCTGGTGGTCGTCTCGCTGTGTTCAGCGACTCCGCCCAGCAGGTCTTCGGCCGTGAGGGCGCGTCAGATCTGGGACTTCCGGTGCTGTCGCTCAACGAGAACCTGCGCAACTCCGGACCCATCGGGCAGGCGTGCAACGCGCTGCTGCCGGAGTCGATGATCGTCCGCGGTGGCTACGGTCCGGCCATCCGCTTCGTCCCCTGCTCGGCATCCGATGCGATCTCCCTCGCCGACGAAGAGGCAGAGCGGCTGCTCGAGGAAGGCTGGGCGCAGAACGACATCGCCCTGCTCACGACGTTTCATCGTCACCCGATGCAGATCGAGCTCGTCGAGAGCCGGAAGCGAGACGGCTACTGGGATTCCTACTGGGACGACAGCCAGTTCTTCTACTCGACTGTGCCGAGTTTCAAGGGTTTGGAGAGACCGGCCATAGTCCTTGCTGTTGATGGCTTTCGCGACCCCGCGACCGCGCGCGAGATGCTGTTGGTGGGCATGTCACGTGCCCGCGACCAGCTCGTCATCTGCGGCGACCTCGACCAGCTCAAGGCCGTCGGCGGCAAAGTCCTGGCCAAGCGGCTCGCCAGCGTCTCGAGTGTGTGACGCGTGATCGCCGGTTGTGCGTGCCGCACTCTGGTAGTCGTCACTGGCCCAGGACACTGGTGCGCGCGCACTTGTTCGCCCCCGTCGGACCTGCGAAGCTCAGGACAGGGGGGAGCATGCGCTGCTGGTGGGTGAATCAGAACCAGACCTATCGTCATGAGGTGCCAGGCGGCTATCTCTGGTCGCCGGTCAAGCGAGCCGACGGTGCACGCAACCACTTCTACGACACGATGACCGAAGTACGCCCCGGCGACCTTGTGTTCTCCTTCTGCGACACCTACATCAAGGCTGTCGGCATCGCCACGCACGAAGCCGAGCCGTCGGTGAAACCCAACTTCGGCACGGCTGGCGGCAACTGGTCCGACTATGGCTGGCTGGTGCAAGTCGAGTTCCAGGAGCTCGCCCACCCCGTGCGACCGAAGAGCCACATGGATCAGCTCGCACCCCTGCTGCCCACGAAGTACTCGCCCCTGCTCCCGAACGGCAACGGTCTCCAAGGGGTCTACCTGACCGAGCTCCCCGCCCCGCTCGCCGCCGCGATCCGAGCTTTGGTCGGCCCGCAGTTCACCCTGGCGTCTGATGACGTGCTCACGCTCGACACTCCAGTGTCGGTTGTCGAAGGTGAGCTCGCTGCCCTCATGGGCAAGGTGGGTCTCACCGAGACCGAGAAGCGCCAGCTCGTCAACGCGCGAGTCGGACAGGGTCTGTTCAAGAACAACGTTCGACTCAACGAGCACGCGTGTCGGGTGACCGGCGTTGTGCAGCTGCATCACCTCAGAGCCAGTCACATCAAGCCGTGGAAGGACTCCTCGAACGAGGAGAAGCTCCACGGGTGCAACGGGCTCTTGCTCGCGCCACACGTGGATCATCTCTTCGATCGGGGCTTCATCTCATTCGAGAACAACGGCGATCTCCTCGTCAGCGGTGACATGGAGGCAGAGGTCCTCTCCGCCTGGTCGATCGTCGTGCCGCGCAACGTCGGAGCCTTCAACGGCGACCAGCAGCACTTCCTGGCGCATCACAGAGACCACGTGCTTCTCGCCGGCTGACTGCTACGACGGCGAGTGCCACATCTCTGCGACAAGGTTCGTTCAACCTCGTACGCGGCTGCTAGGTCAGCGGTCGCGTTGGGCGTTGCTGATCATGTCGTCGTACGGATACGGGCTGCGGATCTCGCTCACGGTCGTGAGCCGGTCCATCTCCTCGTCGCTGAGCGACCAGCCGACGGCGCCGAGGTTGGCCTCCAGCTGCTCGTACGTCGAGGCCCCGAGGATCGGCGCGGTCACGCCCGGGCGCTGCGACACCCAGCGGATCGCCACCTGCGCGATCGGGCGGCCGTGCGCGTCGGCGATGTCGCGCAGCACGTCGAGGATGCCCCAGGTGTGCTCGTTGGCGTAGGCCGCCCAGGTCTCGCTCCAGCCCTGCTCGTCGGCCGTCTGCACGCGGGAGCCGGCAGGCGGACCGCTCATCTCACGGGTGTATCGACCGCTGAGCCAGCCACCGCGCAGCGGCGCCCATGGGATCACGCCGAGGCCCTCGGCCTGGCACACCGCGATCAGCTCCCACTCGGTTGGGCGTGCGAGCAGGTTGTACTGCGGCTGCAGGGTGAGCATCCGCTCGAGCCCGAGCTGTCGCGCTACGTCGACCATCTTCTGCAGCTGCCATCCGGTGACGTTGCTCGCGCCGAGGTAGCGCACCTTGCCCGAACGCACGAGACCGTCGAGGGTCGTGAGGGTCTCCTCCAGCGGCGTACCCCGGTCCCAGCAGTGGATCTGGTAGAGGTCGACGTGGTCGGTCTGGAGTCGACGCAGGCTCGCGTCGATCGAGGCGAGGATGTGCTTGCGGCTCAGGCCGACGTCGTTGACACCGGAGCCGGAGGGGAAGCGCACCTTCGTCGCGATGACCCACTGGTCGCGGTCCTGCTTGCTGAGCCAGCGACCGGTGACCTCCTCGGACGTGCCCGGGCCGTAGACGTCAGCGGTGTCGACGAAGGTACCGCCGAGCTCGGCGAAGCGGTCGAGCATGCGGTGGCTCGTGGTCTCGTCGGCCTCACGACCGAACGTCATGGCGCCGAGGCACACCTCGCTGACCTTCATGCCCGACCTGCCCAGGTAGCGATACTCCATGACCACGCACTCCCTCTCGGTTGCCTGCTCCGCCCATCCTGCTCCGGACCCCCACTCGACCGCGACGGCGTCCGAGCTTCACCGGGCTCTCTCAGGCGCCGTCCGGGACTTCCGGGGTGATACTGGACGGGTGGCTCTCACCTTCACCTCGTCGCGCGCGGCCCGTTGGCTCGTCCCGGTCGGCGTGCTCGTCGTCATCGCTGCTGGCACGACCTTCAACGCCACCTCGGCGGGCGCGTCGTCGCCCGACCTGCCGGCCAAGTCCGCAGCCCAGCTGCTCGCAGCCGTCGCACAGGCGACCCCGCAGCCGTTCTCGGGCAGCGTGAGCGAGTCGACCGACCTCGGACTTCCGGCGCTGCCGGGCGGCAGCAGCACGTCGCTGTCGTGGCAGTCGCTGATCACCGGCACCCACACGGGCAAGGTCTGGGTGGCGTCGCCGCAGCAGGTGCGCGTCGCGCTGATCGGCGACCTGTCGGAGAGCGACGTCGTACGCAACGGCAACGACCTGTGGCTCTGGTCGAGCGGCGACAACACGGTCGACCACGTCGCGCTGCCCGCAGGGCCGCAGTTGCCGGACACGGTTCCGTCGAGCATGGACTCGCTGACTCCTGACGCGGTCGCGTCGAAGCTGCTCGCCGCGCTCGACCCCACGACCCAGGTCTCCGTCGATCGCACCGCCATGGTCGCGGATCGTCCGGTCTACGAGCTCGTGATCACGCCGCGCCAGACCGGGTCGCTCGTCGAATCCGTACGTGTCGCCATCGACAGTGAGACCTCGATGCCGCTCGGGGTCTGGGTCTACGCCGTCGGACAGGAGGCGCCGGCCTTCCAGAGCGAGTTCACCTCGATCACGTTCGCTCGACCCGACTCGTCGGTGTTCGCGTTCTCCCCGCCCGCCGGCGCCACGGTGACCGAGCGGACTCTGCCTGATCTGCCGACGTCGCGCGCGTCATCGCCTGCTGTGCCACGTGTTTCGGGCCAGAAGCCCACAGTGATCGGGCGCGGCTGGACCAGCGTGATCGAAGCGACCGGACTCTCGTCGCTGGTCAGCGGCGCGGGGACATCCGGCGGATCGGCGTCGGGGTCGAGAGGTGCGGCGCTTGACCTCGTGCTGCGTTCGGCGACGCCCGTCTCGGGCAGCTACGGCACTGGTCGTCTGATCGAGTCGTCGCTGCTCACCGTGCTGCTTCTCGACAACGGCAAGGTCTACGCCGGTGCTGTGACACCTGCGGTGCTCGAGCAGGCCGCAAGCTCCGCCCGGTGACCGACCCGCATCCGACACCCGAGGTCGTCAGCGCGCTCGCACTCGCCGACGACGAGACCGCGATCCGCTCCACCGGGCTCACGAAGCAGTTCCCCGGTGGTCAGGTCGCGGTCAAGGGGATCGACCTGTCGGTGCCGCGCGGAGCAGTGTTCGGGTTCCTCGGGCCCAACGGCTCGGGCAAGACCACGACGATCCGCATGCTGCTCGGTCTGATCTCGCCGACCGCCGGCAGCTTCGCCGTGCTCGGTCGCACCATGCCGGAGTCGGCGCGTGACGTGCTCCCGCGGGTGGGGGCGCTCGTCGAAGGACCGGCGTTCTATCCCTACCTGTCGGGCCGGGCCAACCTCATCCGTCTCGACGCCGCCGACCGCAGCGTCGACGCACGTACGTCGCGCGCCCGGGTCGACGCCGCACTCGAGCGGGTCGGGCTCTCCGCTGCTGCCGAGAAGCGCTATCGCGCCTACTCCCTCGGCATGCGGCAACGGCTCGGCCTGGCGTCTGCGCTGCTGCGACCGCGCGACCTGCTCGTGCTCGACGAGCCCACCAACGGGCTTGATCCCCAAGGCACGCGCGAGGTACGCACCCTCGTACGCGAGCTGGCCTCCGACGGCGCGACCGTCTTCGTGTCGTCGCACCTGCTCTCGGAGGTCGAGCAGGTGTGCACGCACGTCGGTGTGATGAGCCGCGGGCGCCTCGTGAGCCAGGGGACTCTCGACGCGCTGCGCGACGTGACCACCGCCCGGGTGCGAGTCGTCACCGCCGACACGACGCGTGCGGCCGAGGTCGTACGCGGTCTCGGTCTTGCCGATGTGGCGGTCACGGCAGACCACGTCACGGCGACCCTCGGGGCGTTCGCGTCGGAGCGCGTGACGGAGGAGCTCGTCCGCGCCGGCGTCGGGGTGCGTGAGCTCGTCGTGGAACGACCCGACCTCGAGGACGTCTTCGTCTCTCTCACGGGGGAGGGCTTCGATGTCGAGCAGTGACGTAGCGATCGCAGGTCGCTCCTGGCGCGCGCGTTTCCTGGCCTCCGAGCTGCGCCTGGTGTTCACCCGGCGGCGCAACCTGGCGATGCTCGCTGTTCTCGCAGGTGCGCCGCTGCTGCTCGGCCTCGCGATCCGTCTGAGCACACGGCGTCCGGGCAACGGGGGTGGTGGCGGTCCCGCGTTCATCGGTCAGATCACGAGCAACGGGCTGTTCCTCGCGTTCACGTCGTTGGTCGTGACGCTGCCGCTGTTCCTGCCGCTCGTCGTGTCGGTGGTGTCGGGGGAGGCGGTCGCGGGAGAAGCCTCGAGCGGCACGCTGCGGTCTCTCCTCGTCGTACCCGTCGGACGGACGCGTCTGCTCGTCGTGAAGTTCGCGGGCATCATCGCCTATGCCTTCGCTGCCACACTCGTCGTCGGTCTCTCGGCGATCGTGGTGGGTTTTGCGCTGTTCCCGACCGGCCCGGTGACTCTGCTGTCGGGCGACACGATCCCGTTGTCGGCTGCTCTCGTACGCGTGCTGTTCGTGGCGCTCTACGTCGCCGCGATGCTCGCAGGTGTGGCCGCGATCGGGCTCTTCGTCTCGACGCTCACCGAGGTGCCCCTCGCGGCGATGGCCACGACGGCGATCCTCGTCGTCATCATCGAGATCCTCGGCGCGATCCCGCAGATCTCGCAGATCCACCCCTACCTCATGACCACGGGATGGCTCAGCTTCGGCGACCTCGTTCGCGATCCCATCGCCTACAACAACATCGTGCAGGGCCTGCTCGTCACGGGTGCCTACGTCGTGGTCTTCGGCTCGATGGCCTGGGCCCGCTTCACCTCCCGCGACATCACCTCCTGATCGCAGCCTGTTTACTTCGTCCATGACGCACCCGGTGAGAACCGCGATCGAGGCTCGAGACGGCGACGCGCTCCGGGCGCTGTTCGCCGACGACATCGTGTTCAACAGCCCCGTGGCTTTCCACCCGTTCACCGGGCGCGACACGGTCGTCGAGGTGCTGACCCACGTGATGGAAGTCTTCACCGACTTCCGCTATGTCGACGAGCTCGCGGGTGACGGCACCCACGCCCTGGTCTTCACCGCAGACGTCAGCGGACGGGCCGTCGAGGGACTCGACCACCTCCGCTTCGACGATGCGGGTCTGGTCTCCGAGTTCACCGTCATGGTGCGTCCGCTCTCTGGTGTCATCGCACTCGCCGAGGCGATGGGCCCACGCGTCGCCCATCTCGCGAAGAGCTGAGCTCGCCCCTCCCGAACCACCCACCCCATCGCGTGTTATTTGTGGGGTTGTGGCGACCGGGGGGGGGGAAACCACCGACGACCAAAAAAACGCGGGGTCGGGGGGCGCACTGCCCCGCACGACGCCCC
>JANMBJ010000413.1:0-1829 GCA_031360335.1 Candidatus Nanopelagicales bacterium
GCTGGTCTACACCGCCGCTGCGAAGAGCGAGCGCGGCGACGCCGACCTGACGTTCTTCGGTGCGGCGGCCAAGTGCTTCGCGTCCGACGTCGCCATGGAGATCACGACCGACGCCGTGCAGGTGCTGGGTGGCTACGGCTATGTCAAGGACTACCCCGTCGAGCGCATGATGCGCGACGCGAAGATCACCCAGATCTACGAGGGCACCAACCAGATCCAGCGCGTCGTGGCGGCCAAGCAGCTCCTCGGCAAGTACTGACTGGCGTTTCTGCAGGTCAGGCGCTTGCTGCAAGCCAAGACGGCATGTCATCCGACACCGGGGCCGGACCTGGACCGGCACTGATGCGCACGCTTGGAATGCGCTTGTGTGTCAGTTGTGTGCCAGCCAGCGTCCGGCTTCGCGGCGGCGGTCAACGTGTGCGCTCTGCTGCACACCTAGGCGACTCGCCCGTTGACTTCACCGTTTCCGGTCCCCCCACCTCGCTGCACCGCCACCATCCCGCCACGTGACTGGTCCTCTGACCTCCTGCGCCCACCTTTCCCCTTCCCGCATCCCCCCGATCGCTGAGTACCTGTTCGGCTAACGGATGGGTCGTGCGTGGGGAGAATCCTGGTGATGATCTTGGTCACCGCAGATCCACAGCAGCCGGCCGCTGCCCCTTCTCGGGGGTGGCGGCCGGTTCGTTCGTGCCGTGCGCTCGCGACGCCTTCTCCACACTGCCGACGGCATCACCGAAAGGGCTGACGCACGCCGCAACCCGTGACCGGGTCGAAGGCCCGGGAGACAACCGTGATCTCGTGAGCACGACACCGCCGCCCCAGCCTCCGCCGCCTCCGCCGGCGGCTCCGCCAGAGCGCGTCGAGCGAGGCGACCCACAGACCGGCACCGAGAGGCGAGGACGCAGATGACTGGCTCTGAGTACGAGCAGACACCGCCGCCGCAGCCCCAACCGGCGGCACCGCCGGAAAAGCTCGAGAAGGGCGACAGCTCCGGCGAACAGCGCTGACCCGGCCCGTTAGGTCGTGACGATGGCGATGCCAGCAGCGAGCGCAACGAGCGTGAGCACGAGCACCGCGACGCTGGCGGCCTTGACCAGCCTGGTCTTACGCCGCCGACCGTCGAGGTTGCCGATGTAGGCCGTCACAAGCGAGAGACCCATCTGCCAGGTGTACGTTTGCGTGTGCTGGTGCGCGACCTTCCACGCGTTGTCGGTGCTCGGGTAGGAATCCCACTTCCGCACCCGCTGCCCCATCCAGGCCAGCACCACAGCCACGACCGCAACCACAACCGCGACGAACAGCAGGCGGCCGCTCAGCACCGAGAGCTTGTGCTGCTCTGATGGTCGAAGGGCGAGCAGTGCGACGAGGAACCCCACCTCAGCGACGGCTCCCGCCAACATCGCCTGCGCCTTCGTGTCCAATGCGTCGAGTGACGCCATCTGGTGGTCCAGGCGACCTTGCGCGATGAGCAAGTAGGTGTCCGCACCAGCGGACGGGAACGGCGAGTCTGGGTCCGGCAGCTGCTCCGTCTCCGGACTCCGCGACGCTCGCCGGTGCTGCCCTCGTCGACGGGATCACCCGCGACAGCAGGGGGAACGCGAAGCCCGGGTCACGAGCTGTTCTCTTCGCGTGGCCGACGAATGACGTCCTGGAAGCAGCCGCAGTCGGTGACACGGTCAAGCTTCAGCCCGTCACCCAGGCGCTGAGCGACACGAGCGGCCACTATGCCCTGCGCCTGCCGGACACTTCGGCCCTTGCCGCATGGACCGACCAGCATGGAATCGCCAACCTCGAAGTCCTCGTCACTTCCGGTTCAAGCGACGGTGTCG
>JANMBJ010000414.1:0-2130 GCA_031360335.1 Candidatus Nanopelagicales bacterium
GCTGGTCTACACCGCCGCTGCGAAGAGCGAGCGCGGCGACGCCGACCTGACGTTCTTCGGTGCGGCGGCCAAGTGCTTCGCGTCCGACGTCGCCATGGAGATCACGACCGACGCCGTGCAGGTGCTGGGTGGCTACGGCTACGTCAAGGACTACCCCGTCGAGCGCATGATGCGCGACGCGAAGATCACCCAGATCTATGAGGGCACCAACCAGATCCAGCGCGTCGTCGCGGCCAAGCAGCTCCTCGGCAAGTACTGACCCCCGCTCCGCTCCGCTCCGCCCGGGGGGGTCAGTATTGAGGGTTCCGGCCCACTGACCGCCGAACGTGAGGTTCACCTGATCCGACAGCCGGCCACGGGGTCGGGGCGCGTCCGTCCGCCGAGGGTGCTCTCTCGTCCGTCGGTCGGACCGCCGCCATCCTGAGCGCCCTTCGGCCGCGGCGGTGGCGGCGATCGAATCGAGGCGTGCGTGTTTCAGGCGGTACGGACGTGCGCGGCCGTCGAGGCGGCGGCGAGGTCCGACATCGGACCCGGGCGTCCGAAGAACCAGCCCTGTCCGTAGTCGACGCCGAGCCCGCGGAGCCAGACGGCATCGTCCTGGGTCTCGATGCCCTCTGCCACCACATCTGCACCGGCGCTGCCGGCAAAGGCAACGAGGGAGCGGACGAGCGTCGACAGGACGTCGTCATGGCTGACACCGTCGACGATGGAACGGTCGAGCTTGATCACGTCGGGATGGGTGAGCACGATGTGGCGCAAGGAGGAGAAGCCGGCGCCGACGTCATCGATCGCAAGCCGCATCCCGTTGCGGCGCAGGGGGTCCAGGGCTGCGAGCAGGCCGTTGTAGTCCTCGACGGGGTCGTGCTCCGAGAGCTCGAGCAGCACCCGTTCGAGCGGGAGGGTCGCGAGCAGCGCTCGGCAGTCCTCGCGCACCAGGGTGGCCGGTGAGACGTTGAGGGCGACGTATCCGCTCACCTCGTCGACCGCTTCTGCGGCGCGGCGCAGCGCCAGGATCTCGAGCTCGTGTCCCAGCCCGACGCTGTGCGCCTCGGCGAAGCAGAGGTCGGGGGCCATGCCCCACTCGGCGGGGAAGCGGCTCAGCGCCTCGGCTCCGACCCGTCGGCCCGTCGTCAGGTCGACTATGGGCTGGTAGACGATGACCGGACCCCGATGGACGTCCATGAGGGGGAGGAGTCGTCCCTCGATCGCCTCGCGCCGCTCCCTGACCCGCAGACCCGGTTCCAGGACGAGGGCGGCGGCCTTGGCCAGCACCTCCATGAGCGCATGGTCACGCGTCGTGAGGCCCTGGTCGCTGGTCATCCCGGCGGCGCAGAACGTGCCGTAGAGGCTGCCGTCCGAGAGTCGTACCGGGACCGAGACATAGCTGCGGATACGCGGGATGCGCGACGACGGCAGCGTCATCGCGACCTTGTTCTTCGCCACGTCCGCGATGACGGCAGGGAGCCGTCCATCGAGGATCGCCTGGCAGAACGACGTATCCCGCTGCTGTGTCACGCCCTTGCGGAAGAACAGGGACGCCGGACCGCTCGCCTCGACCACCTCGAGATGCTGGGTCTCGCCGTCGAGCCGGCTCAGGAAGGCGACACTGAGGCGCAACGACTCCTTGGCGGTGCGCAGCAGGTCGCTGATCTGCTGCTCGGCTCCCGGGTCGACGGAGCTCGGCGTTCGGCGGGCCATGGAGTCCCATCGGCCGGTCGCAGCATGGCCTGAAGAGCCCGTCGTGGTCCGCGATGATCGCCTGTGGGGGACCGGGCTGGCAGGATCGCATCCATGGCCACCACTGACGATGTCCGCTCGCGCTTCCCGGGGCTCTCCGACGGGTGGGTCCGCTTCGACGGCCCGGCCGGAACACTGCCCGTCGACACCTGTGTCGATGCCATCGCCGACTACCTGCGCTCGCCCGCCCCCGCCAACCTCGGCGGCCTGTTCGACGCGAGCATCGCCAGCGTCGCCGTGGTCGACCGCGCGCGTGCGGCCACCGCCGAGCTCGTGGGTGCGAGTGCCGACGAGATCGTCTTCGGACCGAGCACCACCAACCTCATGTTCTCGTTCACGAGGGCGCTCTCGCGGCACTGGCAGCCCGGCGACCGCATCGTCTGCACGCAGCTC
>JANMBJ010000426.1:0-2757 GCA_031360335.1 Candidatus Nanopelagicales bacterium
GCCCACCGTGAAGTTGGCCGTGCCGTCCTTGATGCCGTACCTCGTGTCGCTGACCTGCACACCCTTGAGCGCGGCGAGCACGCGAACCTGGGTGTGGCTCGGCCACGTGGTCTCGGGCCGGAAGTGCACCTCGCTGGCACTGATCCAGTGCCAGGCGCCGGTCACCGGCGTGGAGGAGTAGACGTGGAGGTTGTTCTCCACGTCCTCCTTGCGGTTGACCGGGTGGTTGAACCGGATGACGACCGGCGCGTTGACCCCGACGGTCGCGCCAGCGCCCGGGTTGATGCCGTAGCGCATCTTGGCGGAGTCCGGCTGGCTCGAGACCTTCGCCAGCGTGGTGACCTGTGAGCTGCCCGCAGCACCCGTGACGGTGGCCTTCACGGCGTACGACGCCCCGGCGGTGGGGAGCGCGGTGCTCGTCCATGTGGTCCCGTCGGCGGCGAGGTCGCCGGCCAGGTCGTCCTGGGTCGCGGAGTCCGTGACGACGACCGAGGTGAGGGTGCCGTGGGCGACGGAGACGGTGAACGGCGTCTTCCACGAGGCCGGGTTCTCGACGGCGAGCGTGGGCGCGGCAGGAGCCAGCGACGCCGCGGCGATCGCTCCCGGTGCACCCGTGGCCCCCGACCCGCCGTGGACCTCGAGCCCGGCGCACCCGGAGAGGAGCACCGAGGACGCCAGGGCGACGCCGAGGGCGGTGGCGAGACGGCCGAGCTGCATGCGGGTGCTCCGGAGGCGGACGTGACTGCTCCCCGGGAAAGGGGAAGGACCCCCACGGTAAGTCACTCCAGCACCACATCCCACCCCAGATCCCCGCGTGATCGTGGTCCAGCGGTCGCTACCCACCCCGGGAAACCACCACAGGACCACGATCACGGGAGAACTGGGGCGGTCGGGCTGGGTGGGCGGCCTAGGGTCGGGGGGTGTACCTGCCTGCGCACTTCAGCCTGGAAGACCTCGACGCGGTGGCCGCGCTCGTCGACCACGTGGGGTCGGCCGACCTCGTGACTGTGGCAGCGTCGGGGGAGCCCGCCTCGACGCTCGTCCCCGTGCTGTGGGACCGCAGCGGGAGCGATGCGGCAGCCGGGCGGCACGGTCGGCTGCTCGCTCACGTCGCGACGATGAACCCGCAGTGGGCCGAGGTCGTCGACGGCCAGCGGGTCCTCGCGATCCTGCACGGGGCGCAGGCCTACGTCTCTCCCGCGTGGTACGCCAGCACGGCCGAGCATGGTCGCGTCGTGCCGACCTGGAACTACTCCAGCGTGCACCTGTCGGGCACCGTCGAGCTCGTCGACGACCCGGAGGAGCTGCGCGACCTCGTCGGCTGGCTCACCGACCGGTACGAGCACGAGCGCCCGGACCCGTGGTCGGTCGACGACGCACCCGCTGCCTTCATCGCTGGGCAGCTGCGCGCCATCCGCGGCGTGATCGTGCACCTCGACCGGGTCGAGGCCAAGGCCAAGCTCAGCCAGAACCGCAGCCTCGCCGACCGGGTCGGTGTCGTGTCCGGCCTCCTCGCCGAGGGCGGCGACCCGGAGGTCGCCGACGCGATGGCCAGCATGATCCGTGACGGCACCGCCGACGACGAGTGACAGAGTCGATCGACGCGCCCGATCCTCGCGCGGTGATGTCCGCGTTCGGCCTGCCCGGCGCCCCGACGTCATACATCGAGGTCGACGGGGCCTGGTCCAACCGGGTTCTTCGCCTGCGTACGACGCACGGCACCTACGCCGTGAAGGAGCTGCGCAACCCTTGGGGCGAACCGCGCTGGGCACAGTGGCTCGACGAGAGCTGGCAGCTCGAGGTGGCGGCGCTCGCGGCAGGTGTCTCCATGCCCCTTCCGGTGCCCGCGCCGGACGGGGCGTGCTTCATCGACGTCGAGCGTGTCGACGGCGCTGGCGAGGTGCCGGTTCGGCTGCACCGCTGGGTCGACGGCGTACGACCTTCCGTCGCCGACGTCGGCACCGAGCTTGCGGTCTGGACCGGACGCACCCTCGCGACGGTGCACTCACTGCGGGTGCATCCCCGTGACGCCACGTTGTTTCCCGTCCCGACCACCGCGTCTGTGCAGGCGTGGCCCGACCTGTGTGCGAGGGCGTCAGCGGCCGACGCCGCCTGGTCGCCACAGCTGTCGGCGACGCGGGGGGTAGTGGTCCGTGCGGCCGACCTGCTCGTGCCGACCGGGGACCGGACGACCGTGATGAGCCACGGCGACCTGACCCTGAAGAACCTGCTCGTCACCTCGAGCGGACCAGTGCTGTGCGACTGGGACGTCGCGATGCCGCGTGTGCCCGCCTGGGACCTCGCGGAGGTCGCGGTGTCGATCGCGGCCTGGCGCGACCGCTACGCGGCACGCATCGTGCGGTCGGCGTACACCGATGCGGGAGGCGAGCTGGTGGCGCCGTCGCCTCACGATCTCGGGCCCGCCCTGATGGTGCGGCTCGACTTCATCTCGCTGCTGGTCCACCGAGCGCTCGCGCTGCGTTCCACGACACCTGGGGAGCAAGCCGCCGCCGACGCGCAGCTGCCCGACCTGCTGGCGGTGCTCCCGAGGCAGATCGTCCTCGCGGAGTCGATCGACGCCTGGCTCGGCTGAAGCCGCGCACGATCAGTCTGAGCAGGGGGCGTCGGAGCGAGCAGCTAGTAGCGGCCGCCCTCGGGGGCGGGCATGGCGTCGAGCTCGGCGAGGTCCTCCGCGTTGAGCGCGACCGCGCTCGCGGCGGCGTTCTCCTCGAGGCGGCTCACGCGCTTGGTGCCGGG
>JANMBJ010000444.1:0-2619 GCA_031360335.1 Candidatus Nanopelagicales bacterium
ACGACGGCCGGGAGTGCGACTTCTCCGGCACGTGGGGCGAGGTCTACGTCTACCCCTCGGTGTCCGAGGCCGTGGGCCGCGAGATCACGTCGTTCACGCCCGTCGCCGAGCTGCGCGAGCTCTGCGAGGCCGTCGGCATCAGGCCCGAGAAGACCTGGGTCGCCGGCAAGTACGTCGAGGAGCTGCTCGAGCACCACGTCGTCGAGCACCTCGTGCGACCCACCTTCGTGATGGACTATCCCGAGGACACGTCTCCGCTCGTACGCGCGCGGCCAGACATGCCCGGTGTGGCAGAGAAGTGGGACCTCTACATCGACGGCACGGAGCAGGGCACGGGCTACTCCGAGCTCGTCGACCCTGTCATCCAGCGCGAACGCCTCGTCGCGCAGTCGATGCTCAAGGCAGGTGGCGACCTCGAGGCGATGCAGGTCGACGAGGACTTCCTGCGCGCACTGGAGTTCGGCATGCCCCCGACAGGCGGTGTCGGCCTGGGCATCGACCGGCTGCTCATGAACCTCACCGGTCTCAACATCCGCGAGACGATCCTCTTCCCGCTGGTGAAGCCCGAATGAGCCCGGCCGAGCGCCTGACCATTCGCCCGGCAACGACGGCCGATGTGCGAGCGATCCGTCAGCTCGTCGACACGTATGCCCCCGACCGTCGACTGCTGTCCAAGGCGACCGTGACGTTGTACGAAGCGGTGCCCGAGTTCGTCGTCGGCGAGCTCGACGGCGAGGTCGTCGCCTGCGGTGCGGTCCACATCATGTGGGAGGACCTCGCCGAGGTGCGCACGGTCGCCGTCGACCCTGCGCTGCGCGGCAAGGGCGTCGGCGGAGTGCTGCTCGACCACCTCGTGCAGCGGGCACGCGACCTCGGGGTGAAGCGAGTCTTCTGCCTCACGTTCGAGACGGGCTTCTTCGGCCGCCATGGATTCGTCGAGATCGACGGCACGCCGGTCGACCACGACGTCTTCGAGCAGCTGCTGCAGTCCTATGACGAGGGCGTCGCGGAGTTCCTCGACCTCGAGCGCGTCAAGCCCAACACCCTGGGCAACCACCGCATGCTGCTGGTGCTCTGACGTGGTCTGGCTCTACGGCGGTCTCGCGATCGGCGTCTTCCTCGTCGTCACCTGGTTCCTTCGTCGCGGCTTCGCGTCGACCGCGGTGGAGGTGCCGCGTGTGTGGCGGATCGCCGGCCAGCTCGTGTGGGCGTCACTGTTCCTCGGTGGGTTCAACGGGCTCTCGGCGATGGCCTCGCCCGTGCTCACCAACCTGCCGGACACCGCAGCTGTCGTGGTCGGCGGTGGGCTGTTCGGTCTCGTCGTGGCTCTCGTCGTCTACCTCGGGGCAGCCATCTCGATGCGCGCCGACATGGGCATGTGGCGCTGGGCCGTGCTCTACCAGGTCATCGCGCTCGCCGGCATCGTGCTGCTCGCGGGTCGTCCGGGCGGCGGCATCGCGCTGCTGCTCGCCGTCGTACCCCTCTGCGGCCTGGTGGCCCTCGCCTCCGCCTTCCGCAACCCACCGCAGCCCGCCAAGCCAGCAGTCACGACGCCGACGAAGAAGCCGCGCTAAGAGGCTGTCCGACTGTCCAGGGCCGAGCGACATCCGGCACTATCACTCTTATGTCGGACCCGGCCGAGGGTCGGTTCGCAGTTGCCTTGAGAGGCCGTGGTGACGGTGGTCGTGGCACGAGTCCGGCGTCGGCAACTTGGTCTGATCGCGCTGTTCCTGGCTGCCGCTGTGGCCAACTTCGTCACTTGGTCCGAGACTTTGTCGCCGACAGGGTTCGGAGCGGCAGTCAGCACGGTCGCCCTCCTGGCGTGGCCTGTCTATGCCGTGTGGCGAGGGAGGCAGCCCGAGCCTCGGGGTTGGCTCTTCCCGACCGTGTTCTGGGCTCTCCTCGCGGTGATTGGCCTGATCGGCTGGTGGTCGGCCTCTGGTGGCGCGGCGTCCGCTTCGGGGGGCTACGGCATCGGGCTCATGCTTCTGTTCTGGGTCACCTCGCCGTTTCATGGCGTCACTGCCTACGTCGGGAGTCCCGGCAATCTGGCATTCGTCGTCCTCGCCGCGTGCGTCGTCTACGCAGTGACCATGGGTGCATGGGCCGTCGTGAGGCAGGGGTTCTCCCGAGCTCATTAGGCCTCGCCGAGGTGCCTTTCCACCACCAGGAACTCCGACGCTAAGCCATGCTGACGGGCATGACGGACGAGCAGATCCTGGTCTACCTGGTACTCGACGAGGAGCAACGGCAGCGGGCTGGGAGCGAGGGGGCCATCCTCCAGTGGTGGCGGAAGGCCGGAACCGACGAGGTCGCTCTCGTTGTGGTCCCTGGCGCGGTCGATTCGCTCAGTGCGGAACTGCGTGCGGCAATCGCCACGGCTGATCATCAGCCCTGGCCACCAGGACCAACATGGCGTCCGGACTGGCCGACTGGAACGCCTAGCGTTGCCCCGTATGGGCCAGGGTCGAACTAAGAAGTAGTGATGCTATCGCTCGCCTCGCGGGACCGCGTCCGGCAGGATTCGGCCGTGCGCTGGGCTGTAATCGTGAACGGACCGCCCGGATCGGGGAAGTCGACGCTCGCGCGGTCGCTCTCGCTGACTATGGGCCTGCCGCT
>JANMBJ010000460.1:0-12320 GCA_031360335.1 Candidatus Nanopelagicales bacterium
GCCGCGACGACCTTGGGTGCGGCGTTGCCCACGCTGGTCACCGCGATACCGGATCCCATGTCGATGAGGGAGTTGCCGTCGATGTCGAGGATGACGCCGCCGCCCGCTGCCTCGACGTAGACCGGGAGGGTGGCTCCGACGCCGGCACTGACGGCGGACACGCGACGGGCCTGCAGGGCGAGGGACTTCGGCCCGGGGATGGCGGTGACGAGGCGGCGCTCCTGAGGGAGGTCCGCGGCGAGGGGGGAGGAGGAGGTCGTCATGGGTCGAGAGTAGGGCCGCACCCCGTCGTCGCAACGTGGACTTCGCGTCCAACCTCGGCGCTAGTCTTGTCCGATCCGGACAGTGAGGTCCGGCTCGCTCCGGAGGGCTCACCGTGCCGCCTCGTCTGCGCGACATCACCGCACTCGCCGACCTCGGCCTCGTGGTGCGCGCGGGCGCCGCCCACCTCGACGAGCCGGTGCGGTGGGTCGCGGTCAGCGAGCTCGAGGATCCCGCACCGTTCCTCGAGGGTGGCGAGCTCCTGCTCACCACCGGGATGCGGCTCCCGGCCAAGGGCGCCGCGGTGACGTCCTACGTCCAGCGCCTCGTCGACGCGGGCGTCGTCGGCCTCGGGGTGGCCGTCGGGCTGTCGCACGCCGTGCTGCCGGCCGCGCTCGTCGCTGCCGCCGACAAGGCAGGGCTGCCGCTGCTCGAGGTGCCGGAGGCCACGCCGTTCATCGCCGTGACGAAGGCGGTGTCGCGGCTCCTGTCGGCGGAGGAGTACGACGAGGCGGCGCGTGGCTTCGCCGCGCAGCGCGACCTGATCCGCGCCGCCCTCACGTCGGACGACGGCGTGTCGTCGGCGGTCGTGACGCGGCTCGCGAAGCACGTGGGCGGGTTCGCTGTCGTGCTCGACCCGGCTGGCGGGGTCGTCCACGCGAGCCCCGCCGCGGCGTCAGCGCGCGCCCTCGACCTGGCCGACGAGATCGCTCGCCTGCGTCCCAAGGGTCTGCTCGCCTCGGCCGTGCTGTCGTCGACCGACGACTACGTCGTGATCCAGCCCCTCGGAGTCCGTGGTCGGGCCCGTGGCTTCCTCGCCGTCGGTGCGCCCGCTGCCATCCGGGCCAACGACCAGGCGGTCGTCAACCTCGCGGTGTCACTGCTGTCGTTGTCGCTCGCGCGCAGCGAGGGGCGCACGTCGGCGGAGCGAGGAGTGCGTGCCGCGGCCCTCCGGCTGCTGCTCGACGGGCACGTGACCGAGCTGCCACTCGAGTCGCTCGGGTGGAGCGGACTCGGCGCCTCACCGGTGCGAGTCGTCGTCGTACGACCGGTCGACCCAGCGGCCTCGCCGGGTGTCGAGGATCGACTTGCCGAGGCGATGCCAGGAGCTGCGATCGGATCCGGTCTCGTGCCGGAGGACCCGTCGCTGGTCGTCGCGGGGGTGGTGGCGTCGACAGCGCGTGAAGGAGCGGAAGCGGCAGCCGACGACGCAGATGCCGTGGTGTGCGTAGGGATCGGTGATGTGGCCGATGTGGGCGACCCGGACGGTCTTGCGCGGTCGTGGTCTCGCGCGCGCCGCGCTCTCGCGATGGCAGCGAGCGGAGCAGGGGTCCGTGTGCGGTCCTACGACGATCTCGGTGGCGGCCTCGAGGCGCTGCTCGAGCCGGGTGCGGCGGATGCCTGGGCTGCTGCGCTGCTCGCACCGCTCGACGAGCCAGGGGAGCGGGCCGACCTCGCGGCGACGTTGCTCGCCTGGCTGTCTCGACACGGTCAGGTCGATGCTGCGGCGGCCGACCTCGGCGTGCACCGGCACACGGTCCGCCATCGGCTGCGTCGCGCCGAAGCGCTCCTCGGACGCTCCCTCGACGATGCTGGCGTGCGCGCCGAGCTCTACCTCGCGCTCACCCGACAGCCCAGCTGAGCGCGGCCGTCCGCCCGTCATCTCGCGATCGGCGGGTAGACGTAGCGACACAGCTGAGCACCATGACGAAGCCCCCTTGGCGCCAGCCGAGGGGGCTTCGTCGTACGGGTCGGTCAGATCGCCGGGGGCGTGATGCGCTGGACGTGCGGCCAGTGACCGGTCGCCTTGTGGAAGGCGATGCGCGCGGCACGCACGTCGTGGGCGTAGCGCACCCACGCGGTGTGCACGGCGGTGTGGCGGGCAGCGCGGGCAGCGACGACGGCCGGGGTGGCCGCGAACGCCTTGCGGGCCACTGCGATGGAGTGGTTGAACACCGCGAGGTCGGCCGGGGTGCGGCCGCTGGCGGTGAACACCGCGATCGCGGAGTTGATCGCTGCACGCTGGGTGGCGTGCGCCGACGCGGTGCTCATCCGGAACGCCTTGTGCGCCGCGGCCACGTGCGTACGCAGCTCGTAGTTGGCGCTGCGCATGGCGGCCCGCAGCGCGTTGCGCGCGATGGCGTTGGCCGGGTTCACGACGAGGTCGTAGGCCGCGTAGGCGGCGTCGACTGCGGCGAACCGAGCGGTGCGGGCGTTGTCGACTGCACCGGCGCGCGTCTCGGCCGGGCCAGAGACAGCCTCTGCGTACGCCACGTTGGCGGCGAGGATGACGGCGGCGTCGGTCGAGATGTTGATGACGGCGAGGCGCTGCGCCTTGGCGGCGACCACGACACCGTCGGTGTCGAACGCGAGGCGGGCAGCGGCGACGGCGACGCGCTGGTCGGCGGCAGCCTTCGCGAGTGCGGCGCGCAGCGCGACGAGTGCCGCGTGCTTGACGGTCGGGCTCACCACTGTGGCATGCGAGGAGGAGGCGGGAGCTGCGTTGGCGACGCCCGTGGTCGGGATGACCAGGGCAAGCGCGAGGCCGGCACCGATGCCGGCCCGGCGGAGCGAGCGGGTCGAGACGATCATGGTCGTGTCCTCTCAGAGTGCCGAACGGGTCTCCCATCCGGTCTGACGCAGCATCGGCCCCGCCGCCGAAACGCCCCTTGCACCCCGCTTAAGGACCCACCCACCCGTGACCTGGGTGTTGTGGGGGCTTCCGCGGCCGGGAGGCCCCCACAACACCCAGGTCGCCAGTGGGATGGGTGTACGGGGTGGAGGGGCGGGCACGCGTGGGGGTCCCGGTCGGCGCGCTGGCCGCGGGTGGGTCGCCGTACCGTCGTCGGCATGAGTGATGTGCGCGCGATCTGGATCGCCGGCCGCCCCGAGACCTCCGACGTCACGGTCGAGGTCGTCAACCCGTACGACGGCTCGGTCGTCGGGGCGCACAGCCTGCCGAGCGCCAGCCAGGTCGAGGCGGCCGTCGCGGCTGCGTGGGCGGTGCGCCATGAGTTCTCCCGCACACCGGCGTACGTCCGCGCCGATGCCCTCGCGCACGTCTCGCGCCGGATCACCGAGCGGCTCGAGGAGATCGCGGAGCTCATCACGGCGGAGAACGGCAAGCCGATCATGTGGGCGCGCGCGGAGGCCGGTCGTGCCGCGTCGACGTTCCGCTTCGCTGCGGAGGAGGCGCGTCGCTTCGGCGGTGAGCTGCAGCGTCTCGACACCGACGCCGCGAGCACCGGTCGCGCCGCGATCATCCGGCGTTTCGCGCACGGTCCGGTGCTCGGCATCGCACCCTTCAACTTCCCCCTCAACCTCGTTGCGCACAAGGTGGCCCCGGCGCTCGCCGTCGGCGCCCCGATCATCATCAAGCCGGCCCCCGCGACCCCGCTGTCGGCGCTGCTGCTCGGCGAGCTGCTGGCCGAGACCGACCTCCCTGCCGGCTCGTGGTCGGTCCTCCCCGTCGGCAACGACGTCGCGCCGATGCTCGTGGCCGACGACCGTCTCCCTGTCGTGTCGTTCACGGGTTCTGACGTCGTCGGATTCGCGATCCAGAAGGCGGTGCCGCACAAGCACGTCACGCTCGAGCTCGGTGGCAACGCCGCTGCTGTCGTTGCTGCCGACTGGTCGAGCGAGGCTGATCTCGAGTGGGCCGCGACGCGCATCGCGACGTTCGCCAACTACCAGGCCGGCCAGGCCTGCGTGTCGGTGCAGCGGGTGCTGGTCGACGCGACCGTGTGGGACCGGCTGGTGCCCGTGATCGTCACAAAGGTCGAGGCGTTGCCGACCGGGTCGCCGTGGGACGAGACGACTGTGGTCGGACCGCTGGTCAACGAGGCTGCCGCTGTCCGCGTGGAGTCGTGGGTCGCCGAGGCGGTCGCCGCCGGAGCCACCGTGCTGACGGGCGGGGTCCGTGAAGGAGCGACCTACACCCCGACCGTCATCACTGACGCGTCTCCCGACTCCAAGGTCGTGTGCGACGAGGTCTTCGGTCCGGTCATGGTCCTGCAGCAGGTCGCGGGGATCGACGAGGCGTTCGCGATCGTCAACGACAGCAAGTTCGGGCTGCAGACCGGCGTGTTCACCCATGACCTGCAGGTGGCGTTCCGGGCGCACGCCGAGCTCGAGGTCGGTGGCGTGATCATCGGTGACGTGCCCGCCTACCGCGCCGACCAGATGCCGTACGGCGGGGTCAAGGCCTCCGGCGTCGGCCGCGAGGGCCTGCGCGCCGCCATGGAGGACTTCACCTACGAGCGCGTCCTCGTCCTCTCCGGCATCGCGCTGTAGTCACGCGGGTCGACCCGCCGGTGGGTCACCGGCGTCCCTAGCAAGATCGCCACGTGAGGTCAGAAAGCGCCCCTCAAGGGCGTTCTCTGACCGCGGACGTCAAGAACTTCCCGCGCGGGGGAGTGGGTGAGGGGGTGAACCGAGGGTGGATCGGGGAGACTGGGCGGATGCGCGTACGTGAGGTGGTGGTGCTCGGCAGCACCGGGTCCATCGGGACCCAGGCCCTCGACGTCGTACGCCGCAACCGCGACGCCTTCGCGATCACCGCGCTGACCGCGGGCGGAGCCGACGTGGCCGCACTCGCCGCCCAGGTCGCTGAGTTCGGCGTGCCCGTCGTCGCTATCGCCGAGCCGGGCCGCGAGGCCGCGCTGCGCCAGGCGCTCACGGCCCACGGCGTCGACCCCCAGGTGCTCGTCGGACCCGATGCCTCGACCGAGGCCGCCGGGCTGCCGACCGACGTCGTGCTGAACGGCATGACCGGCTCGATCGGCTTGCGTCCCACCCTGGCCGCGCTGGCTGCTGGCAGCACCCTCGCGCTGGCCAACAAGGAGTCGCTCGTCGCGGGGGGTCCGCTGGTCAAGGCCGCTGCCGCCCCCGGCCAGATCGTGCCGGTCGACTCCGAGCACTCGGCACTCGCCCAGTGCCTTCGCGGCGGCGCGGCCGGCGAGGTGCGACGTCTCGTCGTCACCGCCAGCGGTGGCCCGTTCCGCGGTCGCACCCGCGACTCGCTCCACGGGGTCACCCCCGAGCAGGCCCTGGCGCACCCGACGTGGTCGATGGGACCGGTCGTCACGATCAACTCCGCCACGATGGTCAACAAGAGCCTCGAGGTCATCGAGGCGCACCTGCTCTTCGACATCCCCTACGACCGCATCGACGTCGTCGTGCACCCGCAGTCGATGGTGCACTCGATGGTGGAGTTCACCGACGGCTCCACCCTCGCCCAGGTGAGCCCTCCCGACATGCGCCTCCCGATCGCGCTCGGACTGTCCTGGCCCGACCGCGTTCCCGGCGCCTCCCGCGGGTGCGACTGGACCCTGGCATCGACCTGGACCTTCGAGCCGCTCGACGAGGTCGCGTTCCCCGCCGTACTCCTCGCTCGTCGGGCGGGCCTCGCCGGCGGGACCGCTCCTGCGGTCTTCAACGCGGCCAACGAGGAGTGCGTCGCCGCCTTCCTCGACGGTCGACTGCCCTTCCTCGCCATCGTCGACACCCTCACCGCCGTCGTCGAGGAGCACCTGGCCTCGGACCCCGGGAACCCCCGGACGGTCGAACACGTCCTAGCCGCCGAGGACTGGGCACGAGCTCGTGCCCGCCAACTGACAGGGGACCCCGCATGACCGCCGCACTGTTCGTGCTGGGCGTCCTGATCTTCTTGGTCGGTATCGGTGCCTCCATCGGCCTGCACGAGATCGGTCACCTGGTGCCGGCGAAGGCCTTCGGCGTCAAGGTCACCCAGTACATGGTCGGCTTCGGCCCCACCGTGTGGTCCAAGGCAAAGGGCGAGACGGAGTACGGCGTCAAGGCGATCCCGCTCGGTGGCTACATCCGGATGATCGGCATGTACCCGCCCGCCCCCGGCACCGACGGCACGATGCTGCGCACGTCCACCACGGGACGCTTCACCAACCTCATCGAGGGAGCCCGGCAGGCATCCTTCGAGGAGGTCACACCCGACGCGGTCGACCGGGTCTTCTACAAGCTCCCCGTACGCAAGCGCATCGTCATCATGCTCGGCGGCCCGACGATGAACCTCATCATCGCGTTCGTCCTCTTCACGGTCGTGCTGTGCGGCATCGGGCTGTTCACCGCGACCAACACCGTCGGCCGGGTCGTGCCCTGCACGCCCACCGCCTCGAACCTGACGGGCGAGCTCAGCGCGTCCGGCTCCTGCGCCCCCGGCACCGCGTCGCCCGCAACTGCAGGCGGTCTGCAGGCCGGCGACACCATCACCTCGTTCAACGGCGTGCCCGTCACCAGCTGGGAAGACCAGATGGCCGCCATCAAGGCAGCGCCCGTCGGCCCCGTGCCCGTCGTCGTCCTGCGCGGCGAGGAATCCCTGACGCTGACCGTCCCGCTCAGCGCGGCGACACGACCTGTCTACGACGCCAACGGCAAGGACACCGGCACGACCGAGTCACGCAACTTCGTCGGCATCGCGCCCGCCGGAGCCTATGTGCGCCAATCGATCACAGCCGTGCCCGCCTTCGTGTGGGACCTGACCACCCAGTCGGTCCAGAAGATCGTCACCCTGCCCGCCCGCATGTGGGACCTCGCCCGCCAGACCTTCACCAGCGAGGCACGCGACCCGCAGGGCATCGTCGGCGTCGTCGGCGTCACCCGCCTCAGCGGCGACGTCGTCGCCCTCGACAACACCCCGGTGATCGACAAGACCGCGCAGATCCTGTTCATGCTCGCGGGCCTCAACCTCTTCCTGTTCCTGTTCAACCTCATCCCGCTGCTGCCGCTCGACGGCGGTCACGTCGCGGGCGCGGTCTGGGAG
This sequence comes from Candidatus Nanopelagicales bacterium, assembly GCA_031360335.1. GTDB lineage: Bacteria > Actinomycetota > Actinomycetes > S36-B12 > CAIYMF01 > Longivirga. Next base: position 7,058 of record JANMBJ010000460.1, read on the forward strand.
TCGATCAAGCGCGGATGGGCCCGTATGCGCAACCTGCCGGACCCCGGCCCCGTCGACATCGCCAAGGCCCTCCCGCTCACCTACGCCATGTCCCTCGTCCTCATCTTCTTCGGCGCCATCACCGTGGTGGCCGACCTCGTCAAACCCATCACCATCGGCGGCTAGTTCCGACCCGACGACCGCGCCCGCGTCACCTCCCCCAAGCGCCTCGGCGGCGCCCAGCGCGATATCAGCGCCTACCCATCAGGAACACCGACCACGCGTACGAGCCCAGCGAGCGGTGGCGCCCAGCGCACCGACCCGGGACGAGCTACTCCGGGCTGGGCCAGGCGACGTCGATCACGAGGCGGCTCGGCGAGGTCAGGGTGCTGACCCGCACGAGTGCTGGGGAGCCCGCGACGCCGACGGCGTAGGACACGACCGCCTCGAAGTTTCCGATCTGCTGCACCTCACGGATCGCCGTGCCGTTCGGCCGCATGTCGTCGACCAGCGCCGAAGGCGCCAGGAGCGTCGACTGCAGCACGACGCGGACTCCGCTCTGGCCGCGCAGGGTGACCAGGTCGTCGCTGGGGTCCATCCGGAACGTCGCCGACCGCTGCGGAGTGACCGTGAACTCGGGTACGCGGTCACTGCCGAAGGTGAGGACGAGCCGGTCATAGCCCGTATGGCTGCCGACGGCGATCCTCTGCAGCCGTGACTGCCCGGTGCCGGAGTCACCGCCCGAGACCGGAGAGCTGCTGAACGACCCGGGACGAGTCGTGGGCGAGGAGGTTGCAGAGCTCGCCGAGCTCGACGAGCTGGCAGTCGGCGTCGACTCGCTCGGGCTGGCCGACGTCGAGCTGAGGGTCGGCGAGGAGCTGACCGACACCGTGGGCGTGCGGGTGACCGACGCGGTGGGGGAAGGGGCTGCACCGGAGCTGCAGCCCACCAGCGCGACCCCCACGAGCACAGCTCCGCCGATCAGAAGGCGTCTGGATCGTTGAGTGGTCCGCGTCACACCGCGAGTATCGCCCTCGACAGCAGCGAGAAGCCCGCTGTGCGATGGCGCGCCGTGATTGCGCCCTCGGCGCACCGGGGCAGCGCGGGCGCGCGAGTCGGGGGATGATGGCCGCATGAGCGTCGGACTCGGAATGCCCGCACTGCCCGCCCCCGTGCTATCGGTGCGACGGAAGAGCCGCAAGATCCGGCTCAACCACCCCACGCACCCGGTCGAGATCGGCGGCGACGCCCCCATCTCGGTGCAGTCGATGACCACCACGCTGACCAGCGACGTCGATGCGACGCTGCAGCAGATCGCCGAGCTCACGGCGTCCGGGTGCCAGATCGTGCGCGTCGCGGTGCCGAGCCAGGACGACGCCGATGCGCTAGCGCAGATCGCGAAGAAGTCGCAGATCCCGGTCATCGCCGACATCCACTTCCAGCCGAAGTACGTCTTCGCCGCGATCGACGCCGGCTGTGCCGGGGTGCGCGTGAACCCCGGCAACATCAAGCAGTTCGACGACAAGGTCGGTGAGATCGCGCGAGCCGCAAAGGATGCCGGAGTGCCGATCCGCATCGGCGTCAACGCCGGCTCCCTCGACAAGCGGCTGCTCGAGAAGTACGGCAAGGCCACGCCTGAGGCGCTCGTCGAGTCGGCGCTGTGGGAGTGCTCGCTGTTCGAGGAGCACGACTTCCGCGAGATCAAGATCTCGGTCAAGCACAACGACCCGGTCGTCATGGTCTCGGCCTATCGCCTCCTTGCCGAGCGGTGCGACTACCCCTTGCACCTCGGTGTCACCGAGGCCGGCCCTGCGTTCCAGGGCACGATCAAGAGCGCTGTCGCCTTCGGCTCCCTGCTCGGCCAGGGCATCGGCGACACGATCCGCGTCTCGCTGTCGGCTCCTCCTGTCGAGGAGGTGAAGGTCGGCAACCAGATCCTCGAGTCGCTCAACCTGCGCAAGCGCGGCCTCGAGATCGTCTCGTGCCCGTCGTGCGGCCGGGCCCAGGTCGACGTCTACACCCTCGCCGAGCAGGTCACCGCCGGGCTCGAGGGCCTCGCCGTACCCCTGCGGGTCGCGGTCATGGGCTGCGTCGTCAACGGGCCGGGTGAGGCTCGCGAGGCCGATCTCGGGGTGGCCTCCGGCAACGGCAAGGGTCAGATCTTCAAGCGTGGCGAGGTCGTCGCGACCGTGCCCGAGAGCCAGATCGTCGAGACCCTGGTCGAGATGGCGCTGGCGATGGCCGAGGAGATGGGCGTCGACCCCGAGTCCGGCGAATCCGCCCTGGTCACCGTCTCCTGACACGACCCGAACGATGTTCTGACGGCCAGGCGCCTCAACGAAGGCCCGACAACGCCGATACTTCTCCGTGGGAGACCCCTTCCGTGAGCGCCGTTTCCGACGGTGCGTCGTGGAGGCGCAGCGGCTGTCCGCGTTTAGGTCGCGCTTCAGCGCGGCTCAAGCGGTCGGGCGCATCCTGCGGTCGCGGACTCCGTCTGTGTCCATGTGTGAAGGCCGGCGTCGAGAGGGAGCTGAGACCGTGCCACCGGTGATCGACAACCTCGCTGACCTCGTCGAGATCGGCCGTGGGGGGTTCGGCGTCGTCTATCAGGCGCGTCAGGTCGACCTCGGGCGCCTCGTGGCGGTCAAGGTGCTCCCCGACGTACGCGGTGATTCCGACGCCTTCGGCCGTTTCGCCCGGGAGTGCCAGGCGCTCGCCGCGCTGGGCGGGCACCCCAACATCGCGACCGTGTTCGGCTGCGGTCTCACCGACGACGGTGCCGGCTACCTGTCCCTCGAGCTGCTCCCTGGTGGATCGCTCGCGGAGAGGGTCTCCGGGGGTACGTCGTCGTGGCGGCCCGTCGCGAGCTGGGGCATCGCGCTCTCGGGAGCCCTCGAGACTGCGCACCGGGCCGGCATCACGCACCGCGACATCAAGCCCGAGAACGTCCTGTTCGACGGTCTCGGCACCCCGAAGCTCGTCGACTTCGGGATCGCAGGGGTCCCGGGTGCGTTCCGCACCACCACCGGAGCGGTCACGCTGACGCTCGCGCACGCGGCGCCGGAGGTGGTCGCCGGTGGTCGCGGGGGAGTCCCCGGCGACATCTACGCGCTTGCCTCCACCCTGTTCGCGGCCCTCGCCGGAGGTGCGGCCTTCGTCGCAGCCGCCGACGAGACCCTCGTGCCGATGCTGGCGCGTATCGCGAGCGCGCCCGTCCCGGACCTGCGGCCGCAGGGGGTGCCCGACGCGGTCTGCGCGACCATCGAGCGGGCCATGGCCAAGGACCCGGCCGACCGCCCGGCGTCCGCCGAGGCGTTCGGGATGTCCCTGCAGGCCGCGCTGGCCGAGGAAGGCGTCGCGGCGCCCGCACCCCCGCTCCTGCTGCTCTCGGGCGCAGCCGCTGCCCTGATCACCGGCGGTCTGTCCGACCCGTCAGCGGGAGCCGGCGCGACGTCGAGCACCTACTCCGGCGAGCGCACCCTGACCGGCTGGGCGACCCCAGCTGCGGCGCTGGCGGTGGCCACCCCCGCAGCGGCCGTGCCAGTGACGGCCGTGGTCCCGCTCGCGGAACGACGTCGGTTCAACGGCTGGATGCTGGTGGCGGCTGCCGCGGTCTTCGTGCTCGGCATGGTCGCCTGGCGTGGCCTCGACGCACCGACCCAGGCTGCATCCGGCCCCACGGCTGCCCGCTCGACCCCCGGCTCCTCATCGTCGTCTGCGCCGAGCGCATCGGCGACGCCGTCGTCGAGTGCACATGCTGCCTCGAGCGCGCCGACCCACAGCAGCACCCCGCTGGTGTCGCGCCCGTCCCAGGCACCGGTGCAGGGCGCGACGGTGCCCGCCGGCTCCCGCCCGACGTCGAAAGTCACGACTCCTGCTCCCAGCTCGTCGTCGCCGACTCCGTCACCCTCGCCGCCGCCGCCGGTCGTGCCTCCGGGCGTGCCGGTGGCTGTGCGGGTGTCGGGCGCGACCCTGGTCGCCGGCCCGTCCGGGTCACCCGCTCAGGTGTCGCTGTCGGTGCACTGGGCGCCGCCCGCCTCGGGCACAGCGCCGTCGTCGTACGAGGTCCGCTGGATGGTGGTCGGCGGGCCGAAGAACCGTTCGATCACCGACGTCCCGTGGTCAACGGCCCTCACCGGCACGGTGACTCTGCCCGTCCCTGCCGCCGGTGCCTGGATCCGGTGGGAGGTGCGCTCGGTGTCGGGATCGACCACCTCGCGCTGGGTCGTCGCCCGTGCCGTGCTGCCCAAGGTTGTCGGCCGCCGCACCGGGGCCGCGCGGGCCGCGCTGCGCGCGCTCGGGATCACGACGTCGACCTACACCCAGGTCACGACCGTGCCGACACAGGTCGGCCATGTCGTCGCCCAGTCCCTGCCGCCAGGACGCGTGGTCACCCCGGGTACGTCGATCGCGTTGGGCGTGGGGAAGAAGCCGTGACCGCCTGGCGCTTCCTCGTCCTCGGGCCGCTCGAGGCGAGGCGCGACGGCGAGCCGCTCGCGTTGGGCGGACCCAAGCAACGGTCCGTGCTCGCGCTCCTGCTGCTCGAAGCCGGGCACCTGGTGCCCGCCAACCAGATCATCGAGCACGTCTGGGGCGTCGACGGTGCTGAGGGAGCGCAGGCCTCGCTCCAGGTCTACGTCTCGACCTTGCGCAAGCTGCTGCGCGACCCCGAGGCGGAGAGCGACGACCGGCTGGCGTTCGTGCGTCCCGGCTATCGCCTGCGCGTGGCGCCCGGCGAGCTCGACCTGCAGGAGGCCGACGACGTACTCGTCCAGGCCCGCGAGCTGCGCGCCGCGGGCGACCTCACGGCGGCCGCACACCTGCTGCGCTTCGGCCTCTCGCTGTGGCGTGGACGTGCGTTGGGTGATCTGGCGGAGCTCCCGGCGTTCGCCCCGCTGCTCGTGGGCCTCGACCGCCGTCGTGAGGTGCTGCGGCATGAGTGCTACGACGTCGAGCTCGATCTCGGCCGGCACCTCACCCTCGTGCCCGAGCTCGAGGCCGCGGTCGCGGGGTCGCCGCTCGACGAGCGGCTGGCGGGCCAGCACATGGTGGCGCTCTACCGCTCGGGCCGGCAGGCCGACGCGCTGTCGGCCTACCGGCGTACCTCGGACCTGCTGGCTGACGACCTCGGCATCGACCCGGGACAGTCGCTGCGGTCGCTGCACGAGGCGATCCTGCGCCAGGACCTCTCTCTCGACCCCGGCCTGTCGGGCGTCGAGGTCGCAGCGACGATGACCCACGACGACCGCGGCGTACGCGGCGCCACCCTGACGCTGCCCAACGG
>JANMBJ010000476.1:0-1597 GCA_031360335.1 Candidatus Nanopelagicales bacterium
CCGTTGGCGGCATCGTACGACTGGCCATCGAGGCGGTCAATGGAACATCCACGACACCTTCGGGGGCCAGTCGTCACGGTGCTCCGGCGCCGCCCGGTCCCGGCGCTTAGGCCGTCCACGCCAGCCATGTCGCCAGAGGGCCCTGCGCAGTCATCTGCTTCAGGTCGTCGCCGACGGACGCTACGCCCTGCCTCCCGTTGGGGTGCGTGTGACACGACCACGCCTTGGGGCAGCGGCCCTAGGTGTACTAGGCCATCAGGTTGGTGGCACGACGCAGCTGATCGGGGGGCGTCCTTCAAGGGCGGTGTGTGCGCGTTCAGTGTTGTAGATCTTCTGCCAGGTGGGCAATGCCGCGGCGTGTTGGTCGTTGTTCAGGTAGGTGGTGACGTAGGCCGACTGGCTCTGTTGGTTGCTCGATCGCAGGCCATGCTGTCGCGGGGGCCCTGGGGCCTTTGCTGAGCAGATGGCGGGTCTGAGTTCGTTGAACGCGGTGGCCAGCCGGAACGGCGGCGCGGCGTCGACTGCCAGCTCGTACTGGCCGCGGCGTAGGTTTTGGATAAAGGCGTGGCCCCGAATGACAACGCTCGCCGTGCGATTGGTCTTCACCCCGCGCATGGGCCGGAGCCGGGCCTTGAGCCGTCTGTGGTCGCATTCAACGCGGTTGTTCTCGTACCGGCCTGTGTTGTGCAGCGCGGCAGGAAGCAGTTCCTCGATCACGTTGGCCAGCGCGGGCGCCCGGTCGGTGATGACTTCGCTCGAGTGGCCGTGATCAGTCAGGGCTGCCGTGAAGAAGGTTCGCACACGCGCTGTCCCGACGCTGGCTTGCGGCCGCTAGCGTGGCATCGACGATCCCTGCGATGCCACAGGAGAACCAGACCGGTATCCAGTCCCCAAACGGCGACCAGCTCTAGCCCTGGGCACCGCCGTCGGACGTCGGCGAGGCGAAGTGCGTGCTCAAGATCCGGAGCACCTCGTCCGCGGTGACCTTCTTGCGCTGGGCGGTCTCGACGACGAGCTGCCCACATAATGTCATGTAGCCGGCGACGAGGTCAGCGAGAGCCGAAGCTCCCCTCTCGCGGACCAAGTTCTGCACCAGCGTGACCGCCATCGTCGGATCGTCGTTCGCGCTGTTGAACCAAGCCTGTTGGGTCGCGATCGCATCTCGCACGTGCTGAAGCTGGGGCTGGGTAGCCGGAATGTCGTTCACGGGAACAGCATAAGTCCCCCGCCCAGACCGTTCGGCGGCGTCGACCGGGCGCCTGACCAACTGAGCGACAACGCCAAAAGTCCACGTGAGGTCAGTCACTCGCGAGCGGATGTCCGCAGACGTGCGCGTGGATCTGAGTGGCAAGCTCAGAGATTGTCTTTCTCAGGGCCGTGTTCACGCCTTTATCCAAAACCCACGCCGCGGCCGCTACGAGCTGGCAGTCGACGCCGTGCGCGGGTAGGCCAGCCGCGCGTGAGGCACCGGTCGGCGTCTGTCGGCACGGTTCGGTTCGTGGTTCAGGGCTTGCCAGTGATGTTGACCAGGGTGCCGCCGGTTGCCTTGGCCAACGGTTCGGCTTCGGCTTTGCTGCCGTCGATGGTGTTGATGATG
>JANMBJ010000011.1:0-8754 GCA_031360335.1 Candidatus Nanopelagicales bacterium
GGGATGGCGGGCTACGCCGCAGGCGTGACCGGACGCGTCCTGGTGGCTCGGCGTACCGGCGGCCGCGCCACCGACGCCCTCGCCCACCCCGCCTCGGTCACCGCCTTCGCCGCCCTCGTCATCGAGTCCTGGCGTCGCCACGACGCCGGCACCACTACCTGGCGAGGTCGCCCCCTCCCCTAGGTCGCGCGGATCACCCGTCTCGGCACCCTCGCGCGCCGTCGCTGTGCCGTCCACCTAGGCTCGGCGACCATGGCACGGGTGGTGGTGATCGGTGCAGGCATGGGCGGTATGGCCGTCGCCGCGCGCCTGGCCGTGAAGCGTCATGACGTCACCGTGGTCGAGCAGGCACCGACCTACGGCGGCAAGCTCGGCCGCGTCGAGCGCGACGGCTTCGTCTTCGACACCGGCCCGTCACTGCTCACGCTGCCCGCGGTCTACCGCGACCTGTTCAACAAGACCGGCGCCGGTCTCGACGAGACCGTCGACCTGGTCGAGCTCGACCCGGCGTTCCGCTACCGCTTCCCGGACGGCACCGCGCTCGACATGCCGGGCGTGGACTCCGGGCGCTGCGCCACGGCGCTCGGCGAGGCGCTCGGCGGCACCGCCGCCGAGGACTGGCGCTCGTTCATGCGGCACGCGTCCGACGTGTGGCAGCTGACCCGGCGTCCGTTCCTCGAGTCACCGCTGACCGGGGTGCGGGACCTGCTGCCGATGTCCCGCCACCTGTCCGACGTACGCACTGTCGCGCCGTTCACGAGCCTGCGGGGAATCGGCCGCCGCCACCTGCACGACCCGCGACTGCGCATGCTCCTCGACCGCTACGCCACCTACACCGGGTCCGACCCGCGCAAGGCACCGGCAGCGCTGGCGACCGTGCCGTACGTCGAGCAGACCTTCGGTGCGTTCCACATCAGCGGTGGGATCCGGGTGCTTGCCGACGCCGTCCACGAGCGCAGCCTCGAGCGCGGCGTGACCTACCGGGAGAGCACCGATGTCGCCGCGGTGCTCACCGATGCCGCGCGCGTGACAGGCGTGCGCCTGGCCGGCGGCGAGGTGCTGCCGGCCGACATCGTCGTCGCGAACGCCGACGCGACGCATCTCTACCGCGATCTCGTCGCGGACCCGCGAGGAGCAAAGCCCCTGCGACGCCTACGATCTGCGACCCCCTCGCTGTCGGGTTTCGTGCTGCTCCTCGCCGTGAAAGGACGAACTGCCGACCTCCGCCACCACAACGTCTGGTTTCCCGCCGACTACGACGCCGAGTTCGATGCGATCTTCGGTCGCGACGCGCAGCCGGTCGACGACCCCACGGTCTACGTCTGCTCGCCCGACGACGATCGCATGCGCCCTGATGCGGATCACGAGTCATGGTTTGTCCTCGTCAACGCCCCGCGACACTCGACCACCGGCGAACGCGGCACGATCGACTGGACCGCACCAGGTCTTGCCGAGTCCTATCGCGACCGGATCCTCTCCGTGATGGCGTCGCGGGGGTACGACGTCCGAGAACGCCTGCTGTGGAGCGAGATCCGGACTCCGGCCGATCTCGAGCACGACACCCGAGCACCCGGTGGCTCCATCTACGGCACCTCGAGCAACGGCGCCCGAGCGGCGTTCCTTCGCCCGGCCAACGTGTCACCGGTGCCTGGTCTCTACCTCGTCGGGGGATCGGCGCATCCCGGCGGTGGCCTGCCGCTCGTCGGGATGTCGGCCGAGATCGTGGCCGAGCTCATCGGACGCGCCTGAGCTGCACCCTCGGCACGGCCTGCCGCCTTCCCACGAGTCATCGCACCACCCGCGACTAGGGTCGAGCCACTGACCACGACAGCGGCGAGAGGAGCGATGTGCCACCACCGTCACGCGCCAACCTCGAGCAGGTCGCGGAGCTCGCCGGCGTCTCGCGCGCGACCGTGTCACGGGTGGTCAACAACTGGCCTTCGGTGGACCCGGCCTTGCGCGAGAAGGTCGACCGGGCGATCGCCGAGCTTGGCTACGTGCCCCACGCCGCGGCACGGTCACTGGCTTCCCGGCGGACCGACACGGTCGCCCTCGTCGCGTCGGAACCCGACGACCGGGTGTTCGGCGATCCGTTCTTCGGTGGCATCGTGCGGGGTGTCAGTCAGGAGTGCATCCGAGCCGGGCTGCAGGTCATGCTGCTCATGGCGCAGTCCTTCGAGGATCTCGACCGCATCGAGAACTACCTGCGAACTGCGCCCGTCGATGGTGTCCTGCTCATCTCCGAGCACGCGCAGCGCGACCCGCTCCCGGCAGCGCTGCGACGCGCCCACATCCCCTACGTGATCGGTGGCCGGCCGTTCGACGAGCAGGCGCCGTCGCGGTACGTCGACAACGACAACGTCCACGGGGGACACCTTGCGGGCGCACACCTGGTGACGCGCGGGTGCTCCGTCATCGGCACGGTGGCGGGGCCGAAGGACATGGCGGCCGGCATCGACCGGCTGTCGGGGTTCGCGACCGCGCTCGGTCGGCGCCATCGGGTGCGCCGGGTCGAGCACGCTGACTTCACGATGCGTGGTGGCGAGACCGCCACCACCCGGTTGCTCGAGCGGGTCCCGGACCTCGACGGGCTGTTCGTCGCGTCGGATCTCATGGCACTCGGCGCGCTGCGGGCGCTCGCGCGCGCGGGGCGACGGGTGCCCGACGATGTCGCCGTCGTGGGGTTCGACGACATCGATGCCGCCGCGCACTCAGAGCCCCCGCTCACGACCGTACGGCAGGAGACGGTGCTCCAGGGCCGTGCGATGGTGCGCCTCCTGCTCGGCCGCGAGCGCCCCGAGCTGCTGCCCGAGCCGGTCGAGGGACTGCCCGAGCTGCGCGGAGTCGACCATGTCGTCCTTCCCGTCTCCCTCGTCGTCCGTGATTCAGCGTGAGGGCCGATCGCCCACCTGGCGCCCTCCGACCGACACGCCGGGGACACACTCGGTGACATCTGCCGAAACGATTGCGGTCGCACCCGGAGCCGGGTAGAAAGGCGCGGAGGCAGATCGGTCGGGCACTCGGGACCGGCCCTGGCGCACGTCTCCACGCACGCGTCACGTCACATGCACGAGTCGGAGTCCCTCCCTCGCGCCTGCTGCCCACGATCCGCACGTCGTCCGGTACGTCGCGTCCAGCCAAGGCAGGTACTGACCCATGCTTCTGCACCTCTCTCGAGAGAGCGCTCTCTCACGCCGCTCGAACCGCCCGGAACGTCCCGTCAGGCGAGGACGTCGCACGGTCCTCCCGCTTGTGCTGGCCGCTGCGCTGGGTCTCACCGCGCTCGCGGCGGCCCCCGCCGCCACCGCGGTGCCGCAGCCAGCCGCGCCCGATCTCGGTGCGCACGTCCTGGTCTTCGACCCCTCGATGCCGCAGGCGCAGATCCAGGCTGCGGTCGACGCCGTGGCTGCGGAGCAGGTCGACAACGAGATGGGCTCGGCGCGCTACGCCCTGCTGTTCAAGCCGGGCACCTACGGCAGCGCTGCCACTCCCCTGACCTTCCAGGTGGGCTACTACACCGAGGTGGCCGGCCTGGGTCTCAATCCCACGGACGTCACGATCAACGGCCACGTCGACGTCTACAACCGCTGCTTCGCCGCCGACAACTGCATCGCGCTCGACAACTTCTGGCGCTCGATGTCCAACATCACGATCAACGTGACCGGCCTCGACGGCTGCCGCTCATCTGGCGAGTTCTGGGCCGTCTCCCAGGCTGCGCCGCTGCGCCGGGTCAACATCACCGGCGGCAACATCACCTTCATGGACTACTGCACCGCCGGCCCGCAGTTCGCCAGCGGCGGATACATGGCCGACTCGCAGACCGGGTTCGCCATCAACGGGTCGCAGCAGCAGTTCTACGTCCGCAACAGCAGCGTCGGCGGCTGGTCGAACGCCGTGTGGAACCAGGTGTTCTCGGGCGTTGCCGGCGCGCCGGCCCAGTCGTTCTCCGACACGGGTGCCGGGCAGCCCTACACCACCCTCGACACGACGGCCATCTCTCGTGAGAAGCCGTATCTCTACGTCGACGGCGACGGCGCTTACCGGGTGTTCGTCCCGTCGCTGCAGCGCAACTCGACCGGCACCACGTGGGCCGGCGGTTCGACCCCGGGAAGCTCGCTCCCGCTCTCGTCGTTCTACGTCGCGAAGCCCGGTGACTCCTCCTCGCGGCTCAACGACGCGCTCGAGAGTGGCAAGAGCCTGCTCCTCACACCGGGCATCTATCACCTGAGGAGCGCGCTCGAGATCAAGCGTCGCAACACCATCGTGCTCGGGCTCGGCCTCGCGACCCTCATCCCTGACCGGGGCAACGCCGTGGTCGAGGTGGGCGACGTCGCCGGCGTGAAGCTCGCTGGCTTCATGGTCGACGCGGGCGCGGTCAACTCGAAGGTGCTCATCCGGGTCGGCGAGAAGGGTAAGGCGTCGGGCAGTGCTGACAACCCGACATCGCTCCAGGACGTGTTCGTCCGGATCGGCGGCGCAGCGGCCGGCAAGGCGACGACCAGCGTCGTGGTGAACAGCGACAACGTGATCCTCGATGACATCTGGTTGTGGCGGGCCGACCACGGCAACGGCGTCGGATGGACCGTTAACACTGCCGACACCGGCCTCGTGGTCAACGGCGCGAACGTGTCGGCGTACGGCCTGTTCGTCGAGCACTTCCAGAAGTACAACGTGATCTGGAACGGCGAGAACGGTCGCACGGTGTTCTTCCAGAACGAGCTGCCGTACGACGCACCCGACCAGGCGGCGTGGTCGCACGACGGCGTGCTCGGCTACGCGGCGTACAAGGTCTCGAACAAGGTCAAGCACCACGAGGCGTGGGGGTTGGGCAGCTATTGCTTCTTCAACGTCGACCCGACGATCCACGCGACGCGGTCCTTCGAAGTTCCCGAGACACCGGGTGTCGTGCTCCACGACGTGCTCACCGTCTCGCTCGGCGGGGTCGGCACGATCGACCACGTCGTCAACAACACCGGTGCCGCTGCTCAGGGCCCTGGAACCGTGCCGGTCAACATCGTGCGGTTCCCCGCCGCCTGATCACCTCGGACGACCGGCACTACCGGCACGACCTGCACGACCGGCACGACCTGCACTGAGTCAGACGGCGCGAACGCGTCGACGGCCTGCTCCCCCGGCCGTCGGCGCGTTCGTGCGTGTGCCGCCGGGCCGCTACCAGTCGTCGCCGACTCGCTCCCAGGAGGTGATCGCCGCTGCGGGGTCGAGGTGCTTGGAGGCGTCGCACCGCAGCACGAGGAGCCCGTGGTCCTCATCGGGCGTGCGCGTGCGAATGCCTGAGCGGACGACGTACGACGGACCTTGCCATCGCTCCCAGCCGAGCCGCTCGTAGAACGACCACGAGCTCGTGGAGAGCACGCCGAGCTCGAACCCGGCGCGCAGCGCTTCGTTGGTCACGTCCATGACGATCGTGCCGAGACCGGCGTGCTGACGGCTCGGGATGACCGCTACGCCCTCGACGTAGCCAGCGGCGTAGGTCCGGGCCGCGCCGTCGTCGCCGAGGTCGATCGCGCGCGGGACGACAGCGGCGTGCGCGACGAGCTCGTCACCGTCGAAGAGCAGGACCCGCACACCGCCGCACGTGTGCTGCCAGTCGTCGACGGTGAAGGCCTCGTCGGGCTCGTCGTCGTACCAGTGCGCGAACGTCAGATAGCACAGCGCCTCGGCCGAGGCCCGGATCTCGTCGTCGAGGTCGACGTCGTCAACCACCTCCAGGCGCAGCGAGAGGCCCCCCGGTGACTTGTCCATACGATGATGGTGCCTGACCGCGCCGGCTTGGACCGTGACCTTCCACGACGCGGTCGCGGCCTCAGTCCGGACCCGTACCCGTCAGGGAGTTGGTGACGAAGGTCGCTGAGTCGTCAGATGGCTATCCCACGACCATTCCGGGACCGACGACCGCTCCCGCTCCCGCTCCCGCTCCGGAGGAGGGCAGATCAGGAGTCGGTCAGAGGGAAGTATCGCCACTGCCCCTCGGAGATGACGTCGACCGTGCCGTCGACGACCCTGATCGCGGTCGCGTCGTCCATGGCGTACGCCGGACACCCGATGTCTGCCGCCCACCTCTGCGCCGCGTCCATGGTGTTGTCGGGCATGAGCTCGTGGTCGAGGTGCGGGAAGATCGAGAAGTCGACGACCCCCAAGGTGGTGTCCCTCCCGTCAGGCGCCGTCCAGGCCACGAAGTCCTCCCCGATGCGGGGCGTCATCACCATGCTTCCGGCGCTCACGCCGACCCACACCGTGTCGGGCAGGGACGGCAGCAGGTCAGCCAGCCCGGACTCCCGCATCCAGTGGCAGAGGTAGGTCGCGTCACCACCGTCGACCAGCAGGACGTCGGCCTCGCGGACCCAGGGGACCCAGCGCTCGGCACCGATGGTGGGCAGCGCGGTGAGCTCCAGGACGCCCACCGACTTCCAACCCAGGTCGATCATGGCTGACGGCGGCTGGCCGGAGATGAAGCGCCAGACCGAGGCGGGAGTGCAGGCGGGGTGCCCATACTCCGCCGTCGGAATGCACAGGGCGTCGCACTCGGCGATCGGCTTTCCCAGGAGATCGACCAACGCATCGCGGATGCTCGGGTTGGTGACGCCGCCGGACGTGAGCAGGAGCTTCACGGTGCCTCCCGGATCGAATGGATGGACTGCCATGGCGCGGCAGGGCGAACGCGACCTCCTCCCCACCACAACGGCGACGACGACGCGCGGCCGGTTTCGCTGCCTCCGCATCCTGCCGTCCCAGCGACGGGTGACGACACCGAACCGCCAGTCTCGCCACGGGTCGCTGCGGAACCAGGGGCACACGTCCAGCGATATCTCGCAGGTCCGAGACCTCATCGCGGGTGGGGTCGGTCGCGATGCACGCGTCCGGAAGTACCCGAGCGCGTATCGACGGGGCTGCCTACCTTCGAACGCGAGTCGGACATCGTCGAGACGCGGCCCCTCGCGCACGGGCAGGTTCACTCCGAGGAATGCCGACGGGACCGGTCTCCACAGGAGGCGGTCTGGTCGGAAGTGCCACGTCGTGCAGCCGTGCGCCCTGCTGGTCAGGGCCGGGGTCTCGGTGGGGCGAACGCCCAGTAGCCCGTCGCGGTCGGGGGAAGGTCGGTGGCGGTGATCGTCCAGCCGCCCTCGTGGACGTAGTGGTGGTGTCGAGGACAGAGGAGCACGAGGTTGTCGACGTCGGTGGCGCCGCCGACCTCCCACGGCGTGACGTGGTGGGCATCGGTGCGGGACGGGTCCACCCGGCAGCCGGGGAAGCAGCAGTGCCGGTCGCGTCGTTCGAGTGCTCGACGCAGTCTCGGCGAGATGGTGCGAGTGGCCCGTCCGACGTAGAGCACGTCGTGGGCCTTGGCTCGCAGCCAAGCGACGAGGTCAGCATCGCCCAGGGTCGGGAGCCCGCTGGGGCAGGTGACCCGACGCGTGATGGCGGCAGTGATCTCGGCGTCACAGAGCATCCGACCGACGGTGACGGACGGGAGCAGGACCGGCTCGTCGTGCCCGGGAATCCGCAGCTCACCGCCGCGGCCGGCCGCGATGTCGTCGAGGTCGGCGGTGAGCACGAGGTGGGGTCTGACCTCGTGCCGCGATCCGAGCAGACCGTTGTCGAGCTGGCGGCGGGCGAGCTCGACGAGGGCCAGCGCGAGCAGGTGCGAGCGCCTGGTCCGGCGCAGGCGCCGACCGTGCGCGGACTCGGGGTCGATCCCGTCCGGCAGCCGGTCCTCGGGCGACAGGGATCCGGTGCGAAACCACTCGTCGATGATCTGGTCGAGCGCGGTGAGCACCAAGGCTCCGCCCTCGGCATCGACCCACCCATCGATCCGGATCATGCTCCCGGTGGGGGTGAATGCCAGCGACTGGTCCTCGTACGCGGCCAGCGCCGCGGCCGTGGTGCCGTCGGGGTCGAGGAAGAACCTGATCTTCCTCCCGGCGCGCCGGATCTCGGCAACGGTCGCAGTCCGGGCGAGGTCGAGGAGGATCTGCTCGGCGACGATCCGCTGGTCGGCGAGGTGCTCGAGGGGCAGGCCACGCAGTGCGGTGTCGAGCTCCTGGGTGAGGGCACGGGCCTTCGCGCTCGTGATCTCCCCGGTCAGCAGTGCGTCGCGGGTGGCCTGGTAGTCGGTGTTGAGTGCGGCCGAGCGGGCGAGCATGCCCGTCGCGTCGGGCCGGGAGAGGCCGACCACGTTCTCCAGCCACCGCGTCGTCGACACGTATCCGTGAGCAGCCAACACACCGCAGCGATGCAGCGCACCAAGACCGATCGTGGTGACCGTCTGGGCAGCATCGGTGGACTGAGCCGCGGATGCCACCAGGCCGGGCAGCGTGGACGCTGCGACAGCCGCCCACGCACCGTCGCTGGTCAGCACGGCCAATCGGGTCGTGACGTCCTCAAGCTCGGCGAGCGCGGCCACCAGATCGGTGGCCAGCATCGACGGATTCGAGGTCATGACAGAACCCTAACGAGGACCTCCGACAACGCGACCCTGTGGAAACCCGTTGCCCCACAACTACTTTCAGCGATTTACAACTACGACCTGTAGTCACTCGAGTGTTGCTCGTCGGCCCTCTCTCAGCTGTGGACGACGCGCCGATCAGCACACACCTGTGGATACTTCCGGAAGACGCACCCGCCCGAGTTCGGCCGCGCGCGCGAGCCGTGACAGGGTGACGCTCATGAGTGGCGCGCCTCCAGCCGAGCTCGAGATCGACGAGGCACTCGTACGCCGGCTTCTGCTCGACCAGG
>JANMBJ010000027.1:0-8544 GCA_031360335.1 Candidatus Nanopelagicales bacterium
TGGATCCGTTCGAGCTGAGGACGTCGCTCACCAGACGGAGCGCATAAGGGAACTCCTCCTCGCTCGGCACCACCGGCATCAGGGCGCGCTCGGCGAGCGCACCGTGGCCGATCTCGCGACGCTTGGGCGAGCCCACGCGACCGGTCTCACCGGTGCTGTACGGCGGGAAGTTGTAGTTGTGCATGTAGCGCTTGCGCGTCTCGGGGCTCAGCGTGTCGAGCTGCTGCTCCATCCGGAGCATGTTGAGCGTGGAGACACCGAGGATCTGGGTCTCGCCACGCTCGAACAGCGCCGAGCCGTGGGCGCGGGGCACGATGTCGACCTCGGCCGAGAGCGTGCGGATGTCGGTGAGGCCACGGCCGTCGATGCGCACCTTGTCGCGCAGGACGCGCTGGCGCACGAGCTTCTTGGTGAGCGAGCGCAGCGCGGCGCCGATCTCCTTCTCGCGACCCTCGAACTGGCCGGCGAGACGCTCGGAGGCGAGACCCTTGACTCGGTCGAGCTCCTCCTCGCGGTCGTGCTTGCCCGCGATCGTGAGAGCAGCAGCGAGCTCGCTGGCGACAGCACCCTCGACGGCGTCGAACGCGTCAGGCTGGTAGTCGGGGAAGAGCTTGAACTCGCGGGTCTCCTTGGTGGACTTCGCCGCGAGCTCGCTCTGCGCGTCGCACAGGATGCGGATGAACTTCTTCGAGGCCTCGAGGCCCTGGGCCACGACCTCCTCGGTCGGAGCGGTGGCGCCGCCCTTGATCAGCTCGATCGTGTTGGCGGTGGCCTCGGCCTCGACCATCATGATCGCGACGTCGTCACCGACGACCCGGCCGGCGACGACCATGTCGAACACGGCCTCCTCGAGCTGGCTGTGCGACGGGAAGGCGACCCACTGGCCCTTGATCAGGGCGACGCGGGTGGCGCCGATCGGACCGCTGAAGGGCAGGCCGGCGATCTGGGTCGACATCGAGGCCGCGTTGATCGCGACGACGTCGTAGAGGTGGTCGGGGTTGAGCGACATCACCGTGATGACGACCTGGATCTCGTTGCGCAGGCCCTTGACGAACGAGGGGCGCAGCGGCCGGTCGATGAGGCGACAGGTGAGGATCGCGTCCTCGCTCGGGCGACCCTCGCGACGGAAGAACGAGCCGGGGATGCGACCCGCGGCGTACATCCGCTCCTCGACGTCGATCGTCAGCGGGAAGAAGTCGAACTGGTCCTTGGGGTGCTTGCCCGCCGTCGTGGCCGCGAGCAGCATCGTCTCGTCGTCGAGGTAGGCGACGGCGGAGCCGGCCGCCTGCTGGGCCAGCCGGCCCATCTCGAAACGGATCGTGCGGGTGCCATAGCTGCCGTTGTCGATCACGGCTTCGGACGTGTGGATCTCGGGACCCTCCACGGGTGCCCTCCTCGTGTCTTGTGGGACGACGAGGAGCGAGCGCAGGAGCACCTACCAGTCGGCAGGAGGCCGGTCTTCGATCGAAGTACACGGGCGGCTGGCCGCTCCCGCTCCTGCGCGGGAGGCGACGTGCCCGGGTACCACTACCGAGGACCGACGACTATCAGGCGTCTCCGGGGCGTTCGCCCCACGTGCATCCCGGCGTGCGTCGCTGGATGAGCCCAGCAGCGGGAGTCGTTCGGTGGTGCGGTGGTGCCGTGGTGCGGTGTGGCTCGGTGCGGCCGTGCTGGGCACGGCCCGGGTGTCCCGGTGTACGACGGTGGACCCCCACTGAGGTTCTACCGCAGCCGCCTAGGACAGAAGGGGAGCGACGCGGCCGGACGGCCTGGTCACTCCCCTTCGTGGCGCACTAGCGGCGGATACCGAGTCGCTCGATGATCACGCGGTAGCGGCTGATATCGGTCTTGGTGAGGTACTTGAGCAGCCGACGACGCTGACCGACCAGCAGCAGCAGCCCACGGCGGCTGTGGTGGTCGTGCTTGTGCATCTTGAGGTGCTCGGTGAGGTCGTTGATTCGGCGCGTGAGCAGCGCGATCTGGACCTCGGCTGAACCGGTGTCACCCTCGGTGAGGGCGTACTCGGCGATGATCGCGTTCTTGGTCGCGGTGTCGAGCGACATGCGTGTGTTCCTTCACGGGCGCGTCACGGGTCGCGCGGGGCGCGCTGACCCTGGATCGAGTCGCGAACTGCAGGGCGCCCACCCCACAGCCGTCGAGGGCAGACTACCAGCGCGACGCCGAGCCCCCAAAACGGCCGGAAGCGACCTCGGAGGCCATCGCCGCAGGTCAGAGGCTGAGCTGGCGGCGGGCCTGCTCGACGTCGCGGGCCATCTGGGCGGTGAGCGCCGCGAGGAAGTCCTCGCCCTCGAACCTCACCTGGCCACGGATGTGCCCGACGAAGTCGAGAGCAACGTGGGCGCCGTACAGGTCGAGGTCGTCCCGGTCGAGCACGTAGGCCTCGACCCGGCGCTCGACGCCGTCGAAGGTGGGGTTGGTGCCGATGCTCACGGCGGCCGGCAGGGTCTCGGCGTGCCCGGTGTAGGGCGCGGTGATCAGGCGCGCTGCGTAGACACCGTCGGCGGGGATGGCGGCGTGCGGAGTCGTCGCGAGGTTGGCGGTCGGATAGCCGAGCTCACGACCTCGCTTGTCGCCGTGCACCACTGTGCCCTCGACCCGGTGCGGGCGGCCGAGGCTGTAGGCAGCAGATGCGACGTCACCGGCGCGGATGAGGCCACGCACATAGGTCGAGGACCACACGCCGCCCTCCCCCGACAGGAGCGGCTCGGCATCGACGACGAAGTCATGGCCCGCACCGAGGTCGGCGAGCGTCTCGGTGTCACCCGCAGCCCGGTGACCGAAACGGAAGTTGTCACCGACGACCACGGCGAGCGCATGGAAGCGCACGACGATCACCTGGTCGACGAAGGCCTCCGGCGAGAGCCCCGACAGCTCGCGGGTGAACGGCAGCACGCAGACCGCATCGACGCCGAGCTCGGCGAGCAGGGCGCAGCGGTGGTCGATGGTCGAGAGCAGCGCGGGGTGGGTGCCCGGGCGCACCACCTCGTCAGGGTGCGGGTCGAAGGTGACGACGACAACCGGTGCACCGAGCGCGTGCCCGTGCTTCACCGCCTTGCCGATCACCTGACGGTGGCCGTAGTGCACACCGTCGAAGACACCGATCGCGACGACCGACCGCGGCTGGTCCGCGGGTACGTCGTCGAGCCCCTGCCATCGCTGCACGCCCCCAGCCTGCCAGTGCGGGCGAGGTTCGTGCGCATCGGTGGTCACCACGGGCTGACGGCGGACCGGGGTCCGACCCGGCGTCGCGGGCGACCATGATCGCGACGTGCGGTCACGACGTGCCCCAGACGGGCGCTTGGTGACCTGAGAGGTCAGTCGCTTCCCTGTCGGGAGGGCGGGACAGGGTGTCAGCTGAAGACGATGAGGTAGTGAAGCTGGGCTTCTCGGCGTTCGGCGAGGGCGAGGGCGAGGACGGTGCCGTCGGGACCGAAGACGCCGACGGTCGCGTCGGCGTCGTCGACCTCGGGTGCGGCGATGCGTACGCCGTGGAGCACGAGCGCCGCTGTGTGCTCGTCGACGTCGATGCGCGGGAACGTCGTCGACACGACGTCCGCAAGAGTCACGATCTCGGGCGAGGCTTCGAGCTGCTCGAGCGTCACGGCGAGATCGAGACCGAACGGACCGACTCGGGTGCGTCGCAGGGCAGTCAGGTGGCCGCCGACCCCGAGCGCGGCGCCGAGATCACGAGCGAGCGCACGCACATACGTGCCCGAGCTGCAGACCACCTCGACGTCGACATCGATCACGCCGATCTCGACCTCGGTGCTGACGGCCACCTCGCCGTCGAGCACGTCGCTGGCAGCGTCTGCGGTGCCTTGGGTGGCCGGTGCGTACGGCGCGGTGTCGCCACCGATGGCGACGTCGCCCCGGGCCGTCGTGCGGCGGATCGCCGCGGTCTCGAAGCGCGACACGGTGACGTTGCGGCTGGGCAGCGCGACCTCCTCGCCGGAGCGCACCCGGGTGTAGGACCGCACGCCGTCGACCTTGACGGCACTCACCGACGACGGCCGCTGAGATATCGCACCGCGCAGCGGTGCCAGGGCGTCTTCGATCTCGGCGTCGGAGACGCCGGTGGCATCACAGGTCTCGAGGGTGTCACCCTCACGGTCGTCGGTCACGGTCGTGGCGCCCAGGCGGATCGTCGCGGAGTAGGACTTGTCGGTGAGCGCGAGGTGACCGAGAACTCGGGTCGCGCGCTCGACACCGATGAGCAGCACTCCCGTGGCCATCGGGTCCAGGGTGCCGGCATGGCCCACCTTGCGGGTGCCGACGATGCGCCGAACCCGGGCGACGACGTCGTGGCTGGTCAAGCCGGCCGGCTTGTCGACGACGACGAGTCCATCGACGGCTGTGCGGGGCCGTGGTCCGCGGGCCACGACTAGGCCGGGTGGTGCGGTGCGGTGGCGAGGCGCTCGCGCACCTGGTGGAGGACGTCGCGAGGTCCGCCAGCACCGGTGAATCCCGCGGCAAACCGGTGTCCACCGCCACCGAGGGCTATCGCGACAGCCGAGACGTCGACCCGGCCCTTGCTGCGCATCGACACGCGCCACGCGCCGGTGTCGTCCTGCTTGAGCACGCAGGCGACCTCGGCCTCGGTCGCGATCCGCAGCACGTCGATCACCCGTTCGACCGCATCGAGCGGCAGGTCGAAGCTCGCCCGGTCGGCGTCGCTGACCACGGTCCACACCAGCCCGAGCCCACCGACCGCTGTCTCCTCGAGCACTGCCTTGTCGAGGGCGCCGCCCAGCATGCGCAGAGCCCCGAACGGCTCGTCGTCGTAGATGTGCCGCGCGACGACATCGTGGCGCATACCGGTCGCGAGCAGTCGCGCGGCGACGAGGTGCGTCGCGGCCGTGGTCCCGGCGTACTTGAACGAACCGGTGTCGGTCACCAGGCCCGCATAGATCGGGGTCGCGATGACCTCGTCGAGCTCGACTCCGAGCCGGTCGACGAGCTCGAGCGCGAGCACCGCGGTGGCGGGGGCGGTCACGTCGACGACGTGGATGTGGCCGAAGCCGGTGTAGGACGCGTGATGATCGATCGCGATGAAGGTCCGCGCTGCCTCGGCCGTCGCGCGCAGCACGCCGAGGCGGTCGATCGAGCTGACGTCGAAGGACGCCACGACTGCGCGTCCACCGGCTTCGGCCGGAGCCACCAGCAGGTGCTGACCGGGCAACGAGCGCAGGATCCTCGGGACGACGAAAGGATCGTCACCGAAGGACACGGCGACGTCGACCCCCCGTCTCTCGAGCGCGAGGCCCGCGGCCAGCGCCGAGCCGAGCGCATCAGCGTCAGGCGACATGTGAGCCAGCAGCAGCACCGGAGCGCCGCTGGTCAGAGCCGCGACCGTGGCAGCCCAGTCGGCGTCGCGCGGCAAGCCCGTCCAGCTCACGCCGGTGACCCCTCGGTGCCCTTGTCGTCGTCGGTCTCCTCGTCGTCGCTCTCGTCCACGTCGCTCTCACCGTCGAGGTCGAGGCCGATGTCGGTGCCAGACGCGTCGTCGGTGCCAGACGCGTCGTCGGGGTCGGGGTCGTCCTCGCGCGGCTTCTTGTACGGGTCGGCCTCACCGGCGTAGGTGGCCTGCGCTGCCTGGTCGTGCACCCCGGCATCGGCGTGCGCGGCGCGGATGAGGAGGTCCTCGATCGCCAGGGCGTTCTCCGGGATGGCGTCGGCGACGAACGCCAGGGTCGGGGTGAAGCGCACGCCGGTCTGCCGGCCGATCTCGCTGCGCAGGACGCCCTTGGCGCTCTCGAGGGCAGCCGCGGTCGCAGCCTTCTCCTGCTCGGTGCCGTAGACCGTGTAGTAGACGGTCGCCTCGTGCAGGTCGCCGGTGACCCGCGAGTCGGTGATCGTGATGAACCCCAGACGCGGGTCCTTGATGCGCTGCTCGAGCATCTCGGCCACGATCACCTTGATGCGGTCCGAGAGCTTGCGGGCGCGGGCCGGGTCGGCCATGTCGGCGTCCTTTCTTCTTCCGCGGCAACGCCTCTCGGCTCCGCGGTGCTACGTCATGGTCGTGCAGCGCGGCACTCGAGCCGTCCTGCAGTCGTGCAGTCGTGCAGTCGTGCAGTCGTGCAACTCAGAAGATCGTGCAGGTCAGGAGATCGTGCCGGTCAGGAGATCGTGCCGTCGACGACGTCGTGCGGTGCTCACTCAACTCACTCGTCGTCGGTGTCGCGCAGGGTCCGTCGGGCGCTGAGCAGGTCGAGCTCGGGCCGCTCGGCGACCAGGCGCTCGCACGAGTCGAGCACCGCCGTGCAGTGCCCCGGATCGGAGGATACGACCGCCACCCCGATGAGGGAGCGGCGGTGCAGGTCCTGCAGGCCCGCCTCGGCCGCAGCCACCTCGTGATGTCGACGCAGGTCGGCGATCACGGGGCGGATGAGACCGCGCTTCTCCTTGAGGGAGTGGACATCGCCCAGGAGGACGTCGAGCTCGAGCGTGGCTACGAACACGACGTCCTCCTGACGTGCGACGGGCGGATCAGACGCGAGGCTTCTCTCGCATCTCGAACGTCTCGACGACGTCGTCGACCTTGATGTCGTTGAACGACCCGAGGCCGATACCGCACTCGAAGCCCTCGCGGACCTCCGTGGCATCGTCCTTGAACCGCTTGAGCGACTCGATGGTGAGGTTGTCCGCGATGACCGCGCCGTCACGGATGACCCGCGCCTTCGCGTTACGGCGCATGATGCCGGTGCGCACGAGCGCTCCGGCGATGTTGCCGTGCTTGCTCGAGCGGTAGACCTCGCGGATCTCGGCGGTGCCGAGCGATGCCTCTTCATAGATCGGCTTGAGCAGACCCTTGAGGGCAGCCTCGACCTCGTCGATGGCCTGGTAGATGACGGAGTAGTAGCGGACATCGACGCGCTCGCGGTCGATGATCTCCTGCACCCGCTCGGCCGGTCGCACGTTGAAGCCGATGATGACGGCGTCGGACGCGACGGCGAGGTTGACGTCGTTCTGCGTGATGGCACCGACACCGCGGTCGATGACGCGCAGGCTGACCTCGTCGCTGATGTCGAGCCCGACGAGGGCTGTCTCCAGCGCCTCGACCGAACCGGACACGTCGCCCTTGAGGATGAGCTTGAGCTCCTCGACCTCGCCGCGCTCGAGGGACTTGAGGAAGTCCTCGAGAGTACGGCGACCGCGTGCCTGTGCCAGCGCCGCGTTGCGCTCACGCGCAGCGCGGGTCTGCGCGATCTGGCGTGCGGTGCGGTCGTCCTCGACCACCAGCATGTTGTCACCGGCGCCGGGCACGGCCGTGAGGCCGAGCACCTGGACCGGGCGGGCCGGTCCTGCCTCCTGCAACGCCTCGCCGTGCTCGTCGAGCATGGCGCGGACGCGGCCGTAGGCATCGCCCACCACGATCGAGTCGCCCGGGCGCAGCGTGCCGCGCTGGACGAGGACGGTCGCGACCGGACCGCGACCGCGGTCGAGGTGCGCCTCGATGGAGACACCCTGAGCCGGCTGGTAGGGGTTGGCACGCAGGTCGAGTGCCGCGTCAGCCGTGAGGATGAGCGCCTCGAGCAGCTCGTCGATGCCCTGTCCGGCCTTGGCCGAGACGTCGACGAACATGGTGTCGCCGCCGTACTCCTCGGGCACCAGGCCGTACTCCGTGAGCTGGCCACGGACCTTCGTCGGGTCCGCGCCCTCCTTGTCGATCTTGTTGACCGCGACCACGATCGGCACGTCGGCGGCCTTGGCGTGGTTGAGCGCCTCGATCGTCTGCGGCTTCACACCGTCGTCGGCCGCGACCACGAGGATCACGATGTCGGTCACCTGCGAGCCACGAGCACGCATGGCGGTGAACGCCTCGTGACCCGGGGTGTCGATGAAGGTGATGGCACGCGGGTCGTCGGAGTCAGGACGCGCGACGACCTGGTAGGCACCGATGTGCTGGGTGATGCCACCGGCTTCCTTCGACATCACGCTGGTGTTGCGGATGGCGTCGAGGAGGCGCGTCTTTCCGTGGTCGACGTGACCCATGACGGTGACGACCGGCGGGCGGGCGACCAGGTCGCTCTCGTCGCCCTCGTCCTCGCCGAACTCGAGGTCATAGCTCTCGAGGAGCTCGCGGTCCTCGTCCTCGGGGCTGATGATCTGGACGTCGAAGTTGAGCTCCGTGCCCAGCATCAGCAGCGCGTCGTCGGACAGCGACTGGGTCGCCGTGACCATCTCGCCGAGCTTGAACATCACCGTGATGAGGACACCCGACGGCACGTTGATCTTGTCGGAGAAGTCCGTGAGCGAGGAGCCGCGCGCCAGACGCACGACCTCGCCCTGACCCATGGGACGGATCTCGCCGCCCATGGACGGAGCCGACATGTTGTCGAACTCCTGACGCTTCGCGCGCTTGCTCTTGCGACCGCGCGCCGGCTTGCCACCGGGACGGCCGAACGCACCTGCCGTGGTGCCGCGGTTGCCCGCACCACCGGGGCGGCCGGAGAAGCCACCGGGACGCGGGGCACCGAAGCCACCACCCGCACCGCCACCACCGGGTCCGCCGGGTCCGCCGGG
>JANMBJ010000058.1:0-16957 GCA_031360335.1 Candidatus Nanopelagicales bacterium
TCGTGAAGCGAGGGTCTGACAGCCCCATCCTGGAGCGAGGTCTACCAGCCCGAACCGTCGGAGCGCGGTCTGACACGGCGAGTCCTCAGCCATGGATCCCGGCCGCCCGCACCTCCAGGCGCACCGTCGCGTGTCGTGATGTGGGTCGTTCGGGACGCGCCGGAGCCTCGTATCCTGCGGCCATGACGATGCGTGACGCTGACCTGCCGGTGCTGACCGACGGCGTGGTGCGCATCCGACCGTTCGCGGCAACTGACGCCGGGGCCTTGCCCGAGATCTGGACCCATCTCACGATCCGCGCACGCAACACGGTCCCCGAGCCGTCGGAAGACGCTGCGTTGCAGTGGATTGCGGGCCACGCCGCAGCCGTCGCTGCCCCGAGCACCGCGGTGGTCACAGCGCGATGGCCGGCTGGAGCCTCGACGGTGTCCACATCCGCTGGCGGCGAGCAGCGAGCGTGGTGAGGACCAGCGCTCCGCCGAGGTAGGCGACCAGCACTCCGACCTGCGACACCACGCGGATCAGGTCGCCGCCGTAGTAGAGGTGGCGCAGTGCCTCGATCGCGTGCGACATCGGGAGCAGGTCGTGCAGCGCCCAGAGCGGCTCGGGCAGCGTCTGCCACGGGAACGTGCCGCCGGACGACACCAGCTGCAGGATCATGAGGACGAGGGCGACGAACTGTCCCGCCGGCCCGAGCCATGCTCCCAGTGCCTGGATGATCGCGATGAACGTGATCGAGACCAACGCCATGAACGCCACGGTGAGCACTGGGTTCGACGGCGCGACACCCACCCACAGGCTCACGACGAGCGTGACGAGCACCGCCTGCGCGACACCGAGCACGGC
The DNA here is from genome assembly GCA_031360335.1 of Candidatus Nanopelagicales bacterium. Lineage (GTDB taxonomy): Bacteria > Actinomycetota > Actinomycetes > S36-B12 > CAIYMF01 > Longivirga. The sequence continues at coordinate 847 of JANMBJ010000058.1, forward strand.
GGGTGTCAGCCAGCCGCCGAGTGCGACGTGCCACGACTTCTGGTCTGCTGCGATGGCGCGGCGCGACAGCGGACGCACCAGCAGGAAGAGCGTGTACGCGCCGATCCAGAGGGCGAGCACGAGGAAGAACGGCGCGAGACCGGCACCGTAGGTCGCGGCCTTGGACTCGTTGGTGGCCAGGACTGTCACGGGATTCGCGAGATCGGCCGCCACGGTCGTACGTGTGTCGCTCGGCACGACGGGCACGGATGCCGCACCTGTCGCGAGCCCGTCCCGCAGGCTGCTCGCACCCGAGGCGAGCGAGGTGAGGCCCGAGGTCAGCGACCCCGTCGCGGTGGTCAGCCGTGCTGCCCCCGCAGCCGCGCTCGAGGCACCGGTCGCCAGGGTGGTCGTCCCGTCGGCGAGTGACGCGGTGCCGCTCGCGAGACGGGTCGCGCCCGTGCCGATACGCGTCGCCGCGGAGCTCGCGGACGCGATGCCCGTCGTGAGCGCCGGCGCCGAGGCGGCGAGTGCGCTCGTGCCTGCTGCGACCTCGGTGGTGCCGGCGCTGAGGCGCTGGGCGCCAGCGGAGAGGTCGCCGACACCCGACGTGACCTGGCTCGACCCCTGCTGCAGAGCGGTCACCTGCGCGACGACGGCGTCGACCTGGGTGGCGGGCACTCCCGCTGCGGTGAGCTGGCTTCGCAGGCTCGTCGCGAGCTGCGAGAGCCCGGTGGTGACCCGGGTCGACCCTTGCTCGAGGGTGCTGCTCCCAGCAGCGAGTGATGCTGCCCCCGCGGCCGACTGTGTCGCGCCGGCGGCAAGCTGCTTGCTCTGCGAGGGGAGGCTGGTGGAGGCCGAGGCGAGCTGCCGCAACCCGGCCGAGAGCGCTGACGTACTCGTTGCCAGGGAGGTGGCACCCTGCGCCGCAGACACGGCGCCGCGCGACACAGTGCTGGAGCCTTCCGCGAGCGAGCTGACACCGTGGGACAGCGATGCCGCGCCGGTGCTCAGCGCCGATGCGCCGGACGCGGCGGTGGTCGCACCTGAGGAGAGCCGGGCCGCACCGGTCGACGCGGTGCCGAGCTGATCGGCGATCGTGGAGAAGCCGACGAGCATCTGGTCGGCCGCGTCGGCACTGACCTTCGTGGCGATGGCAGCGCGGATCTTCTCGGTGGCGGAGGTGGCGATCGTGCGGGCGAGATAGCTCGTCGAGTCGTTCGTCGTGAGCTCGATCCTCGCCTGCTGCGACGTCGCCGTGCCAAGGGTCGAGAGCGAGGAGGAGAACGCCGCGGGGATGGTCACCGCGAAGTCGTAGACGCCGGTGCGCAGACCCTCCCGCGCAGTGGCTGCATCAACCTCGTGCCAGTCGAACGACCCGTCGGTGACCAGCTGCGTCGCCAGGTCCTGACCGGCGTGCAGCGTGGTGCCGCTGGCCGTCGTGGCACCGGCGTCCTCGACCACGAGTGCCGCTGGGATGTGGTCGACAGCGGCATAGGGATCGCGGTTGGCATAGAGGTACATGCCGCCGTACAGCGTCGGGACGAGCAGCAGGGCCACGAGGACCACGAGGATGCCGCGCGTCGCGGTGATGCGGCGCAACTCGGTCCAGGCGAGACGAAGGGCACTCACAACAGCTCCAGGTGGGGGTTCGAGGCGAGACCGGCGGCGAGCACGCGCGCGGTCGGGGGGGTGGTCTGGAGGAGCACGCCGTGGTCGCGGTCGGCGAGCTCGGCCGCGAGCTCCCACCAGCCGGCGGCGTCGCCGCCATGACGCTCGGGGAGGGTCAGCACGACGTAGTGGACGTGGGGCCGGGCCGCGGCGAGCTCGGCGAGAACCCGGGTGCGTACGAGCGGTGCGATCTCGCCGAAGTGCAGGCGCCGGGACGGCACGCCGTGCCCCTCGAGCCAGGCGCTGACAGCGCGCGGACCGGCGGACATCCCCGCGAGCGCGAGCTCCTCGCCGACCACGGTGCCGACCGGCAGCGCGTCGTCGGGTTCGCTCACGCCGGGGGTGTCGACGAGCGCGACGGCGCGGCGCAGCGATGCGGTGTCGCCGATGCCGTCGATCCGCACCGTGCCCGAGGTCGGTTGCATCCGGCCGGCCAGCACGAGGGCCAGCGCACTGTGTGCCGGACCCGGCTCGGCGGAGACGAGATGGCGTTCTCCGATGTCGATCGTGACGGACGTGGGTGCGAGCAGCACACCGCGGCGGCCGATGACGCTCACCTGGTCGGCGTGGATCATGGAGGACTCCTTCTTTCGATACACAAATGTATCAGATACATGCGCGTATTACATACGGGGGTGTATCGTGACGGCTATGACGACCACCACAGAGCCGGACCGTCGCCTCACCCGGCGCCGGACCGAGACTCGCGCCCGCCTGCTGGCCGGGGCGCGGGAGGTGATCGCCGAGCACGGAGTGCACGGCGCGAGCGTGGAGGACATCTGCGATCGCGCCGGCTTCACGCGCGGCGCCTTCTACTCCAACTTCACCGACAAGGACGAGCTCGTCCTCGCGCTGTTCGCCGATGACCGAGCGGCTCTTCTCGCGCGCCTCACGGTCGTGCTGGACGACCCGCCCGACGACGTCGTCACGCTGATGTCGGCGGTCATCGACCAGCTGGAGGTCGGCGACTCGCTCCGGTGGTTCATCACCCGGACCGAGATGACCCTCCATGCCCTGCGCACACCCACTGTCGCGGCTGCGATCGTCGAGGACCGAGCCGCCTTTCGAGCCGCTGTCGTCGTCGCCGTCACCGACGCGCTCGCCCGCACGGGTCGCACGCTCGTCATGCCCGTCGAGGTGTTCGTACGCACCGTCGAGGCACTGCACGACGGGGCTACCGCACAGTCGCTGCTCGAGCCCGACGCGCTCCCGGACGGTTCGCTGCAGCGTCAGGTCCTTCCGCTCCTCATGGACAGCGATCTGCGCCCGACGACGCGCTCCGGCCGACGATGACGGTCATGCGCCTGGTGTGCCTCGGCGACTCCTTCACCGAGGGCATGAGCGACGACCTCCGCCCGGACGGCCATCACGTCGGCTGGGCCGACCGGGCCGCGCAGGCGCTCGCAAGCACCGGTGACGGCGTGCTCTACGGCAACCTCGCCGTGCGCGGCAAGCTGCTCGATCAGGTCGTCGCCGAACAGCTGCCGCTGGCGGTCGAGCTCGACCCGACCGTCATCACCTTCCACGCCGGGCCCAACGACATGCTGCGTCGCGGGACCGATCTGCCCGACCTGTTCGCCAGGTACACCGCCGCCGTGGGTCGGGTGTCGGCCTCGACGGAACGGGTAGTGCTGTTCACCTCGATCGGTCGGGCTGGCGGCACGGGTCGGGTTGCACAGCTGCTCGCCGAGCGATTCATGCGGTTCAACGACAACGTCCGTGCGACGGCAGATCGCCACGGTGCACTCGTCGTGGACCTCGAGCGGGTCGACGTGCTCGCCGACCGACGCCTCTGGCACACCGACCGGCTGCACCTCAACGCCGCCGGGCACCGGCGGGTGGCCGCAGCCCTGCTCGAGACGTTGGACGTCGACGACACCGGTCTCCTCGGTGGTGACACCGGGTGGTGGCGGCGACCGCTGCCGCCGCAGCCGGAGACCTCACGTCGCGCTGACCTTCAGGTGGATCTCGCGTGGGTCGGCGACCATCTGCTGCCCTGGGTCGGCCGCCGGCTGCGCGGGGTGTCCAGCGGCGACGGGCGCGAGCCTAAGGACATAGCACTGCGCCGTGTCGAACCCAGCGACACACGCGACATGCCTTCGCCCGCAACGGATTACGAGCGGCCCTGAGAGCTCAGAGCGCGCGGACGATGTCCTCGACCCGGTCCTTGGCGTCGCCGAAGAGCATGGCCGAGTTCTCGTTGAAGAACAGCGGGTTCTGCACGCCGGCATAGCCCGAGGCCATCGACCGCTTGAACACGATCACTTGCCCGGCGTTCCAGACCGTGAGGACCGGCATACCGGCGATCGGGCTGGTCGGGTCGTCCATCGCGGCGGGGTTGACGGTGTCGTTGGCACCGATGACCAGCACCACGTCGGTGTCGGCGAAGTCGTCGTTGATCTCGTCCATCTCGAGCACGATGTCGTAGGGCACCTTGGCCTCGGCGAGAAGCACGTTCATGTGCCCGGGAAGCCGACCGGCGACCGGGTGGATGCCGAAGCGCACGGTGATGCCTCGGTCGCGGAGCTTGCGGGTGAGCTCGGCGACGCCGTACTGCGCCTGGGCGACGGCCATGCCGTAGCCGGGCGTGATGATGACCGACCGCGCGGAGGTGAGGAGGTCTGCTGCTGCCTCGGCGGTGATCTCGCGGTGCTCGCCGTAGTCCTTGTCCTCCGTCGGCCCGGCCTCGATGCCGAAGCCGCCGGCGATGACGGAGATGAACGACCGGTTCATCGCGCGGCACATGATGTAGGACAGGTAGGCACCGGAGGAGCCGACGAGCGCGCCGGTGATGATGAGCAGGTCGTTGCCGAGGAGGAAGCCGGATGCGGCTGCGGCCCAACCGGAATAGCTGTTGAGCATCGACACCACGACGGGCATGTCGCCGCCGCCGATCGAGGCGACGAGGTGCCACCCGAGCAGCAGTGCGACAGCGGTGACCACGGCGAGGATCCACAGCTGGGGGCTGATGACGAACCACGTGGTGAGGATCGCGAACGCGACGAGCGCGCCGAGGTTGAGGTAGTTCTTGCCCGGGAGCATGAGCGGCGCGGAGCTGATCCGGGCCGACAGCTTGAGGAACGCGACGATCGATCCGGTGAACGTGACGGCGCCGATGAAGACCCCGATGGTGACCTCGCCCGAGTGGATCCGCAGCAGGTCCTCGAGGCGCAGGATCCCGGCTTCGTCACCATCGAGATGGGCCTCGACGGAGAGAAAGCTGGACCATCCGACGAGCACGGCGGCCATACCGACGAACGAGTGCAGCAGCGCGATCAGCTCGGGCATGCCGGTCATCTCGACGATGCGCGCTCGCCACAGACCGATGGACGCACCGATGACGATGGCGCCCAGTGCGAGAGCGATCCCGAGGCCGGAGATGTGACGCGTGATCGCGAGCGCGATCGTGCCCAGCAGGGCGATGGCCATGCCGGCCATCCCGAATGCGTTGCCGGCCCGCGCGGTCTCGTGCTTGGACAAGCCCGCGAGCGCCAGGATGAACAGCAGTGCAGCGACGATGTAGGCAGCCTGTGCGGCTGTCTCGACGGTCATGACTCAGCTCCTCGAGAACATGGCGAGCATGCGACGAGTGACAGCGAAGCCGCCGAAGACGTTGATGCTGGCGAGCAGGATGGCGATGGTCGAGATGACCGTGACGGCGGTGTCGCCGTGCCCGACCTGCAGGAGGGCTCCGACCACGATGATGCCGGAGATAGCGTTGGTGACCGACATCAACGGAGTGTGCAGCGCGTGGTGCACCTTGCCGATGACGTAGTAGCCGATCACGATCGCGAGCGCGAACACGGTCAGGTGACCGAGCAGCGATGGAGGCGACGCGGCACCCAGCAGGAAGAGCAGCAGAGCTCCGACCCCGACGAGTCCGAACTTGCGACGCTGCGACATCGGCTCCTTCGCCGCCAGCACGACCGGGGCGGTGACGCTCACCACGGGGGCTGCCGAGACCTGCACCGCGGGTGGTGGCCAGGTCAGCTCGCCGTCGCGTACGACGGTGATCCCGCGCTGCACCACGTCGTCGAAGTCGAGGACGAGCATGCCGTCCTTGCCGGGCGTCATCAGCCTCATCAGGTTGACCAGGTTGGTGCCGTAGAGCTGCGACGACTGCGCCGGCAGGCGTCCGGCGAGGTCCGTGTAGCCGATGATGGTGACGCCGTTCACCGTGACGACGGCCTCACCCGCGACGGTGCCCGCGACGTTGCCGCCGTTGGACGCAGCCATGTCGACGATGACGCTGCCGCGCTGCATGCTCGCGACAACGTCGGCCGTCAGGAGCGACGGCGCCGGGCGGCCGGGGATCAGGGCCGTGGTGATGACGATGTCCATCTCTGGGATGCGCGCCGCGTAGAGCGCGGCCGCCCGGGCGTTGTAGTCGTCGGACATCTCCTTGGCGTAGCCCGTCGCGGAGACCTCGACGTCGGCGGCCGCGACCGGCAGATATTCACCACCGAGCGACTTCACCTGGTCGGCCACCTCAGGACGAGGGTCGGTCGCGTAGACGATCGCGCCGAGGCTGCCCGCAGTGCCGATGGCGGCGAGCCCTGCGACCCCCGCTCCGACGACCAGCACCTTCGCCGGCGGGACCTTTCCGGCGGCTGTCACCTGACCGGTGAAAAAGCGACCGAAGACGTGCGCCGCCTCGACCACCGCGCGATAGCCGGCGATGTTGGCCATCGAGCTGAGCACGTCGAGGGACTGTGCTCGCGAGATACGCGGCACCGCGTCCATCGCGAGCGCGGTGATCGGTCGGCGCGCGAGATCCGTGACGAGCTCGGGGCTGAACGCCGGGCTCAGCAGGCTCACCAGAGTCGCGTGCTCGCGCAGGCCGTCGAGCTGCTGCTGTGAGGGCGCATTGACGCCGAACACGATGTCGGCGGCCAGCGGGTCGCCCAGCTCGGCACCTGCGGCGACGTAGGCGTCGTCGGAGAACCCCGAGGAGGCGCCGGCACCCGGCTCCACCACCACGGCATAGCCCAGCTTGATCAAGGCGACAGCCGTCGTGGGAGTGGCCGCCACCCGGGTCTCCCCAGGGCGAGCCTCACGCAGGACTCCGATGCTCACGCCGAACCTCCTCCACGCCGCGGCGCCAGCGGCCTCGAGGGCGCGACCTGTCGCGTAACGGCTCATGACGTCCATGCGGCGGAGCAGTCCCGACGGGCCAGGCACGTGGTCCGTGCGCCGGTGCGTCGGGATGCGCCGCCGTCCTTACGCTATCGAGTGCCCTTGCCGGTGTCGCAGGCGCATGTCTGCCTGACCGCGGCCCCGGTCACCCTCGCCGGGGTCAGCGTGCCGGCAACCTGTCGCCCGCCGACGCGGTGAAGGGTGCCGCGATCACTGGTCGAAGAGCGCTGACGGGTCGTCGGGCGCGTCCGCAGAGCACGCGACGAGCGAGTCGAGCGGGATGACGTCGAGGGCAGCGATGTTGGTCGCGCTGAGCACCACAGGAGCCGCGACGCCGGCGGCATAGGCCTGGAGCCAGCGATCGGCGCACACGGCCCAGCGGTCGCCGGGGACCAGGCCGGGGAAGCCATACTCCGGCCTCGCCGTCGCCAGATCGTTGCCCACCTGTCGCTGGTGCTCGAGGAACTCGGCGGTCACGACTGTGCACACCGTGTGCGAGCCGACGTCCTCGGGGCCGGTCGTGCAGGCGCCGTCGCGATAGAAGCCGGTGAGCGGTTCGAGGCTGCACACCTCGAGCGGGTCGCCGTGCACGTTGGCCTGCGTGTCCATGACCACACCCTAGGCGTGGATCGCCCGGCCGGCCCGGCTGACCGAGCAGCGGTCAGCCCAGGAGGTGCTGCTCAGCCGGGCACCCCAGCAGCCGAGGCGCCCGCAGTGGTCCGGGTGCGCAGCGGCTCGTAGGTCAGCTCGTCGAGGTCGGCCCACTCGAACTGGTCGCGCAGGTCGGCGAGGTAGTGCACGTAGGTCTCGTTCTCGACGTAGTTGGCGTTGCGCGGAGTGTCGATGTAGGCGACGCCGCCGGTGAGGTCGGGATGATCGGTCTTCTTGAGCGCCGCAATCTCGTCACGGTGCACGCCGGTCTCACGAGCGCGGATGTCGATGACGACCAGTTGTGCCATCTCATCGAAACGGGTGTAGGCGGCGCCAGCAAACTCGATGAGCCCCAGCACATACAGGCTGTCACGCTCGCGCGAGAAGACGTGCAGATAGAGCAGCGGGTGCCCCTGCTTCCAGGTCAGCAGCGACGGGTCGAGGAACGGCATCAGATACTGATACCCCGTCGCCAGCAGCACGACGTCGACCTGCTCCTCGCTGCCGTCGACGAAGGTGACGCCATAGGCGGTGAGGCCGGCGACATCGGGCTTGGCGACGAGGTCGCCGTGCTGCAGATAGTGCAGCACCTGGGTGTTCATGATCGGGTGGCTGGTGAGCAGGTCGTGGTCCGGTGCAGGCAGCCCGAGTCGGGTCAGGTCGCCGACGAGCGAGTCGATGAGCTCGGCTGGATCACCCGACAGGCTGACCCCGCGCGGCGGCTCGATCACACCGGAGAGCACCGCGTCGGTCGGGAGTCCGAAGATGTGCTTGGGCACGAAGCGATAACCACGGCGTACGGAGAAGAAGGCCTGCTCGGCATGGCGGGCGGCGTCGCACGCGATGTCGACCCCGGAGTTGCCGGCGCCCACGACGAGCACCCGCTTGTCACGTAGCTCGAGCCCGTCGCGGAACGTCACCGAGTGGCGGAGATCACCGGTGTAGATGTCGGCACCGGGGAGGTCGGGCACGTTCGGGTGCCAGGTGACGCCGGGTGCGGCGATGAGCCCGTCGTAGTCGCGTGTCTCGCCGGTGGACAGCGTGACGCTCCAGCGGTCACCTGGTATCGGCACGGCGCTGGCCACGGCGACCCCGAGAGTCACGTGGTCGTAGAGACCGAACTCGCGGGCGAAGGCCCGGATGTAGTCACGGATCTGCCGCCACGACGGGTAGTCGGGGTAGTCGGCCGGCATCGGGAAGCCGACGAAGGCCGAGGTGTACTTCGAGCTGATGAAGTGGGCGCTCTCATACATCGGGCTGCCGGGGCTGTCCATGTCCCAGATACCGCCGACATCGGTGTGCCGCTCGTACCAGTCGAACGGCACCCCCTCGGCGAGCAGGGCCCGGGCCGCCACCAGCCCCGCCGGCCCGGCGCCCACGATGCAATAGCGTCGGGTATAGGTCACCGCAGGCTCGGTCGACGCCCGACGGCGACCACGCACCCGCGACTGCGCGATAGCGGCGTAGGTCGCCGGTCGGTGCCGGCGCAGCAGGAGTGCCATGACGACACCGGCAGCCGCCACGGCGACGAGCACGTAGGGCACGGAGTTGACGAGGACATCGCTCGACCCGGTGAGCGTCGGGTAGTGCGTCACTGCCATGACGAAGGCCGTCACCAGACCGAAGAAGCCGATCGCGGGAGCGACGACGCACTTCCAGATCTCACGGTCGTTGCGACCCCAGAAGAAGGCGACGACAGCAAGCGATGCGGCAGCCTGCAACGCGATGATGCCCAGAGTGCCGACGCCGATGAGGCTCGGCACCATGACGACGAACGGATCGCCACCGGCAAGGGCGAAGCCGCCGACGACGGCAGCGGTGAGCACGCTGACCGTCACGCTCGCGACGTGCGGACTGAAGTGGTTCGGGTGATAGTGCCCCAGCCTCTTCGGGAGCACCTTCTCCCGCCCGAGGGCGAACAGATAGCGGCTGGTGGCGTTGTGCAGAGCGAGGTATCCCGCGAGGACGCTCGTGCAGAGCAGGACGGCAGAGATGTCGTAGAGCACCTCGCCGCCATAGCGCTGGATGAGGTTGAAGACGAAGACGCCCTTGTCGACTTCGGCCTGGGCCGCTGCCTGGTCGGCTCCCGCGGCGCCCACGATGATCCAGCTGGTGAGGACGTAGAACACCCCGATCGATGCGACGGCGATGTAGGTCGCGCGGGGGATGCTGCGCTCGGGGTCCTGGGTCTCCTCGCCGTACAGCGCAGCTGACTCGAAGCCCACGAAGCTGAAGAACGCGAACATGAGCGCGATGCCCAGCGATCCGCTCGTCACCTGGGTCGGGGCGAAGGACTCGGCAGGAAACGCGGCCATGCCCTTCTGCGCCACGACCAGCACGTTGAAGACGATGAGGACGAGGAACTCGAGCACCATGAGGGTGCCCAGCACCTTGGCCGACAGGTCGACCGATCGATAGCCGAGGAATGCCACGAGGATCACCGCACCGGCCGCAAGCAGCCACCAGGCGACAGAGATGCCGAGGGTCTCGAGGACGAGCGCGGTGTAGTAGCCGAACGCACCGGCGAGCCCGAAGGTGAGCGCGCCGTACGACAGCACCGCGACGTAGGCGGACGCGACGCCGGACGGCTTGCCGAGCGACCGCGCGATGTAGGTGTAGAAGGCGCCGGTGTTGATCACGCGTCGGCTCATCGCGGCGTAGCCGACAGAGAAGCAGAGCAGGACCAGCGCGCTGATCAGGTAGGCGGCGGGGAGCCCGGCACCGTTGCCGTAGATGAGGGCGAGCGGGACGTTGCCGACCATCGCGGCCATCGGTGCGGCCGCAGCGATGACGAGGAACACCACACGACGGGTGCTCAGCGACGACCGCGTCGTGGTGCTGGTCTCGGACCGCGCGGTCGTCTCGGGCATTCCCACCTCCGTGCTCCACGGCCGGGCGTGCGTGCCCGGCCGTGGCGGTGAGTGTGCCAGGTGGGGCTGCCGGGAAAGGGCGTGTGGTGCTCCCCAGGCAGCCCGCCTGTCGGCGACCCGTAGCCTCGGGTGATGAGCTCTCTGGACGAGGTCGGCGAACGCGACGGTTGGCGCTGCTGGTTGTGCGACGAGCCGGTCGATCCGGAGGCGTCGGTCAACGCCGCCCGCGGCCCGAGTGTCGACTCGGCACTCGCTCCGAAGGGCAAGAAGGTGGCGGCGGGCCGGGAGCGCCTCGCTCACCGGGCGTGCAACACCGGGAAGGGCAAGGTCGCTCCGGTCGTGGCGTGGTCTCCGGACCTTTTCGTGGTCGACCCGGCGCCGATCGTCGCGACGGTGGATCGCCTCAGCCGCAAGGGCGGCCAGGAGGTGGTTGGTCGGTGCCCGAGCAGGACCGACGCCGACGAAGCGGCGTTGTGGCTCGTGGACAGGCTCTCGCGGTTCGCACCGGATCTTGCCGTTCAGGCGAAGGTCGAGCCGGGCGGCGGCCAGTTCCTCCTGGTGCTGCGTGCGGTCTGAGCCGGGGCGGGTGCTTCCTCGGCGCGTGCCCGTCCCGAGTGCCAGGATCGAGCCATGACTGACTCCCGTGCCGGGCAGCCCGCCACCTCTGCCGACCTCGTCGACGTCGCGAAGCTGGTGACGTCGTACTTCACCGTGCACCCCGACCCGGAGGATCCCGGTCAGCGGGTCGCTTTCGGCACGAGCGGTCACCGTGGTTCGGCGTTCGCCGCTAGCTTCAACGAGGACCACATCCTCGCCACGACGCAGGCGATCTGCGACTACCGGGCTGCGCAACGCATCGACGGTCCGTTGTTCCTCGGCGCCGACACCCATGCTCTGTCCGAGCCGGCGACGGTGAGCGCGCTCGAGGTGCTGCTCGCCAACGGTGTCGACGTGCTCGTCGACTCGCGTGGCGGATACACCCCGACCCCGTCGGTGTCGCGGGCGATCCTCGTCGCCAACGCCGCGGGTGCGAGGGCCGACGGCATCTGCGTGACGCCGTCGCACAACCCGCCGGGTGATGGCGGGTTCAAGTACAACCCGCCCGACGGCGGCCCTGCGGGCACCGAGATCACCGGCTGGGTCCAGGACCGAGCCAACGAGATGCTGCGTACGAGCCTGGCCGGTGTGAAGCGGGTGTCGCTCGCCAGCGCGACGACGGGCACCTATGACTTCCTCGGCTCCTACGTCGAGGAGCTGGATCAGGTCGTCGACCTCGAGGCGATCCGCAGCGCCGGGGTGCGCATCGGCGCCGACCCGCTCGGTGGTGCGAGCGTCGCCTACTGGGGTGCGATCGGTGAGCGCTACGGTCTCGACCTCACGGTCGTGAACCCGGACGTCGACCCGACCTTCCGTTTCATGACGCTCGACTGGGACGGCAAGATCCGCATGGACTGCTCGTCGCCGTGGGCGATGGCCAGCCTCATCGCGCGCCAGCACGACTTCGACATCGCGACCGGCAACGACACCGACTCCGACCGCCACGGCATCGTGACGCCGGACGCCGGGCTGATGAATCCCAACCACTTCCTCGCCGTCGCGATCAGCTATCTCTACGCTCACCGCGACGGCTGGCCGACCGATGCGGCGGTGGGGAAGACGCTCGTGAGCTCGTCGATGATCGACCGTGTGGTAGCCGGCCTCGGCCGCCGCCTGCTCGAGGTGCCGGTCGGCTTCAAGTGGTTCGTCCCCGGCCTGCTCGACGGGTCGGTCGCGTTCGGCGGCGAGGAGAGTGCCGGGGCGAGCTTCCTGCAACGTGACGGTTCGGTGTGGACCACCGACAAGGACGGAATCATCCTGTGCTTGCTGGCATCTGAGATCCAGGCGGTCACCGGAAGCTCGCCGTCGCAGCTCTACGGCGGGCTCACCGAGGCCTATGGCGAACCGGCGTACGCCCGGATCGACTCCCCAGCCACCCGCGAGCAGAAGGCGATCCTCGCGAGGTTGTCGCCCGACCAGGTGACGGCCACATCGCTTGCGGGAGAACCGATCACGGCGACGCTGACCACGGCTCCGGGAAATGGCGCGACTCTGGGAGGGCTCAAGGTGCAGACGGAGAACGCGTGGTTTGCCGCGCGCCCGTCGGGCACCGAGGACGTCTACAAGCTGTACGCCGAGTCCTTCCGCGGACCGGAGCACCTCGCGGCCGTGCAGGAGGAGGCGCGGGCCGTCGTCGCCTCCGCCCTCGCAGGCTGAGCCATGCAAGGCCCTGCTCCGCCACGGGTCAGGCTCTGTGTGCTCCCCCGAGGACGTCGTCGATCTGGCCCATCGCCGCGCGCATGCCCTCGTCCATGCCCATCGCCAGGAGCTGCTCCATCGCGTCGAGCGAGGGGAACTGCGACTCGATCGTGACGGTGACTCCGCCCGCCGCGAGGTCGCTGATGCCGACCCTCATGTGCGTCTGCGGCATGGCGTCGATCGGCGTGCCGCTCGCGTCGGCGAAACCGTCGCGGATGAGCAGGTGGCGGGGTGGTGCGGACTCCAGGACGTCCCAGTAGCCGTGGTGCTGGTCGCCCTCCGGCCCGGTCATGAGGTAGCTGACCCGGCCGCCGGGGGAGAGCGAGTGGTCGAGCACGGTGGCCGGGTACGTGGGTGGACCCCACCACCGCTCGAGCTGGCGCGGGTCGCCCCACAGCTGCCAGGCGCGGTCGGCGCTGACGTCGTACTCCGCGGTGACAGTCATGGTGAGCCGCTCGACGTCCTTCTCGATGTTCGTGACGCTCATGCTGTTCCTCCGGGTGTCCTCGTCGAGGATCTGGTCGATGTGTGCGGGACGTAGTGCCAGAGCCTCTCGCAGTTGTCGAGCTGGCGCTGGGCCGTCGTCCGTCACGTCACGTATCGAGCGGGACGAGGCAGGATGGGCGGATGACTGACGACTGGAGCGAGCAACGACGAGCCGACGTGATCGCCAAGGCGGAGCTCGCAGCCCGAGCGCGTGCCGACGACGTCGCGCGCCCCCGTGGGCTCGTCGACGGCTTCGTCACTCGGGCACAGCAGCGTGGGCTGGCAACCTCGCCGCTGCTCGCACGCGGCGGCGACTCCCGCGACACCTACCGGACGGGTCTCAGCGGCTGGTACCTACGCCGTGACGGATCGCTGGCGGTCGCCGACGACGGAGAGATGTACGTGCTCGTCGTGAGACGCAGCCTGCGCTCACGGCTCGCCGGCGTGCAGCTCACGCCGGAGGAACCGAGGCTGCAGGCCGGCATCGGAGCACGGGACGGGGAGTCGATCGCCCTCGCGTCGCTGCTCGACCTCCGGCTCACAGCGGGCGACAGCTGGCCGCTCACCCGCTGACGGTCGACCCCGCCGGCGGACACGAGCGGTCCTGCGCGTGCGCCTGTCCCACCTAGCGTGAAGGCGCGGGAGTCCTTGCGTGCAAAGCGATCCGGGGATCGTTGCGGACGAGTGCAGGGCCGCCGTAGAGCCCAGGCTCGAGCGGTTCTGATCCGACGAGGGTGCTGAGCATCGCTCGGCTCGTGACGTAGGCAGACTCGGCGAGGGCCTCACTGTGGCCGAAGTCCAGCTGGCTCGTGCTTGTCAGCTCGGGGCCTGACAGCCATACGACCGGGACGTCGAGGGTGCCGGACAGGTCGTGGATCACCTGCTGACGCGACTGGATGGCGACCGACTGCGCGAGGATGTCGACGATCGAGTGCGACAGGTCGGGGCTCACCCCGAAGAGGCCGCAGTCGAGCACCACGATGGACCGGGCACCGCGGTTCCGGGCGACATCGGTCGAGACGTTCGACACGAGCCCCCCGTCGACAAGGCGTCGGCCGTCGCGATCGATCCACGGGAAGATCCCCGGGATCGCGGAGGAGGCGAGCAGGGCCGTCGTCAGATCACCATGGTCGATCTCGACCCGCTGCCCGGTCGCGAAGTCGGTCGAGATGGCGATGAAGGGAAGTGGGAGCTCATCGATAGTCGCGACCGGGATCCGGCTGGTGAGGTAGGCCGCCAGGTTGGCGGAGTCGTAGATCCAGCCATGGGTGGACCTCAGTGTCTTGAGACCGCCGAGCACGCTGCCGGGGAACACCATCTCCCGCGTCACCGAAGGCCAGAGCTGTCCCAGGATCTCCGCGCTGTGCTCCGGGTCGGCCGCAGCGATGGCGCCGTTGAGCGATCCCACGCTGGTGCCGACCACCAGATCGGGTCGGATGTCGGTCTCTGCCAGAGCGCGCAGGATGCCCCAGTGCAGCGCGCCCCAGGAGCCGCCGCCGCCGAACACGAAGGCCGTCGGTCGAGGCAGCAGGTGCGCAAGCTCGATGAGGGCCTCGATGGGGCTGGTGCCTGGGGCGCTGGGCATGACTCCCCGTCCACGAGAAGCGACGCGGGTCGTCGCGCTCGTGCGCGACCGCTCCGTACGCCGGTGAGGAGTTCATCGAGCAGTGACCGGCAATGGCTGCGCGGCCGCCCCGGGGTGTGCGGCTCATGATGGAGCACTCTGCCCAGGTGCGCACCTGCAGTGCGGCAGCGAGGGATCGCCGCGGGAGGGATCGACACCCCACCCGTCGGAAGGTCGGGCGATGCAGGCTGTACGACCAGCCGGTGACCGTAGGGTGTCCACGCGCCCTCGCCGAGGAGCACCGACGGAATCTGGATGGCCGATGACTTCTCCCACCGCAGGCGAGCACGACGGACCGGGTCAGCTGTCGCCCTCCTCGTCGGCGCTGGCCACGATCCCTCCCACCCGGACGATCACCTCGTTCGACAGCGCCTCGGTGCGACGCACGGCGGTCATCGTCTTCGCGATCGCTGGAGCGTTCCTCCTGTCCCTGTGGCTGTTCGAGGTCACGCGGCACTTCTTGTTCCTGGTCGTCCTCGCTTGGCTCTTCGCGATCGCCCTCGAACCCGGGATCCGAGGACTCGTCGCGCGCGGGCGCTCGCGCGGGATCGCGACGACCGTCATGGGTGGAGGCGCGATCCTCACGACCCTTCTGCTGGCGGGAGTCTTCGGGCAGCTGTTCTTCAACCAGATCGCGGAGTTCGTCACGACGGTCCCGACACTGGCCACCCATGTCATCGAGTGGGTCAACGGCCGGTTCGGCACCACGCTCAACACCACGACCATCTCGTCGTCGCTGAACCTCACTCCGTCGCAGATCGCGTCATGGGCGGGATCGCTGTCCGGCGGAGTGCTCGGAGTCATCGGGTCGCTCTCCGCGGTGCTGTTCGACCTGGTCACCGTGCTGGTCTTCGGCTTCTACTTCGCTGCTGACGGTCCGAGCTTCTTCGCCACGGTCGCCGGCTGGATGCCGCCACGTGCCCAGAAGGTGTTCCTGACCGTCTCCGAGATCACGATCGCCAAGACGGGTGGCTATGTGATCTCGAAGATCATCCTGGCTGCACTCTCCGCCGGGTTCCACGCAGTCTTCTTCGTGGCCATCGGTGTGCCCTACTGGTTGCCGTTCGCCCTGTTCGTCGGCATCACTGCTCAGTTCGTCCCCATCGTGGGCACCTATCTGGGCATCATCCTGCCTGTGCTCGCCACGGTGTTCACCTCACCGTGGAAGGCGATCGCGATCGTCGCCTTCGCCGCCGTCTACCAGCAGATCGAGACCTACTACTTCACGCCTCGGGTCTCGAAGAAGACGATGGACGTCAACCCGGCTATCGCGTTGGCGGCGGTCTTCGTCGGAGGTGCGATCTGGGGCCCGCTGGGTGCCCTCATCGGCATCCCGCTCGCCGCTGCCGGAGTGGCCATTCTCGACACGTACTCCAAGAGCTACGAGCTCGTGCCCGAG
>JANMBJ010000447.1:0-19078 GCA_031360335.1 Candidatus Nanopelagicales bacterium
CCGGTGGTGAGAAGAAGCGTCACGAGATCCTGCAGATGGAGCTCCTCCAGCCCAAGTTCGCAATCCTCGACGAGACCGACTCGGGTCTTGATGTCTACGCGCTCAAGGTCGTGTCCGAGGGCGTCAACCGGGTCGCGTCGAGCGGCACCGTCGGCACCCTGCTCATCACGCACTACACCCGCATCCTGCGCTACATCAAGCCTGACTTCGTCCACGTGTTCGTGGATGGTCGCGTGGTCGCCCAGGGTGGCCCGGAGCTGGCCGACGAGCTCGAGGCCAACGGCTACGACGTCTATGTGAAGGCGGCCGCAGGATCATGACCGCCGTGCACGCGCCCGTCTCCGGACTCCTCGACGTCGAGCGGGTCGCGGCCGACTTCCCGATCCTGTCGCGCACTGTGCGCAACGGAAACCGGTTGGTCTACCTCGACTCCGGAGCGACGTCGCAGAAGCCCACGGCGGTGCTCGACGCCGAGCGCGAGTTCTACACCCGGCACAACGCCGCCGTGCACCGCGGAGCGCACCTGCTGGCCGAGGAGGCCACCGACGCCTACGAGAGCGCCCGCGAGCGGATCGCCGCACTGGTCGGCGCCGAGACGCGTGAGCTGGTGTTCACCAAGAACGCCACCGAGGCGATCAACCTGGTCGCCTACACCTTCAGCAACGCTACGGCGAAGGCGCTGCACGGCCGCGCGCTTCCCGACGGCGCGGAGCGCTTCATCCTCAAGCCCGGCGACGAGATCGTCGTCACCGAGATGGAGCACCACGCCAACCTCGTGCCGTGGCAGGAGGTCTGCGACAAGACCGGGGCGGTGCTGCGCTGGATCGGCGTCGACGACGACGGTCGCCTCGACCTTGACCACTCCGAGCACGGGCTCGAGGCCGTGCTGACCGACCGCACCCGCGTGGTCGCCCTGACCCACCAGAGCAACGTGCTCGGCACCATCACCCCGGTGGCGCGAATCGCCGCCGCCGCCCACGCCGTCGGCGCGCTCGTCGTGCTCGACGCGTGCCAGTCGGTGCCGCACATGCCGGTCGATGTCAGCACCCTCGGCGTGGACTACCTCGCCTTCAGCGGTCACAAGATGCTCGGACCGTCGGGTATCGGAGTGCTCTGGGGCCGCTATGACCTCCTCGACTCGATGCCGCCGTTCCTCACCGGTGGGTCGATGATCGAGGTCGTGCGCATGGAGGGCTCCACCTTCGCCCCACCGCCGCAACGCTTCGAGGCAGGTGTGCCCATGGCAGCGCAGGCGATCGGCCTCGGTGCGGCGGTCGACTACCTCGCCGCAATCACGTCAACCGACGGCTCGCTGTCGGGCCTCGATGCGGTTGCCGCGCATGAGCATGCGCTCACGGCCTATGCGCTGGAGTCCCTCGCCGACGTCCCCGGCGTACGCGTCTTCGGACCGCTCGCCACCGAGTCGCGCGGCTCGGTCGTGTCGTTCGTGGTCGACGGCATCCACGCGCACGACGTCGGACAGGTGCTCGACGACCGCGGTGTCGAGGTGCGGGTCGGGCACCACTGCGCATGGCCGCTGCACCGGCGCTTCGGCGTCGCGGCGACCACCCGTGCGTCGTTCTACATCTACAACGGCACGCGCGACATCGACGACCTCGTCGCCGCGGTCCGCCATGCGCAGTCGTTCTTCGGCGTCACCGGCGGAGCAGCCTCGTGAACCTCGAGTCGCTCTACCAGGAGATCATCCTCGACCACTACAAGCACCCCCGTGGTCGCGGCCTGCGCGACCCCTACGCCGTCGAGGTGCACCACGTGAACCCCACGTGCGGCGACGAGCTCACCGTGCGCGTGGTCATCGACGGCGACACCGTGACCGACGTGTCGTACGACGGACAGGGCTGCTCGATCTCGCAGGCCTCGGCCAGCATGCTCTTCGAGCTGCTCGTCGGTCACAGCATCGTCGATGACCTCGCCACCACCGACGAGTTCGTGAAGCTCATGCAGGGTCGTGGCCAGGTCGAGCCCGACGAGGATGTGCTGGGTGACGCGGTCGCGTTCGCCGGGGTCGCGAAGTATCCGGCTCGCGTGAAGTGCGCGTTGCTGGCATGGATGGCATGGAAGGACGCGGTCTCCCAGGCCGCGGCGAGCCAGACACCGGAGGTAGCACCGTGACCGAGACCACCGCACCCATCGCCGGGGGCAGCGACATCACCCCTGACGACGACGTCATCGAGGCGCTCAAGGACGTCGTCGACCCCGAGCTGGGGATCAACGTCGTCGACCTCGGCCTCGTCTACGGCGTCCAGGTCGACGACTTCAACATCGCGACCATCGACCTCACGCTGACGTCTGCGGCGTGCCCGCTCACCGACGTCATCGAGGACCAGACCCGCGCAGCTCTGGACGGTGTCGTCAAGGACTACCGGATCAACTGGGTCTGGATGCCGCCGTGGGGTCCGGACAAGATCACCGACGACGGTCGCGAGATGCTCCGAGCTCTCGGCTTCAACCTCTAGCAGCCCCATCCCGCCCGCGGAGGTGTGTCGTCACACCACGCCCGGGACGTGCGTCACGACACATCTGCGCTGCCAGCGGGCGAGATGTGTGATGCGGCCACGCTGGAGCGGGCTGTGACCACACATCTCGGGTTGCCCGAAACCCGGGGTAGGTGAGACAGCGGTCGGGGGCTGCTCGGATCGCCGGTAGAATCTTGGTCTTGTGACCCTCTCTGCTACCGGTATCGAGCTGCGCGCCGGCGCGCGCCTGCTCCACTCGGGAGCAACCTTCCGGATCGGCCCCGGCGACAAGGTCGGCCTCGTGGGCCGCAACGGCGCTGGGAAGACCACCCTGACCCGTGTGCTCGCCGGTGAGGGCGAGCCAGCCGCCGGCACCGTTGCCCGCGGCGGCGGCCTCGGCTATCTCCCGCAGGACCCTCGCGACGTCAACCTCGACGAGCTCGCGCACGACCGCATCCTCGCGGCTCGAGGCCTCGACGAGGCCGTCCGCCGGATGCGCGCCGCCGAGCAGCGCATGGCCTCGGCTGACGACGCCACGCGCGACAAGGCGATGCGGCGCTATTCCAATGCCGAGGCGGACTTCCTCGCCCAGGGTGGCTATGCAGCGGAGTCCGAGGCCGCAGCGATCGCCTCGAGCCTCGGCCTCCCCGAACGGGTGCTCGAGCAGCCGCTCGGCACGCTGTCGGGTGGCCAGCGTCGGCGGGTAGAGCTCGCGCGCATCCTGTTCTCCGGCGCGGACACCCTCCTTCTCGACGAGCCGACCAACCACCTCGATGCCGACTCCATCGTGTGGCTGCGCGACTTCCTCAAGGCGCACAAGGGCGGGCTCATCGTCATCAGTCATGACGTCGACCTGCTCGAGACCACGGTCAACCGGGTGTTCCACCTCGACGCCAACAGGTGTGAGATCGACGTCTACAACGTCGGCTGGAGGAGCTATCTCACCCAGCGCGAGACCGACGAGCGCCGACGCAAGCGCGAGCGGGCCAACGCCGAGAAGCAGGCCCACCAGCTCCAGACGCAGGCCGACAAGATGCGCGCCACCGCCACCAAGGCCAAGGCCGCGCAGAACATGGCACGACGCGCCGACCGACTCCTGAGCGGTCTGGAAGCAACGCGCCAGCACGACAAGGTCGCCAAGCTGCGCTTCCCGACCCCTGCCGCGTGCGGCAAGACTCCGCTGCGTGCGCAGGAGCTGTCGAAGTCCTACGGCTCGCTCGAGATCTTCACCGATGTCGACCTCGCGATCGACAAGGGCAGCAGGGTCGTCATCCTCGGCCTGAACGGCGCCGGCAAGACCACCCTGCTGCGCATCCTCGGCGGCATCGACAAGGCCGACACCGGCGAGATCCTCCCCGGTCACGGACTGCGTCTTGGCTACTACGCGCAGGAGCACGAGACCCTCGACCCGCAGCGCACCGTTCTCGAGAACATGAAATCGGCTGCGCCGGACCTGATGGAGACAGAGACCCGCAAGGTGCTCGGCTCGTTCCTGTTCTCCGGTGACACCGTCAACCAGCCGGCAGGCACGCTGTCGGGAGGTGAGAAGACCCGGCTCGCGCTCGCCACGCTCGTCGTATCCGCAGCCAATGTGCTGCTCCTCGACGAGCCCACCAACAACCTCGATCCGGCCAGCCGCGAGGAGGTTCTCGCCGCCCTGCGGTCCTACGAGGGCGCGATCGTGCTGGTCACGCACGATGAGGGTGCGGTCGAGGCACTCAACCCGGAACGCATCCTGCTCCTCCCCGACGGCGTCGAGGATCTCTGGAACCCGGACTACGCGGACCTGGTGGCACTCGCCTGACCGCCGCACTCCCAGATCGGCCCGCCGCACGCGCGGAGTCCGCGACTGACGAAGATCGTCAGAGATTCCCGGAGTCGCTTGCGGCTCAAGTTGAGCGGGGTAACGTGCAGAGGTCGGACGACGGCGCAGTCGCCGTCGACAGCATGCGAGGAGGCCGTTGTGGCGGAGCTCGGTAAAGGTCGTCGAGTGTCGGGCGGCGAGCGCGACAAGCTGGCCGCGGACCTCAAGAAGAAGTACACAGCTGGTGCCAGCATCAGAGAGCTGGCCGCGTCGACGGGTCGGTCGTACGGTTTCGTCCACCGGGTGCTCAGCGAGTCGGGCGCGACCCTGCGCGGTCGAGGCGGAGCCACCCGCGGCAAGGCAGCATCCTGAGCCCGTCGCCGGTCGCACCTGAGGTTCTCGAGGCCGCAGGACTACGCGTCGACTGGACCGGCGACGACGCAGCTCCCGTCGTCACCGTGACGATGTGCCGCCCGGAGCGTCGCAACGCGCAGACACCCGCAACCTGGGCCGCCTTCTCTGCCATCGGTGCAGGTCTGCCCGCAGGAACCCGTGCGGTCGTCCTGCGCGGAGAAGGACCGTCGTTCTCGGCCGGCATCGACGTGCGGTTGTTCCGCCCCGAAGGCCTCGACGGGGAGACGCCGTTCGCCGCCATCAGCGGCTCCGGACCCGAGGCCGGCGCGGACCTCATCGCCGCCTTCCAGGAGGGGTTCACCTGGTGGCACGACCGCGACGACGTCGTCACGATCGCGGCGGTGCAGGGGCCGGCCGTCGGAGCCGGATTTCAGCTGACGCTGGCGTGCGACCTGCGCATCGCCGCTCCGGACGCACGCTTCTCGATGCGCGAGACGACCCTGGGCCTCGTGCCCGACCTGACGGGAACCCATCCGCTGGTCGCAGCCGTCGGCTTCGCGCGCGCCCTGGACATCTGCGTGACGGGCCGCTGGATCGGCGCGCAGGAGGCTCTCGCGCTGGGGATCGTCACCGCCGTCTCAGCGGCCGACGGCCTCGATGCCGCCGTGCAGGCGACCGTGGCGCGCATCCTGGCCGCCCCGGAGCGGGCGGTTCGCGACACCAAGACCCTCCTGCGGCACGCGATCGACGCGACCGTGGCCGACCAGCGACGCTTCGAGCGGGAGACTCAGACGGCCCTGATTCGCAGTCTGGCCGGCCGCACGTAGGCTCGGGCCCAGCACGGTCCCAGGCGCTGTCGAGGGGAACAAACCGAACGCCTGATTGCTTGTGCTGTCGATGGTCCGTGGGCGTTGCGGGCCGCGTTCCGCCGTCTGGAGGCTCCTGCGCGTGTCGTCGATGAACCCCCACCAGGTCATGCGGTCCTTCCGACGTGACGAGTCGATCACCGACCGGAAGCTCGCCGAGGGTACGGTTCGGCGCATCCTCAGCTATGCGACGCCGTACAAGGTCCTGGTCATCGGGTTCCTGGTCACGCTGGTCCTCGACGCCGTGCTGGTCGTGGCTCAGCCGCTGCTGTTCCGCCGGATCATCGACAAGGGCGTGACGCCGGGCGACACGAGCGTCGTCACCAACACGGCGATCATCATCGCGCTCATCGCTGTGCTCGACAGCCTGTTGACCCTCGTGGGTCGGTGGTACTCCAGCCGTATCGGCGAGGGTCTCATCTATGACCTTCGCACCCAGGTCTATGACCATGTCCAGCGGATGCCCGTTGCGTTCTTCACCCGAGCTCAGACCGGTGCGCTGGTCTCTCGTCTCAACAACGACGTCATCGGTGCGCAGCAGGCCTTCACCTCTACCCTGTCCGGAGTGGTCGGCAATGCGATCAGCCTGGTGGCCGTGGTGATCGCGATGCTCGCGCTGTCGTGGCCCATCACCGTGGCGTCGCTGCTCATGCTTCCGCTCTTCCTTATCCCGGCCCGATGGTTCGGTCGCACCTTGCAGTCGATGACACGCGAGCAGATGCAGCTCAATGCCGAGATGTCGACGCAGATGACCGAGCGCTTCAACGTCGCCGGCGCCCTGCTCGTCAAGCTCTTCGGTCGCCCCGACGAGGAAGCGTCGGACTTCGCCGGACGCTCGGGCCGCGTGCGCGACATCGGCGTGCGCATCGCGATGGCCAACCGCATCTTCTTCACCGCGCTCACGCTCGTCGCCGCGCTCGCCACGGCACTCGTCTACGGCGTCGGCGGCAATCTCGCCATCACCGGAGCGATCACCGTCGGCACGCTCCTGGCGCTCGCGTCCCTGCTCGGCCGGCTCTACGGCCCGCTCACCTCGCTGTCGAACGTCCGCGTCGACGTGATGACCGCGCTCGTCAGCTTCGAGCGCGTCTTCGAGGTGCTCGACCTCGAGCCGATGGTGGCCGACAAGGAGGGCGCCGAGGACCTCCACGGCGGTCCGACGACCATCCAGTTCGACGATGTCCGCTTCCGCTATCCGAGCGCCGACGAGGTCTCACTGGCGTCCCTCGAGTCGGTCGCTCGACCAGACTCCGCACCGGTACGCGACGAGGTGCTGCGCGGCATCACCTTCACCGCCCACCCGGGGGAGATGGTCGCTCTCGTCGGCCCCTCCGGTGCTGGCAAGACCACCATCACCGGGCTCGTGTCCCGGCTCTACGACGTCACCGAGGGCTCGGTGCGGATCAACGGCCAGGACGTGCGCGACGTCACCCAGGAGTCTCTGCACGCGCTCGTCGGCGTCGTGACCCAGGACGCCCACATGTTCCACGACACCATCCGCGCCAACCTGCTCTACGCCCGCCCGGACGCGACCGACGACGAGCTGCTCTCGGCGCTGCGTGACGCCCAGGTGCTCACGCTGGTCACCGACCTTCCGGAGGGTCTCGACACGGTCGTCGGCGATCGCGGCTATCGCCTCTCCGGTGGCGAGAAGCAGCGCATGGCGATCGCGCGACTCCTGCTCAAGGCACCAGACGTCGTCGTGCTCGACGAGGCGACCGCGCACCTCGACAGCGAGTCGGAGGCAGCCGTGCAGAAGGCGCTCGCCACCGCGCTGCAGGGGCGTACGTCCCTCGTCATCGCCCACCGCCTCTCGACCATCCGCGAGGCCGACACCATCCTTGTCGTCGACGGTGGCCACATCGCGCAGCAGGGACGTCACGACGAGCTGCTCGCTCAGGGCGGTCTCTACGCCGACCTCTACCGCACGCAGTTCGCGACCCAGGAGTCCGCGGTAGTCCCCACCGCCTGAGCGGTGGGCGACCGGTCGGGTCATCGTGATGGCCATGGACCGCTCCGAGGCGCGACGACTGCTCGGTGTCTCGCCGGGCGCATCGGCACGTCAGGTGGAGTCCGCCTTCCGCAAGCGGGTGCACGCCTCCCACCCGGACCGCTACCCGCCCGGCTCCGAGGCGGCCGAGGACGCCACGGTCGTGATGCAGCAGCTCACCGATGCGCGACGCGTTCTCCGCGGCGAGTCGCGACGGACGCAGGAGGCTGGCGTCAACGGCTCTCCTGCCGAGCACGGAGCCGCCTACGTCACCCGCCAGCATGCCCCCGGCGCATCCGAACGCTTTCGCAGCGCCGCCGACATCGATCGGCTCGCCCGGTCCTGGGGGCTGTGGTGGGGGAGCTTCCTCGTGGTCGCCGCCATCGGGTCCTTCATCATCGGCTCCCGATCGGCCACCAACGACGCCGTCCCGATCTGGAGCCCGGCGCTCGCCCTCATCGGCCTCGTCAGCCTCGTCATCGGCTGGAGGGCGCACCGGCGACTCCGCTGAGGGCTCCGGGGACAGCGAGCGTGGACCAGCCGGGCTCGTTGAGCGGGGCGGTGCCGCGAGTAGAGGGGCGGAGTGCGTGGTCAGAGTTGTCGAACTAGATGCTGCGCGAGGCTCCGCCGTCGACGGTCAGGAGGCTGCCGCTGATGTAGGACGCCTTGGGCGACATGAGGAATGTCGCCATCGCACCGAACTCCTCGGGCTCGCCGTAGCGACCGAGCGGGATGGCTGCCTCGTTGCGTCGACGCACCATGTCGGGGGCGCCGAAGCGCGCGTCGATCGCGAAGATGCGATCCGTCGCGATCCGACCGGGAAGCAGTCCGTTGACGCGGATCCCACGAGCACCGAGCTCGTCGGCCAGATCTTTCACGAGCATGGCCAGACCCGGTCGGAGCCCGTTGCTCGTCGTCAGGCCAGGAAAAACCTCGCGAGCGCTCGTCGAGAGCACGAACAGGATCGAGCCGCCGACCCCGGGGAGGTCAGCCGGGTCACCACTCATCGCGTTGGCGGCAGCCCGGGCGACCCGCAGGGCGCCGAGGAAGACCGTCTCGAACGCTGCGCGCCAGGTCTCGTCGTCGGTGGTCATGGGTGAGCCGCCGGCCGGGCCGCCGACGCTGATCAGGGCACCGTCGAGGCGTCCATAGCGAGCGACAGCAGCGGCCACGATGCGCTCGGCCGTGGTCGGGTCGCCCAGGTCGCCCGGGAGGCCGACCGCCGAGCTGCCCCCGCCTAGCTGCGTCACGGCCTCGTCGAGCGCCTGCTGGTCACGAGCGGCGAGGATCACGTGCGAGCCCTCGGCCACGAGCGCCTGCGCGGTCGCGAAGCCGAGCCCGCGCGACCCTCCGGTCACGACGAACACACGATCTTTGAGGC
The DNA here is from genome assembly GCA_031360335.1 of Candidatus Nanopelagicales bacterium. Taxonomy (GTDB): domain Bacteria; phylum Actinomycetota; class Actinomycetes; order S36-B12; family CAIYMF01; genus Longivirga. Next base: position 8,873 of record JANMBJ010000447.1, read on the forward strand.
CCAGGTCCATGATCCGATTGTGCCCGTCGCCGGGGCCTTCACGGTGCTGGGACACGGCCGAATGGGTGACGTGAGTGACGGCAAACGTGTTCGGCCGCTCACCGTGCGTGGTCGATCAGGCGCTGGGCGACTCCGCGGACGCCGAAGCGCTCGCTGTACCGATGATCTGGCCGAGGGTCTCCTGGGCACCGTCGTCGGACCCGAGGCCGCCTCCGCAGTCCTCGGCGCCGACCTCGGCCATGTCGTGGACACCGTCGCGGTCATCGGCGTCGAGCGCCTCACGGCGGATGAGCACGACGAACCCACCGACGGCCACCAGCGCGAACAGGATCCACTGCAGGGCGTAGGACAGGTGCGGGCCTTCGGACAGGTCGGGCAGCGGCAGCGGGGTCAGGCCGTCGGCCTGGGGTGGTGTCGAGGACACGAGCACGACGTAGCCGGGGTAGACCGGTGCTGCGCCGGCGACCAGGTGGACGTCGAGGTCGGTCACCTGACCAGCCGGGAGGTCGGTGGGCTGAGACGGCGGCGCGATCTCTGAGGGCTGCACTCGCCCGACCACGGTCATCGTGCCCTCGGGCGGGGGTGGCACGTCTGCGCCGGCGGTCGCGCTGCCGAACGCCTCGACCCAGCCACGGTTGACGACCAGCACGGTGCCCGTCGTCGTCACGAACGGCGTGGCCACCCAGAAGCCGTTGCGGCCCTCGAGCGGTCTCTTGCGCACCAAGACCTGGCCAGCGGTGTCGTAGTGGCCGGTCGCACTGACCTGCCGCCAGGTCTGGTCGTCTCCGACGGCTGACTGGTCCGCGCCCGCGCTCATAATCTGGTCGACGGGAACCCCTGAGCGCGTGGAGTTGGAGGTGACCACGGTGTTGGCGTGACGCCGGTCGTCGAGACGGTGCAGCTGCCAACGCGAGAGCAGCACGAACGACGGGACGATGACCACCACCAGGAACCCGAGAGCCACCCACCGGGGCTGACGCAGGAACCGGTAGCCGTTCATGGATGCAGCGTAGGTCGGGGTCTGGCCGGGGCCGACATCGGCAGGCCGAGGGGACCGTCCCAGGAGCCTTCGAGGAGCCCCACGATCACTCCCCGCGGCCGAGCGACTTCCTTGTGGTGCGCATCGCCACGCGTATGCCGTCGCCGTCGGAGACCTCGCGTCCAGCATTGGCCATGACCACGGCGATGTAGGGCAGGATCACGGCGCCCACCGCGAGGATCCAGCGCCAGGGCGACGGCGCGAGCACCGCCCCGAGGACGCAGAGCGTGCGGATCGACATCGCGATGAGATAGCGCCGCTGCCGACCGGCCTGATCGTCGGTGAGCGAGACCCCTGCGTCGGTGATCCGGTGGACCTCAGGCTCGATGCTCACGGGACCACGGTACGTCGGCTGGGATCAACCGGCATCCGGTGGTCGACCTCGATCGGGTCAGGATCTCGCACAGGTCGCGGCGTCGGCAAGAGGTTGTCTCAGCAGGTTCGAGGATGGGGGAGGGGCATGCGCCAGGATGGGCGCATGAGCAACCGCACCTACCGCGTGACCGAGATCGTCGGCACGTCGCCCGAGGGCATCGACCAGGCCATCCACAACGGCATCGAGCGCGCCAGCCAGACCCTGCGTCACCTCGACTGGTTCGAGGTCACCGAGATCCGCGGCAACGTCCGCGACGGCTCGGTGGCGCACGTTCAGGTCGGGATGAAGGTCGGGTTCCGCCTCGAGGACGAATGACCCGCGTCTCGGGTCCCGGTCCGGGGGTCCGCGAGGTCCGGGTCACCGACCTGGAGATGACCGACCCGGCGCAGCTGCGGCCGGGCCGTGAGCCGTCGGTCGCGGCGACGTTGGTCCGTGCCGGTCGTCCGGCGCCCGAGCTGTCGCGCTTCTTCTACCGAGCCGTGGGCGGCGACTGGTATTGGCTCGACCGCCTCGACTGGAGCCTCGAGCGGTGGAGCGAGTGGGTGACCTCGCCTCGTCACGAGCTGTGGACCGCCTGGGTCGACGGGACCCCGGCCGGCTACGTCGAGCTCGAGTCAGATGACACCGGCAGCGTCGAGGTCGCCTACTTCGGGCTGCTCCCCTCGTACGCCGGGCTCGGCCTCGGCGGGTGGCTCCTGACCAGAGCGGTCGACCGCGCCTGGGAGATCGACGGCACGACCCGGGTCTGGCTCCACACGTGCGAGCTCGACTCCCCGGCTGCCCTGGCCAACTACACCGCGCGCGGTTTCGTGGCCTACCGCACCTTCGTCGAGCACTGGGACACCACAGCGCCGTCACCCGGCCCCTGGCGCGGCAGCCGCTGAAGCCGCTGAAGCCCCAGGCCTAGAGCACCAGCAGGCCAAGGACTAGTTGGCTTGACTGACGGTGGAGAAGTTGTACGCGTCGATCACGAGCGGCGGCATGACGGCGCGGTTGAAATAGTCGGCCATCTCGCGGCCGAGGCAGCCCACGGGTGCTCCCGCATCACGGACGCGGCTCAGGATGCCGACAGGTGAGTCGTTGAAGCGGAAGTTGGTGACGGCACCGACGACCTCGCCGCCGCGCACCTGGTAGACGCCGTCACGCGTCAGCCCGGTGAGCAGGAGAGTCTGGGCGTCGACGATCCGGTTGTACCAGAGACAGTTCACATAGAGACCGTCAGCGGTGCGTGCGATGACATCAGCGAGATCCCCTGTGCCACCTGTGATGTCGAGGCGAAGGTTTCCCACACCGGGGCGCACGGCGAGGCCAGTCTCCTGAGCCGTGTGGCGCGAGGTCACGAGGTTCTCCAGCACTCCGTCGCCGATCCAGCGCACCTGCTCCAGCGCCAGGCCGTTGTCGAACACGCTCGTCGACGCGGACGACCCGCCGGTCGCCACGAAGGGCAGCGACTCATAGCCCGGCATCGCCGGATCGCTCCACAGCGTGACGCGGCCGTCGGCGATCGACTCACCGACCCGGGTGCCACCACCTGGGTTGCTCCAGACGCTGCGGCCGTCGTGAGCCTCGCGGCCGATCGAGCTCCAGTAGAGCTCGATCATGAGGTCGGCCACGCAGCTGGGCGAGAGCACGGCGGTGTGGCGCCCCGGTCCGACGTCGACCGGGTGCGCCTGCCACGCCAGCCCCTGACGCAGCTCACGGTCGACCTGGGCGAGGTCGAGGTCGGCAAGGTCACGCCCGGCACGGCCGACCCATGTGGAACGGCTTCGAGCGTGGCTCTTGGCGGTCAGCTCGAGCCGTGCCTCCGGCTCGACCCAGCGCAGACGAACGCCGGTGCTGGTGCCGAGGTAGGTCGTCGTGACGAGCTGTTCGGCGAAGCCGAAGAGCTCGATGTCGTCGCCGCGCGCTGCGATGAACACCGAACCGAGCTGCGGTGCGAGCTCGACGAACGCCGCGCTGGTCGACACGGCGGGGGAGTCTGTCCAGTCGGCGGACTCCGTCACTCCGGTCACCAGATCACGCGCGTCCTCCGCGGCACCGGACTGCGCGGCCATGTCCTGTGCCCGGCGCAGGAGATCGGGCAGCTCCGCCACGGACGGCGCGCTCACGGTGACGGACCCGACACCCACGCCGTCGGGCACGTCGACGAAGGCGACGACGGTCACCGACATCGCCACGGTCTCGCCGTTGGTCGTCAGCGTGCTCCGCGCCCAGCGGAGGTTGGCGACGCTCGTGCTGCGGACCAGCACCGTGCACCCGCGCGACGTCGAGGCAGCGAGCACCCGCTCCACGACCTCCTGCGGCGACGTCATCGGCCGGCCTCCTGAGCGCTGTTGAGGATGTTGACCTGCTCGAAGACCGCGGCGGGGCATCCGTGCGACACTGCGGCGATCTGCCCGGGCTGGCCCTTGCCGCAGTTGAACGCGCCGCCGAGAAGGTAGGTCGACTCGTTGCCGGCCGCGCGCATCGAGCCCCAGAAGTCGGTCGTGGTCGCCTGATACGCGACGTCCTTGAGCTGCCCGACGAGCCTGCCCGACTTGATCCGGTGGAACCGCTGACCGGTGAACTGGAAGTTGAATCGCTGCATGTCGATCGACCACGACTTGTCACCGACGACATAGATGCCGTCTTCGACCCCACCGATCAGGCCCTCGAGATCGGGGCCGTCGGGGTCGAACTGCACCGAGACGTTGGGCATCCGCTGGATCGCGGTGTGCGACGCGCTGTCCGCGTAGGCGCAGCCGTTGGAGCGAGGGAGCCCGAACTCCGCTGCCATGCCGCGGTCGAGCTGATAGCCGACGAGCACGCCGTCCTTCACGATGTCCCAGCTCTGCGACGCGACGCCTTCGTCATCCCAACCGACGGTCGACAGGCCGTGCTGAACCACCCGGTCGCCCGTCACGTTCATGAGATCCGAGCCATAGCGCAGCGTGTTGAGTTTGTCCGGTGTCGCGAACGAGGTGCCCGCGTAGTTGGCCTCGTAGCCCAGCGCCCGGTCGAGCTCGGTGGCGTGCCCGATCGACTCGTGGACCGTGAGCCAGAGGTTGGTGGGGTGCACCACGAGGTCATAGCGACCCGGCTCGACCGACGGCGCCTTCGTCTTCTCCTCCAGCAGGTCTCCCAGGGCCCCGACCTCGGCGTCCCAGTCCCACGAACGCGCCCCGCCGACAGTGACTGCGGCGCCCGTGAGGTATTCCCATCCGCGCGCGGTCGGCGGCGCGGTGGTCGCCATCGTCTCAAAGGCGCCGCTCGAGGGGTCGACAGCGATCGCGACGACGTCACTCTCCACCCGCAGTCGCTGCTGCGTGGTGCGCGTGCCCGCGAGGTCGGAGTAGAAGACCTGCTCCTTCACCGCCACGACGGTCGACGTCACGTGCGCCACCGCCGGATGGGCCAGCAGGCGTGAGCTACGCGCCGCCATCACCTCGAGCCGCTCGGACTCCGGCACCTCGAACGGGTCGACGTCATACGCCGAGACCCAGGAGCCGACATGCACCGGCTCGGCCGCGAGCTCGACGCGCATCGTGCTCAGCGGCAACGAGATCCGGGCGAGGGCCACAGCTCGCTCGGCCAGCAGGTGCGCGGTGTCGACGTCGACACTGTCGGAGGCGGCAAAGCCCCAGCAGCCGTCGACAACGACGCGCACCGCTATGCCGGTGTCGCGGTCGAGCACGGAGGCGTCGAGCCTCGCGTCTCGCAGGCTCATGGTGGAGGTGTGCAGTGCCACGACGCGGACGTCAGCGTGGGAGGCACCGAGCTCGGCGGCACGCGACAGCGCGGCGTCGGCACAGAGCGACAAGGGCAGCGCCACGAAGTCGTCGTCGACTCTGCGCATCTCGGCGGGTCCCATCAGCCGTGCTGCTCGTCGAGACGCGGGTCGAGGGCAACCTTGCCGGTCGTACGCCGAGCCCGCATGTCCTCATGAGCCTGGCGCGCCTGGGCGAGCGGATAGGTATGTCCCTCGAGCGGGGCGAGCCGGCCGTCGGCGACCTGCTCGAGGAGATCGCGCAGAGGCGCTCCGACCATCGCGTCGACGAGCCCGGGCCGCAGACAGTCCATCAGCCAGAACCCGATCACCGAGTGCGACCCCACCATGAGCGTCGCGGGACGCAGCGGCGCAGGCTCGGTGCGTGACGCCATGCCGAACGTGACGAGGCGGCCGAACGGCGCGAGAGCGGCGAGGCTGCCGTCGAAGGTCGTACCGCCGACCATCTCGAAAACCGAGTCGACCTTGCGGCCGCCGTTGGCGGCCATCAGACGCGCCTTCACGTCATGTGCACTGACGCCCTCGTCGAGGAGCACGCCCACGTCGGCACCGAGGCCGGCGGCGAGGTCGAGCTTGTCCTGCGTGGACGCCGTCGCGATGACGCGGCCGGCGCCGGCGGCCTTCGCGAGCTGGACGGCGAGGTTGCCGACACCTCCTGCCGCCGCGTGCACCACGACCGACTCACCGGGGTGCACCCGCGCGCAGGTGTGCACGAGGTGCCACGCCGTGAGGCCCTGCACGAGCAGCGCTAGCGCCTGCGGGTCGCTCACCGTGTCGGGCACGTCGAACGCGAGCCCGGCGCGGACCACCGCGAGCTCGGCGTATCCGCCGCCGCGGCTCACGAAGCCGCACACCCGCCGAGGCGCGCCACCCGGATCGACGACCTCGCCGACGACCTCGCCACCCGGCACGAACGGCAGGGTGCTTCCCGACAGGTAGGTGTTCTCGGCCTGGTGGGTGTCGGCGTAGTTGACTCCTGCGCCGGTCACCCGCACGAGCAGCTCGTCGTGGTTGGCCACCGGATCGGTGACGACCGCAGACACCAGCACCTCGGGTCCGCCGAACTCGCTGACCTGGATCGCTCTCATGTGTCCGACCCTAGTGCGGTCTCCCGAGGAGTGCGGTTCCGTCCTACCGACTGGTAACGGATAGCGTCGCGTCGCACCCTGCCGGGTTCTCGGGGGGCATCCGGACCTGTCAGGAGGCGCCGTCGTGGATCGAGTCGTGCTGGTCACCGGAGGCAACCGGGGCATCGGACTGGCGATCGCGCAGGCCTTCGTCGCGGAGGGCGACCGGGTGGCCATCACGGCACGGTCGGGGGAGCTGCCGGCCGAGCTGGCCGGGTCCGACGTCCTGGTGCTGCGGGCCGACGTGACGGACACCGCGAGCATCAACGCGGCCTTCGACCGGATCGAGGCCGATCTCGGCCCGGTCGAGATCGTCGTGGCCAACGCCGGGATCACCCGCGACGGACTGCTCATGCGGATGAGCGACGACGATGTCGACGCGGTGATCGACACCAACCTCGTCGGCGCGCTCCGTGTCGCGCGACGGGCGTCCAAGGGGCTGCTCAAGCTGCGTCGCGGTCGGATCATCTTCGTGTCCAGCGTCGTCGGTCTGCTCGGCTCCGCCGGCCAGGCCAACTACGCCGCCTCGAAGGCCGGTCTCGTCGGCCTGGCTCGCTCGCTCGCACGTGAGCTGGGCAGCCGAGGCATCACCTCCAACGTCGTGGCCCCGGGCTTCGTCGACACCGACATGACGGCAGCCCTGCCGGAAGGCCGTCGGGCCGAGATCGTCGGGGCAGTTCCGCTCGCCCGCTATGCGAGCCCGGCCGAGGTCGCCGGCACCGTGGTCTTCCTCGCCTCGGACGCGGCGGCCTACATCACCGGTGCCGTGATCCCGGTCGACGGCGGCCTGGGGATGGGTCACTGACGCGAGCGCGTCCCCGCGCGACCGGCACTGCTCCTGCTGATTCACTTCTCCCGGCACGGTCCCCGGACCGGCGACACGACGGACACGCGACGGAAGGAACAACCATGGGGATCCTCGAGGGCAAGAAGCTGCTCATCACCGGGGTGCTCACCGACTCCTCGATCGCCTTCCACGTGGCGAGGCTGGCGCAGGAGGAGGGCGCGACCATCGTGCTGTCGTCGTTCGGACGCGCCCTGTCGATCACCAACCGCATCGCGGGACGGCTGCCGATCCCGGTGCCGGTCGTCGAGCTCGACGTCACAGACCCGGAGCACCTCGCGGCCCTGCCCGACCGACTGAGCATGCACGTCGACTCGCTCGACGGAGTCCTGCACTCGATCGCGTTCGCACCCGAGGCGGCGCTCGGCGGCAACTTCCTCAACACCGAGTGGGCCGATGTAGCCACCGCCGTGCAGGTGTCCGCCTACTCCCTCAAGTCACTGACCATGGCGTGCCTGCCCATGATGACGGGGGAGGACCGCACCTCGGCCGTCGTCGGTCTGACCTTCGACGCACAGGTCGCCTGGCCGAAGTACGACTGGATGGGCGTGGCCAAGGCGGCCCTGGAGTCGACGTCGCGCTATCTCGCCCGCGACCTCGGCCCGAAGGGCGTGCGCGTCAACCTCGTGGCCGCTGGCCCGATCCGCACCATGGCTGCCAAGTCCATCCCGGGCTTCGACGAGTTCGAGGAGGTCTGGAACACCCGCGCAGCACTGCACTGGGACCTCACCGATCCCGAGCCCGCCGCCCGCGCCTGCGTCGCCCTCATGTCGGACTGGTTCCCCAAGACCACCGGTGAGATCGTCCACGTCGACGGTGGCGTCCACGCCATCGGCGGCTGACCAGCCGCGACCCGTGGTGGCCGTGACAGTCGTCTGAATCACCCGAGCCGCGCCGGTGCCGGTCGCGCGGACCTCGGACTACGGCATCCTGGTGCCTGTGCCGAGAAGCCCGCGTGAACGCCGCGCCCTGTCGGGCGTCGCCGTGCCGGGCTACACGTCGGACAACACCCGGCGTCTGGCGATGGGCCTCGGTGCGCTGACTTCGGTGCTCGTCGTGGGCACCATCGGCTACATCATCCTCGGCATCAACCCGCTCGACGCGGCCTATCAGACCGTCACGACCGTGACAACGATCGGGTTCCGCGAGGTCGTCGAGTTCGGCACCGCCGAGAAGATCTACACGATGGTGCTGGCGCTGGTCGGCGTCGGCACCGTGCTCTACACCCTGACGCTCACGCTCGAGCTGGTGCTCGAGGGGCAGCTCGGCAACTTGTGGGGGAGACGCCGCATGCAACGTGACATCGAATCGCTCGAGGGGCACGCGATCGTCTGCGGCTGGGGTCGGGTGGGCCGCGCCGCCGCCGAGCAGATCTCCACCACGGGACAGGCCGTCGTGGTGATCGACCTGCACGAGGCGCGGCTCGCGACTTGTCCCTACCCCAACGTCCAGGGCGACGCCACCGTCGACGGCGTGCTGCGCAGCGCCGGCATCCGGACGGCGAAGACCCTCGTCGCATCGCTCGACGACGACGCAGGAAGCGTCTACGTCGTGCTGAGCGCGCGCAGCCTCAATCCGGACCTCTTCGTCATCGCCCGCTCGCGGACGGACGACGCGGAGCCGAAGTTCGTACGCGCTGGCGCCAACCGGGTGGTCAACCCGCAGCGCATCGGGGGCAACCGGATCGCCGCGTTCGCCGAGTCGCCGGATGTCGTGGACTTCCTCGACATCGTCATGCACGAGGGCAGTCACGAGTTTCGCCTCGTCGACATCGAGGTGCACGACGGGTCCTCGCTCGTCGGGGCGACGGTCTCAGACATCCGCGCGCTGGAAGGAGGTGGTGCCTTGCTGCTCGCACTGCGGTCGCACGGCCACTTCGTCACCAACCCGGCGGCCGCCACGAGCATCGGCACCGGCGACGTCCTCATCGTCGTGGGCACCGACTCGCAGGTGCAGGATCTCCACAACCGGGCACGCGCGTGATCCACCGGCTCCTCGTTCTCCGGCACGCCAAGTCGTCGTATCCGCCGGGGGTGCTCGACCACGACCGTCCGCTCGCTCCGAGAGGTGTCGTCGATGCGAAGGCTGCAGGCGCCTGGCTCAGCGACCATGTCGGGCCCCTCGATCAGGTCGTCGTCTCGAGCGCTCGACGGGCACGCGACACCTGGGCGCTCGCCGCACGCGAGATCGGCTCTGCCGGCGCTGCCGGCGATTCGACCAGCCCGTCCACGATCGACCCACGCATCTACGACGCCACGGCTGCGACCCTGCTCGAGGTGCTGCGTGAGCTGCCCGGATCGACGACGACAGCGCTGCTCGTGGGACACAACCCCGGCTGTGAGGACCTGGTCGACCTGGTCGCCCGCGAGCGCGAGCCGGAGGCTGCGGCCGCTCTGGCGCGGAAGTACCCGACGTCGGGAATCGCTGTGCTCGACATCGACACGACGTGGGGCGCCCTGGCGCCGCGGACCGCGAGGCTCGTGGAGTTCGCCGTCCCGCGCGGCTGAGCCGCACCCACATGGACCACGCAGCTGCGGTGGACGTGACCTACAGTCGGCACGCGACCACGCGGTCGCAGCGGGGGTGAGCCTCCGTCATCGAACGGGGGATGCCAGATGAGCTCTGGTCATAGTTCTGTGTGCGGACGCCTGGGCACGCGGAGCGCTGCGCTGCTCGCGGCGACCGTGGTGGTCACCGCGCTGCTGCCGATCGTGGGCGCGCAAGCCGTGACCACCGACTGCTCGACCGCGCTGGCTCCGGCCGTCGCGCTCTCGGACGCGCAGCCCGGCTATTCCGGCGTCGACACCTCGACGACCCCTGACGGGTCGGGCACCGCGACGTCGCGCTGGAACTCCGCGCAGGTGCTGGCATCGCTCGACATGCGGCTGTCGTTCACCGTGACGGTGGACGGGCAGCCACATCCTTTCTCGGTCGCCATCACCACACTCGCCTCGACGCACGCGCGGTGGACGTCGCTCGGGAACTTCGCGTCTGCCCGTGACGTGACTGCGGCACTGGCACTGCTGCACAAGGCGGTGCCCGCCTTCACGGTGA
>JANMBJ010000122.1:0-18167 GCA_031360335.1 Candidatus Nanopelagicales bacterium
GGGCGCTCAGCCGCGACGTGGTCGATCAACCCCGAGAGACCGGCGCTGGTTACCGGCCCGATGATGCGACCGGCGATCCTTCCTCGGCGATCGAGGACCAGGGTGGACGGAATCGCCGAAGGTGGCAGAGCAGTCAGTGCCAGGAGCAGCTGCCCGCTGCGGTCGCTGAGGTTGGGGTAAGGAATGGCGAACGTCTTGACGAAGGCTTCCCCATTGATGTCGGAATCGCGTGTGTCGATGCCGACGAAGGTGATTCCCGATCGGGCGTACTTCGCAGAGAGGGCGGCCAGGATCGGAGCTTCGCCACGGCAGGGTCCGCACCACGACGCCCAGACGTTCACGACGAGAATCTGGTCGACGTGCGCGCTGTTCGTCCACGGTTCCCCGCTGAGCGTGTTCCCCGAGAGGGTGATGGGTTGGCCGCGCTGACCCGCTACCAGGTACGTCACTCCCACCGCTGTGGCGTCTGAAGCTCCGGTGCCCACACGCGCTCCCGCGTCGCTGACCACGCTGGAGCACCCGGAGACGCCGAGCGCTGCTGCCAGGGCTAGCGCGGCACCGCGTCGACCGCTAAGGCCGATCGAGGGAGCACGCCTGCACCGGTGCCTGTTCGCCGTGCTCATGACTCGGCGGCAATCCAGATCAAGCGCGTCGGTGTGGTGATCAGAACCTCTCTCGCACTGATACCGAGGATGGACCCGAGCTGCTCGCCTGGCTTGACCGTCGCGACGGTGTCCCACCGGTCCCCGAGCCAGCGCATGATCGCTCCGCTGCGGGTGGAGCCCCACACGGTCTTGTCGGGTGCGAGAGCACCGAGGACCAGTGCCGGGGCGTCCTGGACGGGGAGCAGCGTGCGGCCGTCGTCGGTGCTGCGCTGCAGACCTGCCGGCGTGGTGACCCACAACGCACTGGTGTCGAGGGTCAAGGATCCCACGGCCGTGCGTGCACCTTCTGCCCAGGTGCTGCCGCCGTCAACCGAGGTCAACAAGGCATCGCCCGAGGCTCCGATGACGGTGGAGCCGCGCACGGTGAGGGCATGGAAGTCGGTGACGTCACGGCGCGACACATCGACCCAGGTCACCCCGCCATCGGTGGACCGGATGAGGCCCAGCGAGGTGGCCGTTGATGTGGCTGCGGCGGGGTGACCCGAGGCCCACAAGGTTCCGTTGGCGTCGGCCGCGAGACCCATGAGGTCGTCGCGGGCGGCGCCGACCAGGGTCGCCGACCCGGTCCGCGTGAGCTCGACCAGGCCATTGTGTGTTGCTGCGAGGGTCTGCCCCGTGCGCGGGTTGCGCACCAGGGCGTGGATATGGCCGATGCCGTCCGGCACGGGTGTTGTCGAGGCTGACCATCCAGGGGACGCCTGAATGTCGGCGCCCGTGGGGTCGGCGCGTCGCCCGTTCCACAGGGAGATGCTGCCGAGGGCCAGCGCGAGCACCACAACGCCGATCAGCGCGCGTCGCCCGAAACGCCGACTGAGCGATCTGGGATCGGCGGTATCGAGCGCGGGGCGTGCCTCGCTCTGGGCGGTGCTGGGCCGGATCAGGTCGGGCACGCTTGTCCTTCGGTTGAGGATCGCGTCGCGCGCGAGGACGTGATGGGGCAGCGCGGCGATACCCGTAAGGTCGGCGCAGTGCAGCCCGCTTGGCTAGCGAACCGAATGCGTCGCCGGGAGTCAGCCCTGCCGGAGCAAGACAGGTACATCGTCGCGCGAGGAGTTAGTCGAACCTCGGACTAACGATGAAGATTCGATGAAGCCCGGTTCACGCTGCGTCCAGTCCGACGCACAGTGCGTTCGCGAGCCCGTTCCTGCCACCTTCTTCACCAATGCTTCGTCGATTCCGAGGGGGAACGGGGGTGGATCGTGGCGAACGATGCAGTCATCCGCGAACGGTGAGTGAGGAGTGGTCGCGATGATGAACTGGTACGGGAGCAGCTGGGGCAGCACGAGCGGATGGTGGCCCGGGCTCATGATGCTGGGGTGGGTGCCGATAGTCGCCGCCGCTGTCTGGGCCATCGCGCGGCTCACGCGCACCGGGCATCGCAGCTTGGCTGCGCCGGAACCGCCACGCCTAGTGCTGGACCGTCGCTTCATCGCCGGTGAGATCGACGCCGAGCGCTATGCGGAGGCGCGGCGCACGCTCGAGGGAACCCCAACCAGACAGCGCAGCTGTAGCGGGGACGCGCGTGTCGGGACGACATCGCGCTGGCCTTGATGAAGATTCCCTGAAGGTCGCCGAGTCCGTTCCGTGATCATTCCCAAACCGTGTACGGTCTCTTCCAGTTCATCAGATGGCTTCTCAGTTCCATAGGGAGGCCTTCCGCCGAGTCTTGTCGGTCCCCGACCGTCAGGAGCCGGGGACCCACGTTCCCGGGGCGAATCGAGACGCGTCCATCGCGCGGCTCGTAGGGCAGTCCCGAGCCCGAGCCCGTCAGCTAACCCGGTAGGCGGTAGAGGGAAGGAAACGTGGTGCTCGCTCGATTTTCCCGACCGATCCTCGTGACGGTCGCTCTGGTCATGGTCGCTGCAACGCTGTCCGGGACGAACAATGCCTCGGCGCAACCACATAAGACCCTGGCACAGGTTCAGGCCGAGCTGCAGGAGCTGGAGACACAGGCGGAAACTGCGTCGGAGAACTTCAACGCCGCTCAGGTCGAACTCGCGGCCGCGAATGTCAAGGTCAAGGATGCCCGGGCTCGCGTGGCCCTGGCCCGGGCGCAGCTGGCCGTGATGTTGGAAACCACAGGTCATATGGCGGCCCACGCCTACATGGCCGGTGGAGGTGGGATCGAGTCCTCGGTGGGCCTCCTGCTCTCTGACAACCCCACCGAATTCCTGGATCAGGCCATCGCGGTCCAGCAGGTGGCGCGCAGCCAGAACGTGATGCTGCGCAAGGCCCAAGTCGCCCAGCTGCGACTGGCGCAGGCCGAGGCCCAGCTCGCACAGCAGCAGTCAGCCGCGGCCGCCACCGCCGAGCAGATGACACGCCACCGCGACGAGATCAACCGGGCGTTGGCCGCCACAGCTGCGGTCCTTGCGCAGCTTCAAGCAGCGGACCGCAAACGGCTCGAGATCCTCGCGGCGCAGCAACGGGCCGCCTCGGTCGCGGCGGCGGCCGAGGCCCGCCGGGCGCAAGACGCCGCAGCGCGCGTCTTGCGAAAGTCCCACGTCCCAGCGACGTCCGGCTCGTCGGGCAGCTCTGGTTCGTCGGGCAGCACTGGCTCCAGTGGCTCGGGTTCCACTGGTTCGGGATCCGGTAACGGCGCGAGTACCAGCAGGGGGCTTGCCGCTGTCCGATATGCACTGGCCCAGGTCGGCGAACCGTACAGCTACAACGCGCAGCCCCCGACGTCCTGGGATTGTTCAAAGCTCACCACGGCCGCCTGGGCGGCCGCTGGCGTGTCGCTGACCCCGGTGTCCTACGCGCAAGCCAACCAGGTTCGGCGCGTCTCGACCGGTCAACTGCGGCCCGGCGACCTCCTCTTCTACTTCAACGTTGCGCATCACGTCGCGATGTACATCGGGGGTGTGAAGATCGTCGAGGCTGCGAGCCCGGAGCACGGCGTGTGGGTCACAGATGCTTGGAACAGTTGGAGCCAGGCCCACTTCAGCTTCGCGGGTCGACCTGCAAGCTAGTGCACTGGCCGCCTCGTCGTGGCGTGCTCCGGCTCGTCAGTTTGGTCACCAACGCTCGTGGGTTGCCGGTGGCTTCGTGCGTCCCTTGCCACCAAATCTCCTCTATGGCCGTCGCACCGCTACGACGCACTTGGCATGGTCGGGCCGAGGCGTCGGCGTGGGGATCCTCATCCACCACCTGCCCAACTGGCGCGCCGCGGTGGCCGAGATCGCCCGCGTGCTCCGCCGTGACGGATTGCTGCTGTTCGAAGATGTACCCCGGCACACCCTGGACACCTGGCTGTCCATACCTTCACCGTTCACCCGCGTCAGGACAGGTTCGAGGCCGACGAGTTCACTGACGAACTGGCCCATCACGGACTGCGAACTATCGCCGGCCCCGGAGATCCGAATCGCGGGTCACGCGTTTGTCGGCGCTGCTCGCCGAGTGCGATGGCTGGCGCCGCGCCACAGCCGCTCGGGGGAACAGCACTCCCGAGCGACCTCACCAGGCGATCGTGTTCTGGGCCGAGAAGACGACTGGCCCGGCCGTTGCCCATGCTGACTCGGTCAGTTCGCAACCGCAGCCCTCGAGTCTGCCTTCGATCCTCCAGGCCATCAGGACAGCCGCGCGACGGGTCACTGCGGCTGACCTACGAACCCGGACGACCCTGCCTCCTACATGCGGACGGATGTGTGATCCGGCTCGACGCTGTTGTCCGCCGTCAGTGATCGTGCCGGCTTCCGCGGGACGTACCGGGGGACTCGTCTCGCGTAGTCGGCCCATTCGGGGGCGAAGGTGGTGGCGATCTCCCGCTCCTCGGTTCGCGCGAGACGGGCATACACCACAGCGAGGATGGGGAACAGGAGCAGGGTGGGGATGGTCGGCCACTGCAGGAGCCACCCGGCCATGAGCAACAAGAATCCGAGGTACTGCGGGTGGCGCAGCCACGCGTACGGCCCGGTCGTGGCCAACCGCCCGTTCTGGGCGGCAGCGTGCAGGTGCTTCCACGCGACTGCGATGAGCCAGAACCCCCCCCGATGACGGCGTAGCTGGCCAGGTGGAAGGGGGACATGTGCGGGTCACCGGTCCAGCCGATGAGGTCGTTCCAGAGGTGTCCCCCGGAGTGGGTGGCCTGCAGCGCCGGGAAACGCGAACCCAGCCATCCGGACAGGAGATAGATGGTCAGCGGTGCGCCGTACATCTCGGTGAACAGAGCCACCATGAACGCGGAGAAGCCGCCCAGGGCTCGCCAGTCGCGAGTGCTCTTCGGGTGGAAGAAGCTGAAAGCAAAGATGATCATCACGGCGCTGTCGAGCACCACGAGTGGCCAGAGGCCGTAGTCCTGGTTCATCTCATCGCCTCGGACGCGTCGTCCGTTCTCTCAGCGCTCTGCGGGAAGCGCGCTTCACCATCCGGTGACTCCTTGGTCGCGGTGCTCGTGGGCTTCTGGGAGGCGCTGTTCGAGAGTTGTGGCGTGGACGCGATCGGGGGTGGGGTGAACCGACGGAGTCGGTTCGCGTTGGCGACGACGGACAGCGAGCTCGCGGCCATGGCCGCGGCGGCGATGACCGGCGAGAGCCTCAACCCAAAGGCTGGGTAGAGCAGGCCCGCGGCGATGGGGATGCCGATGCCGTTGTAGATGAGGGCGAAGAACAGGTTCTGTCGGATGTTGCGCATCGTGGCCCGGCTCAGCGAAATCGCTGTGACAACACCGTGCAGGGCTCCGGACATCAGCGTGATGTCGGCGGCCTCGATGGCCACGTCGGTGCCGGTCCCGATGGCCAGGCCGACGTCTGCGGCGGCCAGGGCGGGTGCGTCGTTGATGCCGTCGCCGACCATGCCGACCCGTTTGCCCTCGGCCTGGAGTCGCTGTACCTCGGCTGCCTTGTGCTGGGGGAGCACCTCCGCGAGGACGTGGGTGATTCCTGCCTGGCGGGCGATGGCGGCTGCGGTGCGGGGGTTGTCGCCGGTGAGCATGTGGACGTCGAGCCCCATGTTCTGCAGTGCGGCGACGGCGGCCGCCGCGTCCGGCTTGATCGTGTCGGCGACCGCGACCACGCCTGCGGGTCGACCGTCGACGGCGATCAGCATGGCGGTCTTGCCGTCGTCTGCGAGCCGATCAACGGTGTCGTTCAGGGGTTCGACGTCGACGTCGTGGGTGCTGAGCAGCCGTCGGGTGCCGACCAGGATGTCGTGTCCGTTGACGCGACCGCGGACGCCCATCCCCGTGACGGAGTCGAAGTCGACGACGTCGAGAGTGGTGAGGTTGCGAGATTCGGCCGCGGCGATTGTGGCGGTGGCCAGGGGGTGCTCGGACCGAGCTTCGATCGATGCCGCGTACTGGAGGAGCTCCTCGACCGTCGAGTGCGACAGGGGGACGACGTCGGTGAGGACGGGCGTACCTGCCGTGAGGGTCCCGGTCTTGTCGAGCACGATCGTGTCCAGGGTATGCGCGGTTTCAAGGGCTGCAGCCGAGCGGATCAGAATGCCGGCCTGGGCGCCCTTACCGGTGCCGACCATGATCGACAGCGGAGTGGCGAGGCCGAGGGCGCACGGGCACGCGATGATCAGCACCGCGACTGCGGTAACGAGAGCCTGGGTCAGCGCCGGTTCGGGGCCGGCGACGAACCAGATGGCGAAGGTGGCCAGGGCGATCAGGATGACGACGGGGACGAACACCCCGGACGCGCGGTCGGCCAAGCGTTGGATCGGTGCGCGGGATGCCTGAGCCTGCTGGACCATTCGGACGATCTGGGACAGCACGGTGTCCCGGCCGACCCTGGTGGCGCGCATCGTGAAGGCACCGGTCTGGTTCACGGTCGCACCGACCACGAGGTCACCTGGGCTCTTGGTGACGGGCATGGACTCGCCGGTGACCATGGATTCGTCGACGCTGGATGACCCGGTGAGCAGGTCGCCGTCGACCGGGATGCGTTCGCCGGGACGCACGAGGATCTCGTCTCCCAGCACGACCTGGTCAACGGGGATCTCCACCTCGGCACCACCGCGCACCACTCGAGCGGTTCGCGGCTGCAGGCCGATGAGGGCGCGGATAGCCTCACCTGTGCCAGCCTTGGCCTTGGCCTCAAGCAGCCGCCCCAGAAGGATGAGGGTGAGGATCACGCCGACGGCTTCGTAGTACACGTCGCGAACGTCCGTCGGGAACATCCCTGGGGCGATGGTGACGAGAAGGCTGTAGCCGAAAGCTGCGGTGGTGCCGAGCGTGATCAGGGTGTTCATGTCAGCAGCGCGGTGGCGTAGCGCGAGCCAGCCGGTGCGGTGGATGGGTGCGGCCGCGTAGAACATCACCGGGCTGATCAGCGCAAGCTGTAGCCATCGGTTGAGAAGGAGCGCGGGTACCCAGTCCGCCCCAGACAGCTCGTGGGCCATCACCGCGAACAGCACCGGCAGGGTCAGCAGGGTGCTCATCACGACCCTGAGGTTGAGCTCGTGGACCTCGGCGCGGCGCGCGGCGGCCTCACGCTCCTCTTCGGCTGCCGGATCGGGAGTCGCGGGCGTGGCAGGTGAGGTGGCAGTCTCAGTTGTCCGGGTCGGAGCCGCTCCGCTGCCGGGTGTGACGTTGAGCGACCCGTGGACCATGTTCATGGCGCAGGAGAAGTGGAACTCGCCGACCTCGTCGGGCTGGATCTCGACGACGGTCCGGGCGTTGGCCGGAAGCGATCGGGTGATGCCCAGCTCGGGGAACACCACCCGGCTGGTGCAGTCCCCCGTCTCTTGTCGGTCGAAGGTGATCTGCAGAGGTACGCCGGCAACGGCCTCTATCCGGTCGGGGGTGTAGCCACCACGCACCACGACGGTGACCTGCTGGGTGTGGCCCTCACCATCACGCTGTGTGTGCTCGGCTGGGCGCCGAGGGCCGAAGAAGAACCACAGCAGCCCAGCGGAGACCAGCACGGTAGTGATGATCACGATCAGGTCGGGGGTACTCATCTCACTCATCTCATCGGGTTCGTACGTAGCGGGTGACCGCGGTGACCATTTCGTCGACGGTCGTGTCGATATCGCCGGACTCCAGGCTTTCGCGGACGCAGGCGTGGATGTGGTTGGACAGCAGCAGCAGGGCTGCCGCGTCGACGGCCGCCGTAACGGCCGACAGCTGGTCGAGCACGTCGATGCAGCAACGGCCGTCCGCGACCATCCCCGTCACGCCGGCCAGCTGCCCGGTCGCCTTGTGCAAGCGCAGTACGACGCCTGCGTCGTCGTGCGCGGCGGCGGCCCGGTCGCGCCGAGGTGCCGCGTCGACGACGGTCATCGCGGGTCGGTCCCGTGTCGGTCGCGCTCGGCGCGCAACTGAGATACCTCGCGCTCCAGCTCCGCTAGCCGGTCATCGCGGGCGTCCCAGCGGGTCGACGGATCTTCGGGCGCCTGACCCATCGAGTGGCCGGCGTGCGCGTCGTTGCCACCGTGCATTCCTCGCATCATGAAGAGCATCATCAGCGGGCAAGCCAGCAGCAGCAGCAGGAACAGATAGTTCGACATTTCGAGCACCTCGGATCGATCGGGTGCGGCCGTTCTTGTCGGCCGGCGCTAACGACGCTACGCGCGAAATACCCTGAGGGGGTATTCCAGAACGAGCTTTGACCGAACCTTCATGGGACCGACACGTGCTCTGTACTACGGGAAATCGAGCATCGGTCCAGCGGCGTTGATGTACGGGTTGCCCCCAGTGTTTGGGCCATCAGGGTGATGGCTCGAGGAGCACGAGTTGTTCATGCCGATGGAGGAACGGACCGCGGGTTGGGTCGACGTGGACTGAGTTCGGGAAGCCCGCTGCCGAGGCCGACTGACCATGCACCGTGCTGAGCCGCAGGAAGGTGACCGAGGCTTTCGGGACGAGCGATGGCAGGGCGACCTTCGCTCCGCCGGTTCGGGGATCCCCACCCGTCCGATCGCTCATCACGCTGGAGGGCGGGCCGAGGGCCAGGGGATCGATGTCGACCATGGCTCGACGTTGAGAAGACGGTTGACGCTACAGGAGGACTTGAGCCTTACTCGTCACGCCCGCGTCCGAGGTCGGTCTGGACGCCCCCGCCTCGGGCGAGGTCGCCGTCTCCTGCTCGACGCGCCTCTACGTCGGCACCATCGTGGTGTCCTTAATCGGAGTGAGGATGTCATGAGCGACCGCAGCATCACGATCGACACAGGGGGGATGCATTGCGCGTCTTGCGCGATCCTTGTGGACGACTGCATGGAAGAGCTCGACGGCGTCGTGAGCTCGCAGACGGACCTGAAGTCCGGGCGCTGCGTCACGGTCCTCACGACACGGTCAGCGACACCGACGTCCTGGCGGCCGTGATCGAGGCCGGCTACACCGGGACCATCGTGGCAGTAGCGGTCGCGTCATGATCGCCGTCCTGCTCGGTGCGGTCCTGGTGGGGTTCCTCGGCGTGCTGATCTTCGGTCTGGTCACCGGGCGAATCGACTGGCGTCAGCAGGGTTGCTGCGACGCCGATCCGGCGAAGGATGCCCGCATGAACGTCGCGGAGGACCAGGTCAGGTAACCACCTGTCACGACACCATTGCACACGCAAGAATGCCAAGGAGACGTGAACCGTGAGCATCGAGAACGCCGGTGCGGCGATGGCGTTCTCCTCGGTCTTCGTCGTCACCAACAGTATGCGGCTACGTCGCTTCAAAGGACGCGGCCCGTCGACCGTCGAGGTCGAGACGGACGAAGGCCGGGCGCACCCGACAGCTGCCTTCGCCCGCTGAGCGGCCTGCCTGACCACGGCGCGACATCGATTCCCAGAGGCTCGCCTGCCAGACATGCGCTGCTCGGCCAGCATCGTCGCAGCGGCGACGGCAGAGGCCGTCCTAGGTCGGCGTCGTCGCTTGGGTGGGCAACGTGAGCCGCTTGAGCAGCAACGCGTTGATTGCCACGATGAGCGATGACCCGGACATCGACAGTGCCGCGATTTCGGGGCGCAGGACCAGGCCGAATGCGGGTTGGAACACTCCAGCCGCGATCGGCAGCGCGATCGCGTTGTAGCCCACCGCCCAGCTCAGGTTCTGTCGCATCTTGCGGACCGTGCCGCGACCGATCTGGATCGCGATAGCCACATCCAGCGGGTCGGATCGCATGAGCACGATGTCGGCTGTCTCGATGGCGACGTCTGTGCCAGCACCGATCGCTATACCGATGTCGGCCTGGGCGAGTGCAGGGGCGTCGTTGACTCCGTCGCCGACCATGGCCACGCGTGCGCCGGTCTGCTGCAGTGCGGTGATCTGCGCCGCCTTGCCCTCGGGCATGACCCCGGCGATCACGGTGTCGATGCCCAGCTGGCCGGCGATCCGACGCGCGGTCGGCTCGTTGTCGCCGGTCAGCATGACGACCTTCACACCGAGGTCGTGCAGTGCTGAGACGGCCGCGGCGGCGGTATCGCGTGCGGCGTCGGCGAGCGCGATCACGCCCACGACGGTCTCGTCGACGGCCACGAGGATCGCCGTGCGCCCGGTGGCGGCGAGCTCGTCCTTGCGGGCGATCAGCTCGCTGTCGGGCACCGCCAGCGCGGTCATGAGGGCAGCGGACCCTACCGCGACGCGTCGTCCACCAACGACTGCCGTCGCGCCCTGACCGGGGACGCTGATGAACTCGGTGACGGTGAGCCGTTCGAGGCCAGCGGAGTCGCTGTAGCGCACGATCGCGGCCGCCAGGGGGTGCTGGGACTCCCGCTCGACCGCGGCCGCCAGCGCGAGCATGCGCTCCTCCGGCATGACATCGACCACGACGTCGGTGACCGCGGGTTCGCCACGGGTGAGGGTGCCGGTCTTGTCCATCACGACGGTGTCGATGCGCGCCACGGTCTCCAGCGCCGTGGCGTCCTTGAACAGAACGCCACGCCCCGCGCCCAGCCCGGTTCCGACCATGATGGCGGTGGGCGTCGCCAAGCCGAGCGCGTCGGGGCAGGTGATCACGACCACGGTGATCGCGAACAGCAGGGCCGTCTGGATCGACCCGGAGGCCAGCCACCACACGACGAACGTGAGTGTTCCGCCGATGAGGGCGACCAGGACCAGCCAGAACGCGGCCCGGTCGGCGAGCCGCTGCCCGGGCGCTTTGGAGTTCTGCGCCTTCTGGACCAGCGCAACGATCTGAGCGAGTGCGGTGTCCGAGCCGACCTTGGCGGCGCGCACGCGCAACGTCCCGGTGGTGTTGACCGACGCTCCGATGACCGAGGACCCGACGGTCTTGGCGACGGGAAGCGATTCACCGGTGACCATGGATTCGTCGACCTCGGAGATTCCGTCCTCGACGACGGCATCCACGGGGATCTTCGCACCCGGACGGACCAGGAGGAGATCCCCGACGACGACCTCGGAGGTGGGAACCTCGACCGGTTCGGCACCGCGGAGCACGAGAGCCTTCGGGGGCGCCAGCTCCAGGAGCGTGCGGATTGCGTCGGTGGCTCCTCCGCGAGCCCGCATCTCGAACCAGTGCCCGAGCAGGACGAACGAGGTCAGTACGGTCGCGGCCTCGTAGAACACATCACCGCCCCCGGTCAGGGTTACGATGACGCTGTATCCCCAGCCGGCGCCGACCCCGACGGCGACGAGGACCATCATGTCCAGGGTTCGTGCCCGCAGGGCGCGGGCGGCACCGTCGAAAAAGATCCAGGCGGAGTAGAAGATGACCGGCAGGCTGAGGAGCAGCGAGAAGACATCGTCCCGCAGGCCGAATGGCGCAGAGGCGCGGAAGCCGAGGACCTCGCGCCCGATCGGGGACCACAGCAGGATCGGAACGGACAGGATCGCGGCCACGAGCAGCCGATTGCGCATGTCGCGAACCATGTCGGCCATCGACATCGCACCGTGGTGCCCCCCGTGGCCCATGGCGTCCTGTGGGCTGGCCGTCACCGACGCCTCGTGCGCAGCGTCGGCGTCGTGTGCGGTGGACGTTGTGTCCGCGGCGTGGGCGTCTTGAGACGTGTGCCGATCGTGTCCGGCAGGCATGTCGTGCCCGGCGTGCGCGTCCTGGGCCACGAGTTGGTCGTGACTGGCGTGGGATGGGTGTGTGGGTGGGGTCTCGACCGGATCGAGCATGGGGTCGCAGAGATGGTCCGGGACCGACCGCCCCGAGCAGTGGTACCCACACTCGCGAATCCACGCGCTCAGCTCGGCGACGGTGGTCAGTGTCGGGTCATAGGCGAGCGTCGCGGTCTGCGACACCGGGTGCACGTCGACGGACTGGACGCCTGGGCGCCGCGACAGCACAGCTTCGGCGGTGGCCTTCTGACTGGCCCAGCGCACTCCAGAGACCTCGAGGACTGCTGTCGCTGTGTGCTCCGGGGTCATGCTGGTTCCTCCACGGTGGTGAGGTCGATCAGGCGTCGTGCACCCAGCTGCAGCATCGAGGCGTGGGCGGGCTGGATCGACCCCGGCGCGTCTGCCTTTCCTCGGTAGGGGGCGAGGCGAGGGTGGGCCGGCGTGTCGTCGTGGATGGCTGGTCGACCCTCGCCCCGTCATCGCGAGCCCTATCCGGCGAGCAGCTTCTTCATCGTGTCGATCTCGGCGGTCTGACCGGTGACGATGGCCTTGGCCAGCTGAGTGACTTCGGCGTTCTTGGTGGTTGCCAGGACCTGGTTGGCCATGGTGATCGCGCCCTGGTGGTGGGCGATCATCATCTGCAGCCACATGCGATCGAACTCAGCTCCGCGTGCCATGGCGAGCGCGTCCATGTCCTTGGTGCTCATCATGCCGTCGGCTGACGCTCCGCCCATGTCCATGCCTGCCATCCCGTCGCTGGAGGTGGAGCTCGGCATGGTCAGCGGCGCGCCCCATGCCTGGAGCCAGCCGGACATCTGGGCGATCTCCGGTCCTTGTGCCTTCTCGATCTGGGCGGCGAGCTTCTTGACCTCGGCCGAGCTGCCGTACTTCAGGGCGAGGTCAGCCATCGCGACGGCCTGCTGATGGTGGGGGATCATCAGTTGGGCGAAGGAGACGTCGGAGGTGTCTCCCACCGCATTGGCGGTCGACCCCGCTGCGGGAGGGGTTGTGGTGGTCGAGGTGGTGCCCGAACCGCATGCTGTCAGGAGCGCCGTGAGGGCGAGACCGGTAGCGGCCAGGACGAGGGGGCGTGCGCGCATGGCGTCGTTCTCCTTGAGTTGGTCGCCGACGACACGGTGTCCTCGGCGGACGGGATGGAGCTGGGAGGGCGTGCAGGTAGAGCTCAGGTGACGTAGTCCAGGCGGGTCATCATCCCGGCTGCGGCGTGATAGGTGTTGTGGCAGTGGATCATCCACTGGCCCGGATTGTCGGCGACCATGTCGACGGCCACTGATCCCATCGCAGGCACGAGGACCGTGTCCTTGCGGGGGCCGCTGCCTCCGGCGGCACCGATCTGGAAGGTGTGACCGTGCAGGTGCAGGGGGTGCGGCATCATCGTGTGGTTGCGGATCCGCAACCGTCCCGCTTGTCCGGCGCGGATCGTGAGGGGCACGGTGTTCTCGTACGTGCGGCCGTTGATCGTCCACACGTAGGGCCCCATCGATCCGCCGAGGACCAGATCCTGCACTGTGTCCGGATCCCGCTTCGGCAGTGCGCTGCCGGGACCTCCCTGCAGTGCGTCTGCAGTGAGCGGGTAGGCACCGAGCTCGTTGGGGCGGTAGGTCGGAGCGGGCACGGTTCCGCTCGCGGTACGCACGAGCGCACGCGCCAGACCCGTCTTGCCGACGGGTGCTGCCACCAGAGGGAACACGCCGTCCTTGAGCGTCACGATCGCGTCGTAGCGTTCGCCCATCCCGATCCGCAGCGCGGTTGCGGTCACCGGGGTCGTCGGGTAGCCGTCGGTGTGCGTCACGCGCAGGTCGTGACCGCCCAGGGCCAGGGTGAAGATCGTGTCCGAGCCAGCGTTGATGATGCGTAGCCTGACCCGTTGTCCGGGTTTCGCGTTGAGGGTCTCTGGGTCGTTGGTGGGGTGCCCGTTGATCAGATAGAGGGGGTAGTCGACATCGCCGCCGTCCATGCCTCCCATGCCGGAGCTGGACCCGCCCATGTTCATTCCGGCCATGCCGTTCCCGGACCCGCTTGCGCCGGCGGCCTGCAAGTCGCTGAGAATCTGCTGCGGGGACCGCGCGACGCCGTCGGTCCAGTCGTCGAGCACCACGATCCACTCAGCGTCGTAGCCGCCACGGTCGGCGGGGTCGTCGATGATGAAGGGTGCGTAGAGCCCACGGTCGAGCTGCAGCCCGGTGTGGGGGTGGAACCAGTGGGTCCCCGAGTCGGGCACGACGAAGTCGAAGATGAACCCGTCGCCGGGCTTGACCTCGGGAGTGGTCACCCCAGGGACACCATCCATGTCGTTGCGGATCGCAAGGCCGTGCCAGTGCACGCTCGTCGCCTCGGGCAGGTCGTTGCGGAACGCCACCCGCACCCGGTCCCCGGCGGTAGCCCGAAGTGCGGTGCCGGGCACCGAGTCGCCGTATGCCCAGGTCGTGACGGCTTTGCCGCCGAGGTCGATCTGGACTTTGCGCGCCCGGAGCGTGAGATCGCGGATCTGCCCGGTGGTCGCACGGGCGGCCTCGGCCGCGGCGATCGCCGACGGGCCGACCGCGACGCCGTTGCCGCCACCACGACTGCAGCCGCCGAGCGTCGCGACCGCACCGACACCAGCGAGACCGAACAGCACCTGCCGGCGGGTGAGAACTCCTGACACGACCGACCTCCCGACGACGAGGGCACCGCACGGTGCGGAGCCTCCTGCAGTCTGACGGGGCGAGACGGAGGAACTGACCAGGAACGATGAAGGTTCGGTGAAGACCGCCGACCTTGACCGCATCTTCATCAGATCCACGGCACGATCTCCATAGCCGTCAGCAACACTGCGAAAAGGAGCACGGCCGATGAGAGGAGCTGACCGTGATGTTCTGGAACGACAGCGCGTGGGGATGGGACGGCTGGTTGGCGATGTCGCTGATGATGGTGTTCTGGCTCGCCGTGGCTGGTCTTGCGGTGTGGGCTGTGATCCGGCTCACGGTGAGGGATCACGCCGCATCGACCACCGTGGTGAATCCGCGCGCCATCCTGGACCAGCGGCTGGCGTCCGGGGAGATCGATACCGAGGAGTACGCGCATCTGCGGCGCGTCATCGACGGACGGTCGGTCGACCAAGCGCCTCCCGTTCAGGGGACACGCGGCTGAGCACGGGTAGCGTGCGGTTTCACAGACTGAACATTCGACGACGGGACCTGACAGATGGCTGACCCCCTGCTGGTACTCGTGGTCGATGACGAGGTGCCCCTCGCTGCCATCGTCGCGAGTTACTTGGTGCGCGAGGGCTTCACCGTGGTCCAAGCCCACGATGGCCCCACCGCTGTGGACATGGCACAACTGCACACGCCGGATCTGATCGTTCTGGACGTGATGCTCCCGGGCTTCGACGGGGTCGAGGTCTGCCGCCGGGTGCGCGCGTTCACCGACGCCTACATCATCATGCTGACCGCGCGCGATGAGGAGCTCGACAAGATCGTTGGTCTGTCCGTGGGTGCTGATGACTACCTTGTGAAACCCTTCTCGCCGCGTGAACTCATCGCGCGCGTGCGTGCGATGCTGCGTCGCCCCCGAGCCCCTTCGCCAACCCCGGCCATTCTGCGCACCATCGGCGACCTGGTCATCGACGAAGAGGCACGGACCGTTACGGCATCCGGTGAGTCCGTCGACCTGACCCGCACCGAGTTCGACCTGCTCGCAGCACTTGCGGCACGTCCCCGCGCCGCCTTCACCCGTCGGCAGCTGATTGACGAGGTGTGGGGAAGCGACTGGTTCGGCGACGAGCACCTCGTCGACGTCCACATCGGTCACCTGCGCCACAAGCTGGGAGACAACGCCAACGAACCCCGCTACGTCCGCACAGTCCGCGGTGTCGGGTACGGCATGGGCACCGGATGAGCGGGCGACGGACGACTCACCTCGCGACCCGGCTCATGACCGCCCAGGCGTTGGTCATCGCCGTGGGTGCCATTGCGTTGCTGGTCACGGCCGCGGCGGTCGCACCCGGACTGTTCCACAACCACCTCGGAGAGATCGGCGGAGACTCACCGGCTGTGGCCCACCACGCCGAGGAGGCCTTCGCCTCGTCGTTCGCGGTGGCCATCAGCGTGGCCACCGCCGTGTCGTTGATCGCAGCAGGGCTGGTGTCCTGGTTCCTGGTGCGCCGGCTGGCGAGACCCGTGGAGGAACTTGCCGCCGCTGCGGAGTCAGTGGCGTCGGGGACCTATGACGTGTCGGTTCCCGATGCCCTCTTCAGCAGTGAGCTTCAGCAGCTCTCCAGCTCGTTCGGGCACATGGCGGCGAGGCTGGCCGAGACCGAAAGTTCGCGGACCCGCCTTCTGGCCGACCTTGCGCATGAGGTTCGCACGCCGTTGGCGACGCTCGAGGCCTACATAGACGCGTTGGAGGACGGGGTCGTGCCCGGCGAGCCTGCCGCTTACACGACGATGCGTTCGCAAGTGTCCCGACTGCGTCGTCTGGCCACCGACCTGCGGGAGGCAGCGGCCGCCAACGAGCACGCCCTCAACCTCTCCTTCGCCGCGGTTGACCCGAGTGAGGCGGCGGCTGGTGCGATGGCCGCTGCGCTGCCGCGCTACGCCGCCAAGGGGGTCAGCCTCGACATGCCGCCTGCACCGTCGGGGCTGGTGGTCATGGCGGACGCCGAGCGGCTCCAGCAGGTGTTGGCGAATCTGTTGGACAACGCCCTGCGGCACACCCCGGCCGGGGGGCACGTCAGTGTGATCGTAAGTCACGACGCCGGCGGAACGACCGACATCACCGTGACCGACGACGGCGAAGGAATCCCCCGTGCCCACATCGCCCAGGTCTTCGAGCGGTTCCACCGCGTCGACCCTTCACGTGCGACGAACGACGGGTCGGGAAGCGGTTTGGGTCTGACGATCGCCCGAGCCATCATCACCGATCACGGAGGTTCGCTCACCGCCACCAGCGCTGGCCCCAGCCGCGGGTCAACGTTCACCGTGGCTCTCCCATGGCAGCCAGCGTCAGGGTCGGTCTGACGATAATTCTTTGTGTCGCGTTGCTACCGTGAATGGCGGTAGACGCCTCCCTTGCAGGAAGGCACCTCGTCCCCAGCCACGGGCTCGTCACGTGGACTCGGACCAAGCCGAACCGTGGCACCGATCATCCCGCGTGCGTGGCAGCCCTCGGTCGTCACCTCCACATGATGAGTAACGGCGTTGCCGATTCACTCGCGGGCCGCCAGCGCAGACGCGGCAGGGATTGCCGCGTGACGACCTTCACGGAACCTTCATCGGATCTCCGGCAGTCCTCGACCCGGCCGGTCGACGCTGTGACCATGACATCCTCACCCGCCACTCGGACGGCGACGCCGATCACCGTTGTCGCGACGTTGGGCTGCCACTTCTGCCTTGACGCGCAGGACGCGCTCGAGGAGATCGGGCACGACTTCCCGATCCAGGTCACGACCGTCGACCTGAGGAGTGGGGAGGGCCTGCGTCTTGCGCAGCAGTTCCGCGCCAGCATGAGCCCCCTCGTGCTGGTCGACGGGCGGTTCCTGAGCGCTGGGAGATTGCCGAGGGGGAAGCTCCGCGCGCTGCTGTCCGCCCGCCCTGCCCAGGCGGGGAACGCGTCGTGAACGACCTGCTGACCACGGGTTCGGTGCTGGCGGCCTTCTTCGCGGGTGGGGTTGCCCTGTTTGCGCCGTGCTGCATCGTGTTCCTGGCTCCCAGCTACCTGGCTATCGCGGTGAAGAACCGCCGCTGGCGTTTACTGCCCCTCACCTTCGTCTTCGCCGCTGGATTGGCCGCCGTGATGGTCCCGATCACCCTCGGGATGAGCTTGCTCTCGGGCGCCATCGCGCAGTACCACGCGGTCTTCTACGCCGTCGGGGGACTGTTGATGCTGCTCCTCGCGGGGTGGGCGCTGACCGGGAAGATGTGGGCGCTGCCCTCGATCCTTGCCGCCCCCGACACCCGGCGTGGTGACTCGGCGAGCTTCTTCGCGCTCGGCGTCTTCTCCGGGGTCGCGTCCGCGTGCTGCGCACCTGTCCTCGCCGGCGTGATGACGCTCTCCGCCCTGTCCGGTTCAGCCACCGGGGGCGCGGTCCTCGGTCTCGCCTACGTCTTCGGCATGACCTTCCCCCTGTTCGTGATGGCTCTCGCGTGGGACCGCTTCGACCTGGGCAGCAAGCGTTTCCTGCAGGCCCGCCCCGTCACCATCCGCCTTCCCAAGGGGCATGCGCTGGACACCAACAGCGTCAACGTTCTGGTCGCCATTGCATTCACCGTGATGGGAGCATTCGTCTTGCGCCTGGCGTCGTCAGGGACCATGACGAACGGCCCGGGCATGCAGGTCGCGGTCGGGGACTGGTTGGCAGGAGTCTTCCACCGAATCGAGGACATCACTGCGCCGATCCCCGAGCCAATCCTTGGTGCCGCCTTGCTAGGCCTCGTGGCTGTGTTCGTCGTCGCCACCCTGCGACGTCGCACCGAGACCCCATCTTACGTGGCCCCGAGTGACCCGCACGCAGGCTGCCACGGCGGCGATATCCCTACCAGC
>JANMBJ010000453.1:0-12078 GCA_031360335.1 Candidatus Nanopelagicales bacterium
GTAGCCCACAGCCGAGGGCATGCGGCCGAGCAGCGTGGAGACCTCGGAGCCGGCCTGGGTGAAGCGGAAGATGTTGTCGATGAAGAGCAGCACGTCCTGCTTCTGCACGTCGCGGAAGTACTCCGCCATCGTGAGCGCCGAGAGCGCGACGCGAAGACGCGTGCCCGGCGGCTCGTCCATCTGGCCGAAGACTAGGGCGGTCTTGGCGATGACGCCCGACTCGGTCATCTCACCGAAGAGGTCGTTGCCCTCGCGGGTGCGCTCGCCCACACCGGCGAACACCGACACACCGCTGAAGTTCTCGGCGACGCGGTAGATCATCTCCTGGATGAGGACGGTCTTGCCGACGCCCGCACCGCCGAAGAGGCCGATCTTGCCGCCCTTGACGTAGGGCGTGAGCAGGTCGATGACCTTGATGCCGGTCCAGAAGACCTCGGTCTTGCTCTCGAGCTGGTCGAAGCTCGGCGCCTGCGCGTGGATGCCGCGACGCTCGGTGATCGTGAGCGAGGACTCCTCGACGTCGAGCGGCTTGCCGAGGGTGTTCCAGACGTGGCCGAGGGTCACGTCGCCGACGGGCACCGTGATGGCGTCGCCGGTGTCGCGTACGGCGGTGCCGCGAACGAGTCCGTCGGTCGGCTGCATGGAGATGGTGCGCACCATGTTGTCGCCGATGTGCTGCGCCACCTCGAGGGTGAGCGTGCGGTTGCTCTCGCCCTCGATCTTGTCGCCGAAGCTCACGTCGACGTGCAGGGCGTTGTAGAGCTCCGGCATCGCCTCGACGGGGAACTCCACGTCGACGACAGGTCCGGTGACCCGGGCGACCCGGCCGACGCCGGTCGCGGTCTCAGTCGTTGCAGTCATGGTGGTCCTCGACTCCTATGCCGATGTGGAGAGTGCGTCGGCGCCGCCGACGATCTCGCTGATCTCTTGGGTGATCTCTGCCTGGCGGGCCTGGTTGGCCTGGCGGCTGAGGGTCTTGATGAGCTCCTCAGCGTTGTCCGTCGCCGCCTTCATGGCGCGACGACGGGCTGCGTGCTCGGATGCTGCGGAGAGCAGCAGCGCGGTGAACACGAGGTTCTCGACGTACTTCGGGAGCAACGAGTCGAGCACTGCCTCACCGGACGGCTCGAACTCGTACAGCGGGAACGGGCCCTGGCCCGCGGCCGCAGCCTCGGCCGCGGTCGTCTCGACGATCTCGAGTGGCAGGATCCGGCGCACGGTCGGGACCTGCGTGACCATCGACTCGAAGTGCGTGTAGACGATGTGGATCTCGTCGCTGCCGCCGTCCTCGGTCCTCATGAGGAAGGACTCGAGCAGTGCCGCGGCGATCTCCTTGGCATGGTGGTAGGTGGGCTGGTCCGAGAAGCCCGTCCAGGAACCTGCCGCCTCACGACCGCGGAAGCGGTAGTAGGCCACTGCCTTGCGCCCGACGAGGAAGGGAGCGACCGCCATGCCCTGGTCGTGGAGCAGGGTCGTGAGCTGCTCCCCCTCCTTGATCGCGGTGGAGGAATAGCCACCGGCGAGGCCGCGGTCTGCGGTGATGATGAGAACCGACGCACGCTCGTGCAGGCGCTGCTTGATGTCGGTGAGCGGGTGGCCCCCGGCCGTGTGCGTCGCCGCGGCCGAGATGGCCCTGGCGAGCTCACGGGTGTAGGGCAGAGCCGCCTCGACCCGCTGCTGCGCCTTGACGATGCGCGACGAGGCGATGAGCTCCATCGCCTTGGTGATCTTCTTGGTCGACTGGACGGTCTTGATCCGCCGTCGATAGATCCGCTGCTGGGCACCCATGGGGCTGGGACCTCAGCCCTTGACCTTGGTGATCGTCGCCTGCTGCACCTCGGAGGCGTCGAGTGCCTCCACCGGAGCCTCGTGGACGACGAGCGGGGCACCGGCCGACGTCGTGAACTGCTTCTTGAACGCGGCGATGGCGTTCTCGAGCAGCGTCACGGAGTCGTCGGACAGGGCGCTCGTGGAGCGGATGGTCTCGAGCACGGCCTTGTGGTCACGCTTGAGGTAGTCGAGGAACTCGCGCTCGAAGCGACGGATGTCCTCGAGCGGGACGTCGTCGAGCTTGCCGGTCGTGCCGGACCACACCGACGCGACCTCCTCCTCCATCGGGAAGGGCTGGTACTGCGCCTGCTTGAGCAGCTCGACGAGTCGTGAGCCACGCGCAAGCTGTGCCTTGGAGGCGGCGTCGAGGTCGGAGCCGAAAGCCGAGAAGGCTTCGAGCTCACGGAACTGCGCGAGGTCAAGACGCAGCCGACCAGCGACCGACTTCATCGCCTTGGGCTGCGCCGATCCACCGACGCGTGAGACCGAGATGCCAACGTTGATCGCCGGACGGACACCGGAGTTGAACAGGTCCGACTCGAGGAAGCACTGACCGTCGGTGATCGAGATGACATTGGTCGGGATGTAGGCCGACACGTCATTGGCCTTGGTCTCGATGATCGGCAGACCGGTCATCGAGCCCGCACCGAGCTCGTTGCTCAGCTTGGCGCAGCGCTCGAGGAGCCGCGAGTGCAGGTAGAAGACGTCGCCGGGATAGGCCTCGCGGCCCGGCGGGCGGCGCAGGAGCAGCGATACGGCGCGGTAGGCCTCGGCCTGCTTCGACAGGTCGTCGAACACGATGAGGACGTGCTGGCCCTGGTACATCCAGTGCTGGCCGATGGCCGAGCCGGTGTAGGGCGCGAGGTACTTGAAGCCGGCCGGGTCAGAGGCAGGCGCTGCGACGATGGTCGTGTATGCCATCGCGCCGGCGTCCTCGAGGGCGCCCTTGACCGCGGCGATGGTCGAGCCCTTCTGGCCGATGGCGACGTAGATGCACTTGACCTGCTTCGTGGGGTCGCCGGACTCCCAGTTCTGCTTCTGGTTGATGATCGTGTCGATCGCGACCGCGGTCTTGCCGGTCTGACGGTCACCGATGATGAGCTGGCGCTGGCCGCGGCCGATGGCCGTCATGGCGTCGATCGCCTTGATGCCCGTGAGCATCGGCTCCTTCACCGGCTGACGCTCGACGACGGTCGGGGCCTGGAGCTCGAGGGCGCGTCGCGCCTCGGCCACGATCGGGCCCCTCCCGTCGATCGGGTTGGCGAGGGGGTCCACCACGCGGCCGAGGAACCCGTCGCCGACCGGCACCGAGAGGATCTCGCCGGTGCGACGGACGACCTGACCCTCCTCGATCTTGGAGCCGTCACCGAGGAGCACGGTGCCGATCTCGCGGATGTCGAGGTTGAGCGCGAGGCCGAGGAGGCCGCCTTCGAACTCGAGGAGCTCGTTGGTCATGGCCGAGTGCAGACCCTCGACGCGCGCGATGCCGTCACCGGTCTCGGTGACGCGGCCAACCTCTTCGCGGGTCGTCCCTGGGGCATACGACTCGACGTTCCGCGCGATCGCGTCGCGGATGTCCTCCGGCCGGATCGTGAGCTCCGTCATGGTGTCCTGCTCTCTCGTTCTTGCGCCCGGCTGGGCGCCTGCGGTCGTCGTGCGGGCGGGTCTTCTCAGGTCGTTCGATGTCGAGGGTGGTGCGGGTCGTACGCGCTAGACGGAGACAGTCCGGCGGGCCTGCTCGAGCCGGCTCGCGATGCTGCCGTCGATGACGTCGTCACCCACGCGTGCCACGATGCCGCCGATGACCTCGGGGTCGACGACGACGTTGACGCGCACCGTACGACCCTGCAGGCGCGTGAGCGCCGCGCTGAGCCGGGTCTGCTGATCGGTCGTGAGCGGGATCGCGCTGCGCACCTCGGCCAGCACCTGTCGGCGCTGGTCGGAGGCGAGCTTCGCGAGGTCCTCCACCGCGGACGCCGGTCGGCGCCCGCGCAGGTTGCCCGCGGCGTGCGCCACCAGGGCTGTCGTGGTCGGCGCTGCCGACCCACCCAGCAGGTCGCGCACGAGCGCTGCCTTGCTCTCCGACGTCATCGCGGAGTCGGTCAGCGCCAGCTGCAGCTCGGGGCTCTGGTCGATCGCGCGACCGACGGTGAACAGCTCGTCCTCGATCCGGTCGAGCGAGCTGTCGGTCTCGGCGACGGTGAACGCCGCCTGCGCGCCGAGCCGCTCGATGCCGTCGACGAGGTCGGCTGCGCTCGACCAGCGCGCGCTCACGATGTCGGAGAGCACGGCGGACGACAGTGCGGAGATCTGAGCGCCGAAGAGGTCGGCCGCGATGCCCGAGCGGGCACCGGCCGGCTGCCCGGAGTCGGCAAGCGCCGAGCGCAGCGACTTCTCGCGACCGAGCACCCCGGCGACAGCGAGCAGCTCACCGGAGACAGCGTCGAATCCCGGCTCAGCGCGACGGGCGTCGAGAGACGCCTGGAGCGCGGAGAGGGACTGGCGGGAGGACCCGAGCATCAGGCGCTCGTCCCGCTCGCCGCAGCCTGTGACTCGAGACCGGCGATGAACCGGTCGACCGTGGCCTGGGCGCGGGCGTCGTCCTGCAAGGACTCCCCCACGACCTTGCCGGCCAGCGTCACAGCCAGCGTGCCGACCTCGCGGCGCAGCGACGCGACCGTCGACGCGCGCTCGGCGGAGATCGCCGCCTCGGCGCGCGCAGTGACGGCGGCGGCGGCCTCGGCTGCCTCGGTGCGGGCCTCCTCGACCATGGCCGACTTGTCGGCCTGCGCCTGGGCGCGGATCTGGGCCGCCTCGGTGCGGGCCTCGGCGAGCTGCGCCTGGTACTGGGAGTAGAGCGCACCTGCCTGGGCCTCGCGCTCCTCGGCCCGCGCGATGCCGCCCTCGATGGCCGCCGTGCGCTCGTCGAGCGCCTTGCGGATCCCCGGGAGGGCGAGCTTCGACAGCGCCCAGAACACGATCAGGAACGCGAGCAGACCGATGATCAGCTCGTCGATCGGAACGGCGAGGACGTTGGTCCCCTCCGCGAGGGTGCTCGTTGCGTGGCTCATGACTGTCAACCTTCGTCAGCGACGATGCAGCGGGTGGATCGGGTCACTTACCGAAGACGAACGGCGCCACGAAGCCGATGAGCGCGAGCGCCTCGGTCAGGGCGAAGCCGAGCAGCATGTTGGCGCGGATCGTGCTGTAGGCCTCGGGCTGACGCGCGATGGCCTGCACGCCCTGACCGAAGATGATGCCGACGCCGATGCCGGGGCCGATGGCCGCGAGACCGTAACCGATCGAACCGAGCGAACCGGTAACGCCTTCAGCGAGAAGCTCGAGAGCCATGTCGTGTTCCTTTGTGTCGGCCGGCGGCGGTTCCACCGGTCAGGGGTAGAGCGAGTTCGTAGACTGTGCGGGCCGAGCAGGTGGTCAGTGGGCGTTGACAGCGTCGTTGATGTAGACCGCCGCGAGCAGCGTGAAGACGTAGGCCTGGAGCGCCTGGATCAGCATCTCGAAGCCGGTGAGACCGACGGTCACGACGAAGGACGCGCCCGAACCGATGATGCCGATGATGCTCGGCGAGAGCAGGTACCACGTGGCCACCGAGAACGTCACGATGAGCATGTGGCCGGCGAACATGTTGGCGAACAGGCGGACCGAGTGCGTGAACGGCCGCACGATGAAGTTCGACAAGATCTCGATCGGCACCAGCAGGACGTACATCGCCTTGGGGACGTCCGGCGGCATCGTCATGTTCTTGAAGAACGACAGCCCCTGCTTCTTGACACCCAGCGGCACCCAGAGCAGGTAGACGAGGATCGCGAAGGCCACCGGGATCGCGAAGCGCGACGTCACGGGGAACTGCGCAAACGGGAGGATGCTCATGATGTTGAGCACCCAGACGAAGAAGAAGAAGGTGAACAGCAGCGGCACGAACTGGTCGCCGGCCTTGCCGATCGTCTCGCGGGCGATCGAGTCGCGGACGAAGAGGTAGCCGTACTCACCGAGGCCCTGGATGCCCCGGGGCACGATCTTCGCCTTGCGGAACGCGAGGACGAAGAAGACCACGATCACGAGCGCGCCGACGAGCAGGAGGATGATCGGCTTGGTGATGTGGAAGGTCAGCCCGAGCAGGGTGAACTCCACGACCGAGTCGAAGTCGAAGATGGTCGTATCGGGCGCGGGAAAGCCGCAGCCTTCCGGAACCAGGTGGCAGCTGCCCTCGGAGAGGGCCAGCAGCGCGCTAGCGGACACAGTGCGACTCCATCGGGCTGGTGGGGCCGGGCAGGACCATCGGGGGTGTGACCTCCGAGCGGGGACCGGTCATGACCGGTCCGGCCGCTGCGTCTCAGGCTCGGGCCTGGTCGGCTCGAGTCGGCGGAACAGCATGAACATCGCGAGGGCGACCCCGACGAGGACCCCCGCAGCGGCGAAGAGGGACTGGTTGCCCAGCCACCGGCCCAACAACCAGCCGAGCCCGCCGTAGAGCATGATCCCTGCGGCCAGGTGGCTGACTGCGGACCACGCCGCACCATCGGACACGCGGCCTTCGGGCAGCGCATCCGGCTGGGCCGCGGACGCCTTCGTCGCGACGCGACGGTACCACTGGGCGTCACGGTGGCCGTTGGCGGGGGTTGCGATGCGCGGGCCTGGTGCGCGTTGCTCGAGGGGGCGCGGATCGAGGCCGCTCACTGGTCGGACTCCCGACCCGTGACCTGGTCGGCACCGGTGACCGTCGTGGTCTCGACGCGAGGCTCGACGACGAGGGTCTTGAGGCGCGACGACCCCCAGATCTGGACCGCGATCCAGACGAACGTGCACACGACGATGGTCGTTGCGAACGACTTCGGATCGAGCCAGGTCGCGTCCTTGAGCAGTGCGATGAGAATGAAGAGCGCGAAGATCTGGGTGAGATAGACCAGCATCCCGGCGGCCAGCGCTGTCTCGGGACTCTTCGCGAGGACTCGCCCGACTGCCCACTGCCCCGCGGCGAAGAACACCACGACGATGACCGCGCCGAGCCCGGCACCGAGGGCGGCGTTGCTCCCGCGGAGAACGCCAGCGATCACGACAGCGAGGACACCGACGATCGAGGTGACGACGATGGCGCCCCTGAGGACGACAGACGTCGCCTGGGTTGCGGGCATCGGGCCGGAGAGTGACGGTCCGTCGGAGGCGGCGGGCACGCCGTCAGCGTAGGGCAGGTCGCCCACCGGCCCAAACGGCCACCGTGCGACCTCGGTCACCTTGTGCGAACCGACGAGCTACGGTCCCGCCAGGCGGGACCGTAGCCGCGGCCAGCGGACCGCCACGAAGAGGACCGCCACACCACAGACGAACCAGATCGCGGCCACACCCGGGGGGACGAAAGCCAGCCCCACCGCGGTGAAGGCGAGCAGGAACGTCCACCCGTACATGAGGAGCACCGCTCGGCGCTGGCTGTGGCCGATCTCGAGCAGGCGGTGGTGCAGGTGCTGCTTGTCGGGCGAGAACGGGCTGCGCCCGGCACGCGTGCGTCGGATCACGGCGAGCAGCATGTCGAGCAGCGGGACAGCCATCACGGCCGCCGGCAGCAGGATCGGGAGCAGCGCAGGGACGAACGTGGGTCCGGGCACGATGGTCGGGTCGAGCTGGCCAACCAACGTGATGACCGAGCTCGCCAGCAGCAGCCCGATGAGCATCGAGCCGGTGTCACCCATGAACACGCGAGCCGGGTTGATGTTGTGCGGCAGGAAGCCCGCGCACATCCCGGCGAGGATCGCCGAGACGAGTGCGGCGAGGGTGGCCCGGGTGACGCCGTACTCAAAGCTGAGCAGATAGCTGTAGGCGAAGAAGGCCAGCGACCCGATGCCGACGATTCCGGCCGCCAGGCCGTCGAGCCCGTCGACGAAGTTGATCGCGTTGACCGCCACCACCACCACGAGCATCGTGAGCAGCACCGAGGTGAGCGGGTCCAGGACGAGCACGCCGCCGATCGGCAGCCAGACGATCGCGATGCCCTGCAGAGCCATGACGGCGCCCGCGAGCGACTGCCCGGCGAACTTCGTGGGGGCGTCGAGGCCCCACTTGTCGTCGATCATCCCGAGCACGATGAGCACCGCCGCACCGGAGAGCAGCGCCTGCGGCTCGGTCGAGCCGGAGAACACCGACTTCATGAGCGGGAGCTGGCTCGCGACGAGCATGGCGGCGACCAGACCGGCGGCCATGCCCAACCCGCCGAGCCGCGGGGTCGGCTCGGCGTGCACGTCGCGGTCGCGTACGTCCGCCATCGCGCCCCACCAGATGGCGAAGCTGCGCGCGAGCGGCGTGACCAGGTAGGTCACGGCCGCCGCGACGACGAGGCAGAGGAGGTACTCCCGCACGAGTCAGGTGCTCCTAGGAGGCGTAGGCGGGCTTGGCCGAGACGAGGGTGGTGACGTCAGCGGCGATGTCGGCGGCGGCCGTGCCGTCGGCGTCTCGTACGGCGCGACCGATGAGCGCAGCGATGGTGGACATGTCGGCCTCGTCCATCCCCTGGGTGGTCGTGGCCGGGGTGCCCACGCGGATGCCCGACGCCACGCTCGGCGGCTGCGGGTCGTAGGGGATGGCGTTCTTGTTGAGGACGATGCGCGCAGCGCCGGTGCGGGCCTCCGCCTCGGCACCGGTGACCCCGATGCCCTGAAGGTCGAGCAGCGCGAGGTGAGTGTCGGTGCCGCCGGAGATCGCACGCATCCCCTCGGCCTCGAGCCCCTTGGTCAGAGCCTGGGCATTGGCGATCACCTGGCGCGTGTAGGCGGCGTACTCCGGGGTCGCGCACTCCTTGAGCGCCACGGCCTTGGCGGCGACCGCGTGCATGAGGGGGCCGCCCTGCATCATCGGGAAGACCGCCTTGTCGAGTGCCGCAGCGTGCTCGGCCTTGCACACGAGCATGCCGCCACGCGGGCCGCGCAGGACCTTGTGCGTGGTGAAGGTGACGACGTCGGCATAGGGCACCGGGCTCGGGATCGCCTGACCGGCCACCAGGCCGATGAAGTGCGCCGCGTCGACCATGAGGATCGCACCGACCTCGTCGGCCACGGCGCGGAACGCAGCGAAGTCGATGAGGCGCGGGATGGCCGAGCCGCCACAGATGATCATCTTGGGTCGGTGCTCGTGCGCGAGGTCGCGCATCTGGTCGTAGTCGATGTCCTCGGTCTTCGGGCTGACTCCGTAGTGCACCGCGTTGAACCACTTGCCCGAGAACGACACCTTGGTGCCGTGGGTGAGGTGGCCGCCGTGCGGGAGGCTCATCGCCAGCAACGTCTCGCCGGGCTTCATGAACGCGCCGTAGACCGCGATGTTGGCGCTCGCGCCGCTGTGGGGCTGCAGGTTGGCATGGTCGGCACCGAAGAGCGCCTTGGCCCGCTCGATCCCGAGGTTCTCCGCCTCGTCGACGACCTCGCAGCCGCCGTAGTAGCGGCGCCCGGGGTAGCCCTCGGCGTACTTGTTCGACAGCGTCGACCCGAGCGCCGCGAGCACCGCCGGCGAGGTGAAGTTCTCGCTCGCGATGAGCTGCAGACCGTTGTTGAGGCGGTCGCGCTCCTCGAGCAGGATCCGGGCGATGTCGGGGTCGACGGCCTCGAGGGCGGCGAAGTCGGGGCCCCAGGAGGGTACGGAGGTCATGCGCCTCAGCCTAGAGCCTGTCCGGCCGTTCCCGGTTCTGCCCCGCACGCCGGCGCGAGCTGGGAGGTCAGGACTCGACGATGAGGTCCGGGACCACCGAGCGGAGGGTGTCGAGGTCGACGGCGCCGAGGCGCAGGACCCGAGGCACCGCACCGGACACGTCGACGATCGTGCTCGGGATCGCCTCGCCGGAAGCACCGGCATCGAGATAGACCGCGACCGAGTCGCCGAGCTGAGCCACCGCGTCGTCATACGTCGTGGCCGCCGGAGATCCTGAGCGGTTGGCGCTCGAGACACCCATCGGCCCGGTGATCCGTAGCAGCTCGATCGCCACGGGATGCAGCGGCATCCGAAGGGCCACCGTGCCGGCCGCGTCACCGAGATCCCACGCGAGGCTCGGCTGATGGCGGACGACCACGGTGAGCGCACCCGGCCAGCACGCCTCGATGAGGTCGCGGGCAGCCTTGGACAAGCCGTAGGCCAGGCCCTCGACCGTGTCGGGACTGCCGACCAGGACGGGCACGGGCATGTCTCGGCCGCGACCCTTGGCCGCCAGCAGCTTCTCGATCCCGACCGGGCTGAAGGCATCGGCGCCGAGCCCGTAGACGGTGTCGGTCGGCAGCACGACGAGGTCACCGCGACGCACCGCGCTCGCAGCAGCCTCCAGGCCGTGGGCACGGGAGATCGGGTCGGAGGTGTCGAATCGCAGGCTCACGGTCACCGATCCTGCCTCATCCGGTCGCCGCGCGCTCAGACCCGGACCGCGACGGAGACGCGGTCGCGCCCCGCGAGGTCCGGCACGTCGCGCACCGCGGTGAACCCACCGTGCTCGCGCAGCACGTGCGGCACGCCGGAGTCACCGCCGGACTCCCCCTGCTGGTCGCTGTGCTCGATGACGACGACACCGCCCGGCCGCAGCAGCGCAGCAGCGGTGACGACGATGCCGCGCACGACGTCGAGACCGTCATGACCGCCGTAGAGCGCCCGCGGTGGGTCGTGCTCCCGCACCTCGGGGTCGCGCGGCACCGCGTCGTCCGGGATGTAGGGCGGGTTGCTCACGACGACGTCGACCCGTCCCACCAGCGCAGCCAGGCTGTCGAGGTGTGCAGTGGTCGCATCGCCGCGGTGCAGGTGCACCGTGGACCCGGCCGTCGCCAGGGCCTCTGCCTGGTTGGCAACGTTGCGCTCGGCCCACTCGAAGGCCGGCCCCTCGAGCTCGACGGCGTGCACGACCGAGTGCGGCACCTCGGTCGCTAGCGCCAGCGCGATGGCACCGGACCCGGTGCAGAGATCGACCGCGAGGCGCTCTTCGGAGTCGGCGGTGAGCGCGCGGATGGCCAGCTCGGCGACCGTCTCGGTCTCGGGCCGCGGCACGAACACGCCACGGCCGACCTCGAGGACGAGGTGACGGAAGGCCGCCTCGCCCAGCAGGTGCTGCAACGGGACGCGCGCGGCTCGACGCACGAGCAAGGACTCGAAGCGCACGGTGTCAGCGGGATCGGCCGGGTCGGACAGGAAGACGCGACCGCGCGGCACGCCGAGGACGTGCGCGAGCATCAGCTCGGCATCGACGCGCGGCGTCGGCACGCCGGCGTTGGCGAGGCGACGCTCGGCGTCGACAAGCACATCGCGCAGGGTGCGGACCGGAGACCGCCAGGCGGTCACGAAGCACCGCCGAGAGCAGCCATGCGCGCGGCCAGATCGGCGTCGATGCACGCCTGCACCACGGCTTCGATCTCGCCGTCGAGCACGGCGTCGAGGTTGTAGGACTTGAAGCCGACCCGGTGGTCGCTGATCCGGTTCTCGGGGAAGTTGTAGGTCCGGATCCGCTCGCTGCGGTCGACCGTGCGCACCTGCGACCGGCGTACGTCGGAGGCTTCCTTCGCAGCGGCCTCCTCCGCCAGGGCGATGAGGCGCGCGCGCAGGATGCGCATCGCCGACTCCTTGTTCTGCAGCTGGCTCTTCTCGTTCTGGCAGCTGACGACCGTGCCGGTCGGGAGGTGCGTGATGCGCACCGCGGAGTCGGTGGTGTTGACGCTCTGGCCACCCGGTCCGCTGGACCGGAAGACATCGATGCGCAGGTCGTTCGTGTCGATCTCGACCTCGACGTCCTCGGTCTCAGGCAGCACGAGCACACCGGCGGCGCTCGTGTGGATGCGACCTTGCGACTCCGTCGCAGGCACCCGCTGCACCCGGTGCACACCGCCTTCGTACTTCAGCCGCGCATAGGGCGCCTCGCCCGGCTCGACGTTGCCCTTGGCCTTCACCGCGACGGTGACGTCCTTGTAGCCGCCGAGGTCGGACTGCTCGGACTCGAGGACCTCGGTCTTCCACCCCCGGCGCTCGGCATAGCGGAGGTACATCCGCAGCAGGTCCCCGGCGAACAGGGCCGACTCCTCGCCGCCCTCACCGGACTTGATCTCGAAGAGCACGTCCTTGCCGTCACTGGCGTCGCGCGGGATCAGCAGGTGGCGCAGCCGTTCCTCGGCGACGACCCGGGCCTTCTCGAGCTGCTCGGCCTCGAGCGCGAACGACGCGTCCTCGCCGGACAGCTCACGGGCGGCCTGCAGGTCCTCGCCGATCTGGGTCCAGTCGTCGTGG
>JANMBJ010000455.1:0-27380 GCA_031360335.1 Candidatus Nanopelagicales bacterium
ACGTCCACGTGAAGCGCCTGCGCGCCAAGGTCGAGGCCGACCCGGCAGCGCCCGTGCACCTCGTCACCGTCCGCGGCCTCGGCTACAAGTTCGAGGCCTGATCACCCCGACGACCTGGCGTGATCGTGGTCGTATGCCTGCATCCGGGTGCCGGAAACGACCACACGACCACGATCACACGCAGTCTGTGGTCTGCGGCTCGGGGTTGAGCGTCTCGGGGCTACGAGGTGGTGAGGGGGGCGAGGCCCTCGTAGATGCCGGTCGGGGGGACGACCATGACCGGTGCCGAGACGCGGCCGGCGTTCTTGAACGAGAACTCGATCGTGGCGAAGAACGTGGGCGCGATCGTGAGCCCCGTGACGTCGAGGTGCTCCTCGCTGTTGAAGCCGACGCGCGTGCTCGACTGCGCGGGGAGCGGGAGCTGGCCACCCTGCACTGCGGTGCCAGCGAGAGTCACGGTCGCGCCGCTGGGCGAGGTGATCGTGGCCCCGAGCAGGGTGTCGGCGTCACCGGTGTTGACGACGGTCCCGATGATCGTGGCGGCCGTGCCGGTCTTGGCCTGGACGACCGTGACGGCGCGGAGCTGGATGGGACCGAGGTTGACGTTGGCGCCGTTGCCCGACGGACCCTGTTGCGAGGTGCCGGCGGTAACCCCCGAGCCGCAGGCGGCGAGGGCCGGGACGAGGGCCAGGGCGGCGGCCACGGCGGCGATGCGGAACGCGGCGGGGCGTGCGGTGCGGTGCACGGATTCGCTCCTGGAGACCGGGTGGATCGGGCGCGGTCAGCCTAGGGCATCGCTCGTCCGCTGGCCGGTCGGCCCGAGCAGCCGACGCGAGTGCTGCCTCGCGTGCCCACGCGGCCGGCCGAGCGGCCTCGGACGTACGCGGCACGCGTGCCGCCGAGGTCCAGCGCGGCCGTGGCCGAGGACGACTGACACCTCTGCCCTGGCAGGCCCCGGTCAGCGGCGGCCGGCCGTCCACAGGCGCAGGCCTCAGAGGTCGGGGTGCGCCGACGGCGTAGCAGGTGCGAGCAATCCTCGCGCGTCGTGCGCCGCCGGGTGCGACCGTGCGGGCGAAGCCGCAGGTCACCGGGCCGGGCGGAGCTCGTCGACGTGCGGGTGGAACCGCTCCATCGCGTCCTGTCAAGCCCCCCTCATGGCCTCTGACCTGCGAGAACGGCGTCGGGCAGGCTCGTACTAGGTGGTAGACTCAGGTCACCTGGAAAGGGGTACCCCACCTATGACGTTCACGGTCGGCGACACGGTTGTCTACCCGCATCACGGTGCGGCCACGATCGAAGCCATCGAAAAGCGGACCATCAAGGGCGTCGAGCGGGACTACCTCGTCCTGCGCGTCGCACAGGGTGATCTGACCGTCCGAGTTCCTTCGGAGAACGTCGACCTCGTCGGCGTGCGCGACGTCGTCAACCAGGAGGGCCTGGACCGCGTCTTCGACGTGCTGCGCCAGCCCTACACCGAGGAGCCGACCAACTGGTCGCGCCGCTACAAGGCCAACCTCGAGAAGCTCGCCAGCGGCGATGTGATCAAGGTTGCCGAGGTCGTCCGTGACCTCTGGCGTCGCGAGCGTGAGCGTGGCCTCTCGGCTGGCGAGAAGAGAATGCTGGCCAAGGCCCGTCAGATCCTTGTGTCGGAGCTCGCACTTGCCGAGAACACCAACGAGGACAAGGCAGAGGCGATCCTCGACGAGGTTCTCGCCTCCTGATCGGTTAGCACTGTCGCTGGCGGACGGCCCGGCCACCGGTCCTCGTACGGAGGAGCGAGCATGTCCCTGCACCTGAGCCGCGTGCCCAGCATCGCTGTCGAGGCGCTGCGCCTGCTGTTCGTCGTGTTCGGGGCCGGTATCGGCTATCAGATCGCCGTCTATGTCGGCGACCGTGGTCAGGTCCTCGGTGCCTTCTCCGGCCTCTGGGTCGGAGCGATCGTCGGCGCACTCGTGGGCTATGTCCTCGGGGGCATCCTGGCCCGCCTCACCATGCGCACGCTCGACCGTGGTGAGCGGGCTCTCGACGGTCTCTCGGCCGAGCAGGTCATCGCCGGCAGCTTTGGCGCCGTGATCGCCTCGGTCTTCGCCTCGGTGCTCGCGTGGCCGCTGTTCCTCGTCGGCCAGCCGCTCTTCATGGTGCCGATCTTCCTGTTCCTCGTGATCGTGGCCGCGCAGTTCGGCTTCCGCGTGGGCCGCTCCCGCCGTGACGCCGTGCTCGGAGCCGTGGGCGGTCGCGCTGGCCTGGCGCCCCGTACGCCCTCGCCGTCGTCGCTGCCCCGCCTCGTCGACACCTCCGTGGCCATCGATGGCCGGGTGCTCGACGTGGTGCGTTCCGGGTTCCTGCACGGGCGCTTCCTCGTCCCGCAGCCGGTCATCGACGAGCTGCAGAACATGGCTGACTCCTCCGACGACCTGCGCCGTGCCAAGGGCCGTCGCGGGCTCGACGTGCTCGAGTCGCTGCGCCGCGAGCACGGGGTGGAGCTGCTGACCGTGCCCGACGAGGCGAT
Organism: Candidatus Nanopelagicales bacterium; assembly: GCA_031360335.1. GTDB lineage: Bacteria > Actinomycetota > Actinomycetes > S36-B12 > CAIYMF01 > Longivirga. The sequence goes on from JANMBJ010000455.1 coordinate 2,510, forward strand.
GGGTGTCCCCGACGTCGACGCCAAGCTCGTGCGCATGTCGATCGACCGCAACTGCGCCCTCCTGACCTTCGACACCAACCTCGCCAAGGCAGCTGCCATCGCCGGGGTCAAGGTCCTCAACCTGCACGGGCTCGCCCTCGCGCTGCGACCGCTCGTCGTCGTGGGCGACGAGGTCGACCTGCACCTGCTCAAGGCCGGCAAGGAGGCCGGACAGGCCGTCGGCTATCTCGACGACGGCACCATGGTGGTCACCGAGCACGCACGCGACAAGGTCGGCACCGACTGCCGGGTGGTCGTGACCAGCGTTCTCACCACCGCCAACGGCCGCCTCGTCTTCGCCAAGCCCCTGGGGCACCCGGTGGCCGCCCGGTGAGTCGTACGGCCGTGATCGTCCCCGCAGCGGGGCGTGGTGAGCGTCTGGGGCCCGGTGCGCCCAAGGCTCTGCGCTCGCTCGGCGGGGTGCCCATGCTCGTGCATGCGGTCCGTGCCCTCGCGTCGGCGCGGGCCGTCGACCTCGTGGTCGTCGCTGCTCCGGAGGACGGCGTCGATGACGTGACGGCGCTGCTCGCCGAGCACGGGCTGCTCGACTCAGCACCCGGCCGGGCCGGTGCGCTCGTCGTCGCCGGTGGCGACACCCGCCAGGAGTCGGTCGCTCGAGCGCTGCACTCGCTGCCCGACGACGTCGACGTCGTGCTGGTGCACGATGCCGCCCGACCGCTCGTGCCGGTCTCGCTCGTCGACGCGGTCGCGGCCGCTGTGCGCGGCGGCGCCGACGCCGTCGTGCCCGGGCTCCCTGTGTCCGACACCATCAAGTCGGTCGACGCTGCCGACGTCGTCTCGGCGACGCTCGACCGCGGTGCGCTCCGGGCGGTCCAGACGCCTCAGGGGTTTCGGCGCGCCACGCTCACGGAGGCCCACGCCGCTGCCGACCCGGACGCGCCCGCCACCGACGACGCGGGCCTCGTGGAGCGCCTCGGTGGCAAGGTCGTCGTCGTACCCGGTGACGAGGAGGCGTTCAAGGTGACCCGACCGCTCGATCTTGTGCTCGCCGAGGCGGTGCTGGCTCGACGAAGGGCCGCCGGTGTCGTCGCCTGAGGCGTCGGGGGTCGCGGTCCCTCTACCGCGTATCGGTGTCGGAGTCGACGTCCATCCGTTCGCCGAGGGGCGGGTGCTGTGGCTGGCCGGCCTGGAGTGGCCGGGGGAGACGGGACTCTCCGGGCACAGTGACGGCGACGTCGCGGCTCACGCCACCTGCGATGCGCTGCTCGCCGCGTCCGGCCTGGGCGACCTCGGCTCGGTGTTCGGCACCGACCGTCCCGAGTGGCACGGCGCCTCGGGTGCTGCCCTGCTGAGAGAGGTACGCCGTCTGCTCGAGACGGACGGCTGGGTGATCGGCAACATCAGCGTGCAGGTGATCGGCAACCGGCCCCAGGTCGGTCCGCGCCGTTCGGCGGCTCAGACTGCGATGAGCGAGGTGCTCGGCGCACCTGTCTCGATCTCGGCGACCACCACCGACGGCCTCGGTCTGACCGGCCGCGGCGAAGGCCTCGCCGCCATTGCGACCGCCCTCGTCGTACGTCGCTGACGACGGATCACACCGGCGCCGGACGGCGAATCTGCGGGACGACGCTCGCGCAGCGGGTAGCCCACGGCGACACTGGGGGCATGACCGCAACTCTCAGCGACAAGGCCAGGGCCATCCTCGAGGCGAAGAACTTTGCGACCGTGGCCACGATCGAGCCCGACGGGCAGCCGCAGCTGTCACCGGTGTGGGTCAGGCACGACGGCGACGACGTGCTCATCTCCACCGTCGCGGGGCGTCGCAAGCACACCAACATCTCGCGCGACCACCGCGTGACCGTGAGCGTGTTCGACATGGACGACCCCTACTCCTACATCGAGGTCCGCGGCACCGCCACGATGACCGAGGAAGGTGGTCGCGAGCTCATCGACGAGTTCGCGAAGAAGTACCGCAACCTCGACGTCTACCCCTGGGACGCCCCCGACGCCGTACGCGTAGTAGTCCGCATCACCCCCGACAAAGTCGTTGGCGGCTAACCCAGAACGCCCCACCCCCAGCCCACGCCCATCCCGCACATCACGCGTGAGGGAGCGGGCTCGTTCGCCGTTAGGCTTCGGGGTGTGAGCCTGCGCCTGCATGGCACCGCCACCCGTGCGGTACGCGACTTCGTCCCCCTCGAGCCGGGACGTGCGTCGCTCTACCTGTGCGGCGCCACTGTCCAGGCCGCTCCGCACGTGGGTCACATCCGGTCCGGCGTCAACTTCGACGTCCTGGGTCGCTGGCTGGCGGTGTCGGGCTACGAGGTCACCTTCTGCCGCAACGTCACCGACATCGACGACAAGATCATCGCCATGGGCGAGGCTGAGGACCGCCCCTGGTGGGCGGTCGCGACCCAGTTCGAGCGCGAGTTCGCCTGGGCCTACGACGTGCTGGGCTGCACCCGCCCGACCGTCGAGCCGCGGGCGACCGGTCACATCACCGAGATGGTCGATCTCATGGCGGAGCTGATCGAGGGTGGCCACGCCTATGCCGCCGACGGTGACGTCTATTTCGACGTACGTTCCTTCCCGGCCTACGGCGCGCTCTCCGGCCAGCGCCCCGACGACCTCCTGCCCGCCGGCGACTCCGCAGGCGATCAGCGCAAGCGCGACCCACGCGACTTCGCCCTGTGGAAGTCGGCCAAGTCGGGCGAGCCCTCGTGGCCCACCCCGTGGGGCGCCGGCCGGCCCGGCTGGCACCTCGAGTGCTCCGCGATGGCGGGGAAATACCTCGGCCCGGCGTTCGACATCCATGGCGGCGGGCTCGACCTGATCTTCCCGCACCACGAGAACGAGATCGCGCAGAGCACGGCGGCAGGTCGCGCGTTCGCCTCCTACTGGCTGCACAACGCATGGGTCACCACCAGCGGCGAGAAGATGAGCAAGTCGCTCGGCAACTCCCTGCTCGTCAAGGAGGTCGTGACGCGGGTCCGGCCCATCGAGCTGCGCTACTACCTCGTGTCGGCGCACTACCGCTCGATGATCGAGTGGTCGTTCGAGGCACTCGAGGAGAACGCCGTCAGCTTCCGTCGGGTCGAAGGCTTCCTCGAGCGGGCCGCAGCGGTCCTAGGTGGGCACGAACTCACAGATCCCGTGCGCCCCAGCGCCTTTGACGACGCGATGAACGACGACCTCGGGGTGCCGCAGGCGCTCGCTGTCGTGCACGACACCGTGCGCGAGGGCAACGCCGCGCTCACCGCCGGCGATGTCGTCACCGTACGCACCCATCGCGACGCAGTCGTCGCGATGCTCGACGTGCTCGGGGTCAACCCCTACTCCGACACCTGGACATCGTCGTCGAACGACGACGACCGGCTGCGCGTCGCAGTCGACGCCCTGGTGCAGGGTCTTCTCGTCTCGCGTGCCGCGGCACGCGAGGCGAAGGACTGGGCATCGGCCGACGCGATCCGCGACCAGCTCAAGATCGCCGGGATCGTCGTTGACGACACCGCGGGCGGCTCGCGCTGGTCACTCGACACCACGAAGGACGTCTGATGGCCGGCAACTCCCAGCGCAAGGGCGCGATGCGCAAGCCCGGGACCAAGAAGGGCTCGACCGCCGGATCCGGTGGTCAACGCCGTCGCGGCCTCGAGCCCAAGGGTCCGACCCCTCCCGCGGTCGAGCGCACCAAGCACCCCAAGGCCAAGCAGGCGGCCCGCACCGCGAAGCAGCAGGAGGCCGTCGCCAAGAAGGCACCGGCATCCGGCTCGGGTGCCCGCGGTGGCACGTCGGTGCGCACCCGCAAGGACGGGACCGAGCTCGTCGTCGGCCGCAACGCCGTCGTCGAGGCGCTGCGGGCGCGGGTGCCGGGCAAGGCGCTCTACGTCCAGCTCTACCTCGAGTCCGACGACCGGGTGAAGGAGACGTACTCCCTCGCCGCGGAGCAGGGGCTCCCGATGCTCGAGACCTCGCGGGTGGAGCTCGACCGGCTCACCGACGGTGCGATCCACCAGGGCCTCGCGCTCGCTGTGCCGCCGTACGAGTACGCCGACCCGATGGACCTCATCGACCTGGCTGTCGCAGCCGGTGAGAAGCCGCTGATCGTCGCGCTCGACAGCATCACCGACCCGCGCAACCTCGGCGCCATCGTGCGCTCGGCCGCGGCGTTCGGTGCGCATGGAGTGCTCATCACGGAGCGTCGATCGGCCGGCATGACCGCGTCCGCCTGGAAGTCGTCAGCGGGTGCGGCCGCACGCCTGCCGGTGGCGCGCGCGACCAACCTGGTGCGCACGCTCAAGGCCTACGCCGACGCGGGCTGCATGATCGTCGGCCTCGCTGCTGACGGCACCTCCCTCGACGACCTCGATCCCGAGCTCTCCGCCGGCCCGGTCGTGGTCGTCGTGGGCAGCGAGGGCGAGGGCCTCTCGCGGCTCGTGTCGGAGAACTGCGACGTACGCGTCGGAATCCCGATGACGCACGACACGGAGTCGCTCAACGCCGGCGTCGCCGCCGGTGTCACCCTCTACGCCGTCAGCCACGCCCGCCGCACCACCTGACCCTCCCCCCTCACGATTCAGACGGCCCTGGACGGGGGGCGGGGGTGGGGGTAGTCAGTCGGGTTCGTGGGCGGCGAGGGGCTCGGCGGCGGCTCGTGCCGTGGCCACGCGGTTGATCCAGTCGCCGAGCAGCGGGAAGACCAGCACCGAGAGGGCGCCCGCTCCGACGAGTGCCGCCGCGTTCTCGGGGCGCATCACGCCGGCGTCCATCTCGAGGTTCGTGATCGCTACGAGGATGGGGAGCCCGGTCGCGACGTAGAGGACGAACTGCCAGCGCTCGCGGGTCTCGGGCAGTGCGTGACGGTACAGGAGGTACTGCGGCAGGCCGCGCACCGCCAGCAGGAGCACGAAGAACACCACCAGGCGCAAGGGCTTCTCGGCGATCGATGCGACGTCGAGGTTGACGCCGCTGATGATGAAGAACAGCGGGATGAAGAAGCCGAAGCCGAGACCCTCGATCTTCGGGATGAGCTGGTTGCCCTCACCCGGTGGGGCGTAGCGGTGCAGGATCACTCCCGCGAGGAAGGCGCCGAGCACGGCGTCGAGTCCGAACCGAGAGGCGACGACCAGGAGCCCGAGCAGGAGCACCACGGTCCAGCGCACGGCGGTCTGTGAGCTCGTCATGTGGCCGCGATGCAGCAGGTCACGGACCCGGTCGGTCGCGAACCGCATCGGTGCGTAGTAGGCGAGGGCCACGATCGCCGCGAACGCGACCAGGATGAGCAGGCTGAGGCCGAGCGACTTGGTGCCGAGCAGCACGGCGATCGCCAGGATGGGGCCGAACTCTCCGGCGGCGCCCGCCCCCATGAACAACGTGCCGAATCGCGTCTCGATCAGCCCACGATCGCGGATGACGGGCAGCAGGGTGCCGAGTGCGGTGCTGGTGAGCGCGATGGTCACGCCCATGAAGTCCGAGACGAACTCGAGCTCCCAGAGCACGTAGACCACGGGGAGCGAGATCGCGTACGACGTCAGCCAGCCGATCCCTGCGAGCCGCCCGGACTCCCCCCGGATCGCCCGCTGCTCCAGCTCGTAGCCAGCGAGGAAGAACAGCAGGCCGAGGCCGACCTCGTTGAAGGTCTCCATCGTCGCGTTGTAGGTGATGAGGTCGAGTCCTGACGGGCCGGCGAGGATGCCGAATCCCAGCAGCAGCACGACTTCTGCGACCTTGAGCCGCAGCAGCCCGACGATCATGGGGACGGCCGCGGAGATGACGGCGAGCACGAGCAGGTCACGCAGGTTGACCTGCAGGTTGTCGACCGAGGAGTCGGTCGCGAGGAGCGAGAGGTGGTGTCTGCTCATGGCCACCGCCACGGTGTCCTCCAGGTCTCGACGGTCGTCGTGGGCGGTCGATCAGTCGCCGAGCTCAGCCGAGGGCACCGGACTCATCGGGCTCGCCGGGCTCATTGAGGTCGGCGAGCTCACTGAGGTCGAGCTCAGCGGTCTCCTCGAACCGTAGCCCGGTCATGTCGCTCGGTGTGCCGAGTCGCTGCCCGAGCACCGACTTCTCGTCCGGCTTGGTCGTGAGCACCGAGGCCACGTAGTCACGCGCAGCCTCGGCGAGGGGGACGTCGCGACGCAGCCGCTCACCCATGAACCACCGGTGTTCGAGCACCTCGTGGAACATCTGAGCCGGCTCGAGCTTGCCACGCAGCTCGGCGGGCACCAGCCCGGTCACCGGCTCGAAGACCTCGGCGACCCAGCGGTGCGCCACGACCTCCTCGTCCTCCGGGCGCATCCCGAGCTCGACGCGGTAGGTGTCGAGGTTGTTGAGCAGCCGGCGTGCCTGGTTCTCCTCGACGTCGAGACCGGTGAGACGCAGCAGCCGTCGTGAGTGGTGCCCGACGTCGACGACCTTCGGGGTGACCCGGATCATCGAGCCACCCTCCTGGGACACCACGGAGAGCTCGGCGACGTCGAAGCCGAGGTCGTTGAGACGGCGTACGCGTGCGTCGAGCCGGTGGCGCTCGCCGTAGCCGATCGTCTCGGGAGCCGAGATCTCGTGCCACAGCGTCTCGTAGCGCTCGCGTACCTGCTGCGACATCGCGATCGGGTCGATGCTGGGGTGCAGCCGTCCGGAGGCCTCGACGTCGAGCATCTCGCCGCCGAGGTTGATCTCCGCGGTCTCGAGGTCGTAGTAGCGCTGGCCGTCGGTGAGGCGGTCGTGGATCTCGCCGGTCTCGGCATCGACGAGATAGGCCGCGAACGCCCCTGCGTCGCGACGGAACAGCGTGTTGGACAGCGAGCAGTCACCCCAGGCGAAACCGGCGAGGTGCAGCCGCACGATGAGGACCGCGAGCGCGTCGATCAGCCGGTTGGCCGTGTCGGGACGCAGCGTCGTGGAGAACAGCGCGCGATAGGGCAGGGAGAACTGCAGGTGGCGGGTCACGATCGCGGCGGGCAGCTCCTCGCCGTCCGGGGTGGTGCGCCCTCCTACGATGCCGACCGGATCGACGCAGGGGATGCCGCGACGCCCGAGCTCGAAGAGCAGGTCGTACTCGTGCTGGGCGATCGGCTCGATCGTCTCCTTCACGGCGTAGACGTCGCCGGTCAGGCGGACGAAGCGCACGATGTGGCGCGAGATTCCCCGTGGCAGAGCGACGATCGTCGACTCCGGCCAGTCTTCCAACGCGATGTCCCAGGGGAGGAACAGCAGGTCGTGCTCACCGGCAGCAGCGGTGACTCTCAGGGCCATGCGAGGTCCTTCGGCGGTGGCAGGTGAGCGGGCAGCGGCGGCCGATCAGCGGCGACGGACCGGAGTCGACGGGCACGAGCGACGGACCAGGTCCGACGGACCAGTGTCGACGGATCGACGCCGACGACAGAGGAGGTGGCCGCGCGAGACGCGCAGCCACCTCCTCGTGGTCGGTTCGAGCGTCAGGAGATGCGCTCGCCGTTGACGGCGTGGAAGGCGTGCAGGTGGTCGGGGATGATCCCGACGTAGATCGTCTCGCCCTTGGCCGGGGGGATGCGACCGTCGGCGCGGACGATGACGTCCTTCGTGGCACCGTCGTTGGTGGTCACGTGACCGTAGACATAGGCGTCGGCGCCGAGGCTCTCGACGACGTCGACCTCGAGGGGGAACCCGTCGGCGTCGCTCATGACGCGCAGGTCCTCGGGGCGGAACCCGATGGTCACCTCGTGGCTGCCGCCGGTAGACGCCTTGGTGATGATCTCCGAGGCGATGGGGATGAGCTTGGGCGTGCCCAGCTTGCCGCCGATCGTCGCGCCACCCTCGGCGATCGGGATGGTCAGCAGGTTCATCGCGGGCGAGCCGATGAAGCCGGCGACGAACACGTTGACCGGGTGGTCGTAGAGCTCCCGAGGAGTTCCGACCTGCTGGAGGAGGCCGTCCTTGAGCACCGCGACGCGGTCACCCATGGTCATGGCTTCGATCTGGTCGTGCGTGACGTAGGCCGTGGTGACACCGAGCCGGCGCTGGAGCGAGGCGATCTGGGTGCGCGTCTGCACGCGCAGCTTGGCGTCGAGGTTGGACAGCGGCTCGTCCATGAGGAAGACCTGCGGGTTGCGGACGATCGCGCGACCCATGGCGACGCGCTGACGCTGACCACCGGAGAGCGCCTTCGGCTTGCGCTCGAGGTAGGGCTCGAGGTCGAGGATCTTCGCAGCCTCGGCCACGCGGGTCGCGATGTCGGACTTGTTGACGCCCGCGATCTTGAGCGCGAAGCCCATGTTCTCGGCCACCGTCATATGGGGGTAGAGCGCGTAGTTCTGGAACACCATCGCGATGTCGCGATCCTTGGGCGGCAGCATCGTGACGTCACGGTCACCGATGAGGATGTTGCCCTTGTCGACGTCCTCGAGCCCGGCGAGCATGCGCAGGCTGGTGGACTTGCCACAACCCGAGGGACCCACGAGGACGAGGAACTCGCCGTCCTGGATCTCGAGATTGAGATCATCGACAGCGGGGGTGGTGGATCCCGGGTAGATGCGGGATGCGTGATCGAACGTGACCGAAGCCATGGCGGAGCCAACCCTTCACCGGCAGGAACGTGCCGGACGATCCGAGTGACAGGGACGCCGGACGGATGCCCGGCCAGCCGAGCGTAACCGGTTGTTCACACGAGCGGGGGAGTTTCGGCGTAGCCATTCCTGCGGGCGCCGGCCGGGACTCAGCTGATGCGCAGGACGCGTCCGTCATGGGCACCGAGAAGGACACGTACGCCGTGCTCCTCGTCGACCGTCCCGAGGATCGTGTCGTTGCCGAGGTCGACGATGTCGGCGCCCGGAACGGCGAGATCGGTGTGCAGGACGGTCTCCACGACCGGCTCGGCGGAGAAGTTGAGCACCGAGGCGGCCATCGAGCCGTCCGGAAGGCGCAAGACGAGCACGAGAAGCTCGGGATGGTCGACATCGGGCACCTCGAGCAGCGTCGACTCCGCGATCGAGAGCCGGGCGCGGAGCGAGAGGACGCCGCGGAGCCGGTTGACGAACGAGTCGGGGTCGACGAGCTGGTCGGGGAGCGTGCCGTAGAGCGAGCGCGCCCGGGGCACGCCGGACTCGGACTCGGTAGCCGAGGGGTCGACACCCATGAGGTCGTGAGCACCACGGTTGATCCAGCGGGTGTCCGCGCCGGTGGCGAGGTGCGCGACCGAATCGAGCGGCAGCGGCAGCGTCCCGACGAGATCCCACCCGGAGAGGGCGAACACCCCGGGTTGCCAGGCGTTGTACATCGCCAGCAACAGGTGGGCCCGACGGATTCGCTCGATCTGCTCCTCGTCGAGCGCGTCGAGGTCGGTGACCCCGATAGCCGCAGCCGCGATGCTGGCCGTCGTGCACGCGATGCCGTTGGTCGTGAAGAGCTGGTTGTAGGGACGCTCGGCCCCCGTGAGGTGCAGGCGCAAGTCGGCCCTGATCGTGTCGGCGAGCTCACCTCCGGTGATGGTGCGGCCGCGATAGGTGTAGGTGTCGTCGGAGTGCGTGTCGGTGAAGTGGACGAGCTCGTAGGTCAGCTCGTCGTGGTTCTGCAGGGCGTGAACGAGGGCGCCGGTGTCGATCCCGAGGCGCATCCCTTCGCGCAGCGTGAGGCGGAGGAACTCGGTGTCACCCACGAGGAGCGCGTGCTGACAGGCCGGTCGCGTGACGAAGTCGTAGGACAGGTCAGGGCCCGTGTCTGCGGTCGCCTTGATGGCGTCCATCGAGAGGTTGAGCTCCTGGAAGGTGAAGCCACCCACCTTGCGCACCATGCTCGAGACGAGCTGGTTGGCGGCCTCCGACATCGGGTGGTCCTCCGACCACGCGGTCGATCCGGCGCGACGCTCGATACCCAGGAATCCGTTGGCGTCCAATCGAAGTCCGCCGGAGCCCAGATCGGTGAGCGACTGCAACGCGTCGCCGATGACGAGGCGCGCACCAGCGAACGAGGGGTCGAGCCAGTTGATGGAGGGCTGGCCCTCCCAGAAGTAGTGCAGGTAGACCCAGCGCCGCTCGACACCGTCGACACCGGTGACCGGGGCAGTGGCCGCCCAGTTGGTGTCCTTGACCCCCGGCGACCAGAACAGCACACGCTGCATTGGCCCGACGATGTAACCGGCGTCGGTGAGGTTGCGTTCGGCGACGACGTCGAGGTTGACGGTGTCGTGACCCTCCGCGACGTCCGGGAGGAGGTCCCAGTCCTGGGGATCGACGAGGACCATGTGGTAGATGCCGGGGTAGTCGCCGTAGTTCATCTCAGCGAGGCGGAAGTCGGCGCCCTTCCCGGTGTGCCCAGGGACGATGTCGTCGATGACCGTGCCGCTGTTGCTGGCCGCGATCGCGCACAGGATGCGATATTCGTCGGCTGTCCCGAACGCCTCGTCGATCCGGGTGCTGATCCGGTCGAAGTGCCCGTCGATCGTGGCGGTGTGGTGCCAGCCGGTGATGCCTCCGGCCATCTTCACCGGGCCGGTGTGCACGGCCCGGATGCCGATCGATGCGAAAGCCCTCCACAGGTCGGGGTCGCCGAGCGTCGCGAGGAACGAGTGCGCGGGTGCGTTGATGAGCGAGGTCGGATAGGCGGTGAACCACACAGATGCGATGCGCACTGCGGCCTGCGGATCCGGTCGGGCGTAGGAGTTCTGCCACATCGCGCCGTGGCCGGTGAGCTGCCGACCGGTCTCCACCGCGTCGTGCAGCATCGACTCCGAGACGAGCCAGGCGACGTAGTCCGGGTTGTCGGCCGTGGGGGTGCCGCGTGCATCCTCGACCGCGTCGGTGTCGACGTCGCCGGAGCTGCGCCAGGTGCGGGTCACCGGACGGCTCGAGGGTCGGGACGGCCGCTGGGCAGCGGGGTTGGCGGTCATGACCGTCGTCGGGGAGTCGTCGTCGCGCATGCCAGAAGTCTGACAGCACCGGTGGCGTGCGGGCCTCGTCCGCTCGGGCGCCGCGCCGCGCTCATCGGGCACCGTCGGCAGGGGTGCCCCGGTGTTCGGCGAGGAGTCGCAGCACCGTCACGACATCGGGCGGTCCCTCGACCCGATGGGCAGCTGCGGTTTCGGCCATGCCGACCTTCACCCCGACGTCGCTGTCGCGCAGTCGGGACAGGGCCGCTTCGTCGGTGATGTCGTCGCCGAGATAGACGACGCAGGTGGCGCGAGAATCGACACGAAGTCGCTCGAGTGCCGTGCCCTTGTCGGCCTCGAGCACCGACAGCTCCACGACCTCCTTGCCACGGGTGACGTGCACGCCTGGTGTGGTCGCCGGTCCGGTGAGCACCGACTCGGTCACGCGTGCCGCGTCGTCACGAGCAGCTCGGCGTACGTGCACGGCGACGCCTGCCGGCTTGTTCTCGAGAGTCACACCCGCGACGCCGTCGACGGCCAGCTGTACGCCGGCGAGCAGCGCGACGAGGCGCTGGGCGTCGTCGGGGGACAGGACGACGTCGTCGATCTCGGCACCGTGACTGCCGACCAGGCGAACAGCGGCAACGACAGGTGCCAGCTTCGCCAGGTCAGCGCGCGCGCGGCCAGAGACGAGGGCCACGACCGTCTCGGGCAGAGCGGCGAGCTGCTCGAGGATCTCGAGACCGCCGGGCAGAGACCGGGCATCGGAGGGGATCTCGACGATCGGCGCGAGGGTGCCGTCGAAGTCGACGGCTACGAGCAGCCGCTCGGCAGCGGCCGCCGCGAGGAGTGCTTGGCGCAACGACGCGTCGAGGCCGCCGCCGGACGTCACCGCTCCGCCTCCGACTTCTCCAGAGCCCCGAGAAAGCTGCCGGCCCAGCGGTCGACGTCGTAGATGAACAGGTGCTCGCGCATGGCGGTCATCCGTCGGCGGAGATCGGTCGGTTCGGCGCCGAGAGCGTCACGGATCGCCTGCTTCACCCCGTCGGCGTCATAGGGGTTCACGAGGAACGCCTCGGTCATCTCCACCGCCGCGCCGGTGAACTCCGACAGCACCAAGGCGCCGGTGTTGTCGTGGCGGGCAGCGACGTACTCCTTGGCGACGAGGTTCATGCCGTCTCGGTAGGGCGTGACGAGCATGACGTCGGCGGCCACGTAGAACGCGACCAGCGACTCGCGGTCGAACGGCTGGTGGAGGTATTGGATCGGCGGTGATCCGATGTCACCGAAGTCGCCCATGGCTCGACCGATCATGAGCTCGATCTCGTCGCGCAGGCGTTGGTAGTCCTCGACGTTCTCGCGACTCGGTGTCGCGATCTGCACGAAGACCGCCTCGCCGGGCTCGATGGAGCCGTCGGCGAGCAGCTCGCTGAAGGCCTTGAGACGTACGTCGATGCCCTTGGTGTAGTCGAGGCGGTCGACACCGAGCACGACGTGCTTGGGGTTGCCGAGCTTCTCGCGGATCTCGGCGGCGCGGTCCTGCACCTCGCTGGTGCGCGCGATCGCGTCGTACTCTGCCGTGTCGATGGAGATGGGGAAGGCGCCGACCGTGACGCGGCGACGACCGCTGCTCACGTTGATGTCACCGACGTCGACGCCGGTCTCGTCGGCCGCAAGATCGAGCAGACGCCGGGTCACGTCGAGGAAGTTCTGCGCGCCACCGGGGGTGTGGAAACCGACGAGGTCGGCGCCGAGCAGACCCTCGGCGATCTCGCGACGCCAGGGCAGCTGCACGAAGAGCTCGAGAGGGGGGAACGGGATGTGCAGGAAGAAGCCGATCCGCAGGTCGGGGCGGCGCTCGCGCAGCATGCCGGGGACGAGCTGCAGCTGGTAGTCGTGCACCCAGACGGTGGCGCCCTCGGCAGCGACCTCGGCAACCTTCTCGGCGAATCGCCGGTTGACCTCGACGTAGGGCTCCCACTGGTGCCGGTGATAGACCGGTGCGGCGATCGCATCGTGATAGAGCGGCCACAGCGTGCTGTTGGAGAACCCCTCGTAGTAGCCCTCGACCTGCTCCTGGGTCAGCTCGACCTCGACCAGGCGGCAGGGGCCGACACCGTCAGGCACCGGCTCGAGCTCACGATCGAGGTCCTCGGTGGTGTACGGATCGGGCGCGGGGCGCCCGGACCAGCCGACCCAGGCGGCGTCGCCGCCGCGCAGCATCGGCTCGAGCGCGCTCACCAGACCGCCGGGCGACCGGCTCCAGACAGTGGTGCCGTCGTCGTCGGTGTCGGCCGAGACCGGCAGACGATTGGCCACGACGACGAAGTTCCCGAGATCGGACATGACTTGACCGTACGTAGGTTCTCCGGGTCCTGTGACCACGATGAGCGCACCTCGTGCCTAAACATGGCACTTCCCACACCGATGGGAGCGCTCCACCGATGCGATGAGGGGCGCTGCGCATGCGCCTATGGCACTCCCCTACTGACGCTGGACGCGCCAGCGGGGGCCCAGGGCACCTTTGTCAGGTTCAGCCGGAGCTGGGAGTCGGGCGGTCAGCGGAGGGCTTGGAGGAGGGTGCGGAGGGCGAGGAGACCGTCGTGCACGTCGGTGAAACGGGTGGTGAGCGGGGCCAGGCCGACGCGGATGCCGTCGGGGCGGCGGAAGTCGGGAAGGACCCCTCTGTCGGCGAGCGCCTGGGTGACGGCGAGCGCATCGGGGTGCCCGAGAGTGATGTGCGCGCCTCGCAGGGCAGCGTCGCGGGGTGAGGCCAGCATGACACCGAGCCCGGTCTCGCCGGTGCCCGCCAGCCAGCGGTCGTAGAGGTCGACGGCGTACGTCGTGAGAGCCCGTGACTTCGTGCGTACGGCCGCCATGCCCGCCTCCGCGATGAGGCTCACACCGACGTCGACCGCCGCGAGCGCTGTCGCTGACGGCGTGCCCGTCATGAAGCGGCGGACGCCGACGGCGGGGGAGTAGTCCGGACCCATCGCGAACACGTCGGAGTGGCCCATCCAGCCGGGCACCGGGTTGCGCATCGCACCGTGGTGCTCGGGTGCCGCCCAGATCCACGCCGGGGCCCCCGGACCACCGTTGACGTACTTGTAGGAGCAACCGATCGCGAAGTCGGCGCCGATGCCCGGAAGGTCCAGCGGCACCGAGCCGATTGCGTGGGAGCAGTCCCACACCACCAGGGCACCGGCATCGTGCGCCGCCTGGGTGATCCCCGCGGTCTCCGCGATCGCACCCGATCTGTAGTCGACCACCGACAGCAGCACGACGGCGACATCGTCGTGCAGCGCGCCGGCCACCTGCACGGCCGTCACCGGGTCGATGGGCAGCGGGGCGGCGGGGTCGAGCGGTCCGAGCCAGCGCACCGACCCACCGCGCCGGCGGGTGACCTCGGTGGCCACATAGCGGTCGGTAGGGAACTCACCCTTGTGCGCGACGACCGTCGAGCGATGTGGACGCAGGTCGAGCGCGGCCTCGAGGACCTTGAACAGGTTGACCGTGACGTTGTCGCACACGACCGTCTCGCCCGGTCCGGCACCTAGCAGCGCGGTGCCGAGACGGTCGCCGACCTCGAGCGGGAGATCCATCCAGCCCTCGTCCCACGATCGGATGAGACGGTCTGCCCACTGCTCGTGCAGCACCGCGGCGACTCGCGATGAGGTCTCAGAAGGCATGCGCCCCAACGAGTTCCCGTCGAGGTAGATGACGGACTCGTCCGGGATCTCGAAGCGCGAGCGGAACGCAGCAAGCGGATCTGCCTGGTCCAGGGCTTCAGCGTACGACCGGTCGGCGGTGGCAGTCATGTCGTGCAGCGTGCCACGTCAGCGCGGACCGCGCCGCGCCGTCGGACTGCGGCCTCGGTCTATCGCGTGGTCGACGGGCTTGACGACGACAGGGCCGCCGCCCGCGCTGCGGCGATCTTCGCCGTCGCGGTTGTCGGCACGAGCACCTGCTCCCCCCCGACCGGGACGACGCGGCGCGCGACCAGGAAGGGGTGGCCCGTCGTCGGGAAACCCCAGAACGTCTCGACCTTGGCGACGTCACCGCAGGAGTTGGTGTGGATCATCCACTGCGTCTTCCCGCCGTCGGGAGAGCCGAGGTACATCACCACGTGCTTGTACGGGCAGCCGCCCTGCGGGCAGGTGTCGTAGAGGACGAGGTCGCCCGGGCGCAGCAGGTTGGTGGGGACCTGCACATAGTGCGGGTCGAGCGGCACTCCGTCCCACGGGACCATGTTGCGGGTCGACGGCGCCCAGCTGTCGCCGGCCGTGCCGAGACCCGCGCCCTCGTGGTAGGCCCGGGAGACGAAGGACGAGCAGTCCATCCGGAAGGGCAGCAAGCGGCCGGCTCCGCCGCAGGCGTAGGCAGCGCCGAGATGCTGGAAGGCCCAGGTGATCGCGAGCGCGGCCTGCGGTGTGGCCGCCAGCGTGACGGCCGAGCTGCAGAGCGCGACGACACCGATCGTGGACGCACCGTCACGCAGGGTGGACGGCACGTCGACGGCCGGGCAGCCGTCGGGGCCGACCGCCACCTGCGGCGGCACGATCTCCATCGTGCGCAGTCGGGCGTCGAGCGAGGCGACGGTCGCTTGCGCGGTCGTCACCTGGGCCGCAGCGACGTCGACTCCGGCGCGCGCCAGCACCAGGCGCTGGTCGATCGCATCCTCCATCGCCTGCGCGAGCCCGACGTTGACCGTGGCCGCGAGCGAGGCATTGATGACGCCGTTGGCGGTCTGTCGTGAGATGCGCAGGTTGTCGAGGCGCAGCAAGAACCCGTTCGGACCGTCGGTGACCACGGTGCCGAAGGCGCCGAGACCGCCGTCGCCCTGCTGATAGAGCAGCCGCACCACGTCGTTGGCGTCGCCCTGCGCCGCTTCGGCTGCGGCCTTGTTCTGCCAGATGGCCGAGTCGGCCGCGTTGCGCTGGCCGAGGAGGCCCGACACGGTCGCCTGTGCCGCGCCGACCCGAGCCTGGAGTACGGGCACGGAGGCGACAGCAGCCTCGCGCTGCGCCGAGAGAGCGAGGTACTCGTCGTACTGCCCGAGGTCCGGTCCGACGCCGTCACCGGGTGTCAACGGGACGTAGGTGAGCGACGGCGAGGGATCAGGTGTCGCGGTCGCCGACGCTGAGCTCGGCGTGACGCTGGGAGTCGGAGTCACAGTGCGAGCGCCGCCGCTCGGCGCGGACGGCGCGGGGTCGCTGTGCGAGCCGGTCGGACCGGGTGAGGGTGTCGGGCTGGCGGACGGTGATGTGGAGTCGGTGGGGACCGGCGTCGAGGAGTCGCTCGGGGTCGCCCCGATGGTGTCGGTCGGCGACGGTGACACGACGGCTGCAGCGTCGGCCGGGGTCGGGGCGATGTCGGCATGGGCCGTGCCCGCGATGCCGCTCAGGGCGAGCGCGCAGAGCACTCCCGCGACCACGGGGCGCCGGACTCGGGAGGTCACGGGTCAATCTCCGTGCCTGCCGAGGTACGGCTCGGGTACGACGGGAGACGGACGGGTGACATGAAGATGACCAGATGGCGTCGGGCCGCATGGGGGGAGCGGGGATGCCGTTCGTCCCGGATCCCCCGCAGCCCATGCTCGCGCCCACCGTGCCACCCCTCCATCCTCCGGTGCCGCGCACGGGGACGCACCCCCCAAATTGCGGTGCCGGGACCGGTTGCGCACCGCGACGAGGCAGCTCACCCGTGCTGTGATCGTGGGTCGCCGACCGGCCCCGCACCGGGGTCGCGGCGGCATCGCGTCGATCGACGTGACCCCGCAGGGATCGGCCACCTGACGTGGGCTCCCGCGGGGAGCGCCCGGACTGAGGCACCCTGACCTGATCGGTAGACTTTGCGTCGTTCGTGCCCCGTTATCTCAGTTGGCAGAGAACTCGCCTTGTAAGCGAGGTGTCCTCGGTTCGATTCCGAGACGGGGCTCCACCCGCGTGACGTTGTCGGTCATCTCGCGCAGCCGGAGGGAGCACCACGCCGTGACGACTCCGCTGCATGCGCTCCAGCACATGGTCCCCCGCCCGTTGGCCATCGTCTTCGGGGGCGGTGGCTCCCGGGGCGCGGTGCAGCTCGGGATGCTCCAGGCGCTGGCCGAGACCGACCTGCGGCCCGACCTCGTCGTCGGCACGAGCGTGGGTTCGCTCAACGGCGCGATCTTCGCATCGGACCCCGACCTGGCTGCGGGGAAGCTCGCGGAGATCTGGGCGCGGATGGATCGACAACAAGTGTTCCCTGGCGGCTTCTTCCTCAAGACGCTCGCCGCGACCACTGCCGGTCGGACCTACGTCTTCGACCCCACGCCACTCTCGGACCTGATCGCGGAGTACCTCCCGGTCAGCCGGATCGAGGATCTCGAGCTTCCCTTCACGGCGATCGCCACGGACCTCGACTCCGGAGTGCGGGTCGAGCTTGACTCGGGTGATCTGCGTACGGCCCTGCTCGCGTCGTCCGCCGTGCCGGTGGCCTTCCCCTCGGTCGACATCGGCGGTCGACGCCTCGTCGACGGAGGACTGGTCGCCAACATCCCCATCCGTCAGGCCGTCGCACGGGGCGCGAAGTCGGTGCTGGTCCTCGACTGCGGGATCTTCGGCGCTGCCGGTAGGTGGTCGCAGGGGATTGTCGGCGTGGTCGTGCAGTCCCTGGCGATCGCCGGCCGCCAGCAGGTCACGGTCGACCTCGCGGTGGCCGCCGACATCCCGGTGCTGTACTTCCCGGTGCCTGCATCGATCCCGACGACCATCTTCGACTTCGAAGCTACGGCGGTCCTGGCGCAGGAGTCCTTCGAGCAGAGCCGGAGCGCACTCGCCTGTCTCGCCGAGCACGGGCCGACGTCGTCCCTGCTCCGGCCCGGGATCTACGGCGATCCGCCGATGGCAGTCCTCAACCCGGAGATCGACGCACTGCGTCGGACGCTCCCCGACCGGAGGCAGCCCTAGCGCGAGTCGCCCGCCCGCCCGCGGCCCTGGCGCGTCGGAGCCGTGGTCGACTGTCGGACCGGCTCTAGCCGCGCCGGTGCAGATCGTCGACCCACCGGACGATCTCGGGATCGGCGACCGCATCGACGTCGTCGAGACTGATCACGATCGGCTCCTGTCCGCTGCGTACCAGCACGCACGACAGGGGTGAGTCGCCCGCGTTCATCTCCTGGTGCGGCACGTAGGGCGGCACGTGGATGAAGTCCCCTGGCCCGGCGTCAGCGACGTACTCGAGGCGATCGCCCCATCGCATGCGGGCCAGGCCGGTCACGACATAGATCACGCTCTCGACTGGTCCGTGGTGGTGCGCGCCCGTCTGCGCAAACGGCTCGATGAGGACGGTGCCCGCCCAGAGCGACTCCGCGCCGACCCGTCCCGCCGTGATCGCTGCCGCACGCGTCATCCCGGGTGTCTGCGCCGTCGCGCCGTCCAGATCCCGGGACCGCACCACGTGAACCCCGTCGTCACGCCACCGCGCACCATTCATCGCAACCTCCCGTGCCCGAGTACCTGGCTCGACTGTCGTCGACGCGCACTGCTCGATGACAGTACGGCCAGGTGATGCAGGACGGGGGCTAAGCACTAGCGTCACGGACATGACGACCAACGCGACCCGCGTGGCACTCGACGTGCCGCAGGTGCAGCGTCGCGTCGTCCGCACGCTGTCGGCGTCACAGACGTTCGGCGGCATCGCCGTCGCGGGGTCGGTTCCGGCAGGAGCCCTCATCGCAGCATCGCTGGGGGGCGACCAGTTCGCCGGGCTGGCCCAGACGTTCGGCGTGCTCGGTGCGGCGGTGTTCGCCTTGCCTCTGGCCCGGATAGCACTCAACAAGGGTCGGCGAGCCGCACTGTCGGTCGGGTATGCCCTCGGGTGCATCGGCGCTGTCGTCGTGGTGGTGGCAGGGGCGATCCGCCTCGCCCCGCTGGTGCTTCTCGGCACGTTGCTCGTCGGTGTCGCATCTGCTGCGGGATATCAGGCGCGCTATGCCGCCACCGATCTCGCCGTCGAGTCGCACCGGGCGAGAGCGTTGTCGATCGTCGTGTGGGCGGGCACGGTCGGTGCGGTGCTCGGACCCAACCTGCTCAACGTCTCCGGCAACATGGCGTTGTCCTTCGGCCTTCCCCAGCTGACCGGTCCCTATCTGCTCGCCGCGGTGATGCTGGCGCTCGCCGTCGTCGTGCTGTTCCTCCTGCTGCGACCCGATCCCTATCTGCTGGCCCGCAAGATCGCCGCGAAGGCAAGCGCCAGTGGCGAGCTCGCTCCGCGGCCGCGGCTGCGTGACGGCATCGAGCACCTGCGCCAGCACCGCCGCGCGATGCTCGGCGTCACGTCGGTGGCGCTCGGTCACGTCGTCATGGTCAGCGTGATGGTGATGACGCCGGTGCACATGGCGCACGTCGACGTCTCGCTGCAGCTCATCGGGCTCGTCATCAGCGTGCACGTTCTCGGGATGTACGCCTTCTCCCCGCTCGTCGGCTGGCTCGTCGACCGTCTCGGACGCCTGCAGATGGTGCTCGTCGGGGTGGGCATCCTGCTGGTCTCGTGCGTCGTGTGCGGCCTCGCGGCACCCGACTCCGTCCCCGTGCTCGCTGCCGGTCTCTTCCTGCTGGGACTCGGGTGGTCGTGCACGCTGATCGCCGGCTCGACCCTCGTGACCGACGACGTGATCGAGAACGAGCGCCCGGCGGTCCAGGGGCTGTCCGACCTCGTCATGAACCTCGCCGCAGCGATCGGTGGCGCCATCGCCGGGGTCATCGTTGCGACGTCGTCCTACTCTGTGCTCTGCGCCGTCACGGCCGTTCCGGTCCTGACGCTCGGTGCCCTCGTCGTACGCGAGCGCGTCGCCGCGCACTGATCTGAAGAGCCGGCGCTCGGTTCGCTCGGGAGCGCGCGCAGGTAGCCTCGAGCGACAGCGACAGCGACGGACGGAGGTGCGGAGTGGGTCACGACCACGACCACGGCGTGCGCGACGCCGCCGTGACGCATCGTCGACCGCTCACCGTCGTGCTCGCGATCTCCTCGGTCATCCTGGTCGCCGAGGTGGTCGGCGGGCTGCTGTCAGGGAGCCTCGCCCTGCTGGCCGACGCCGGGCACATGCTGGCTGACGTCGCGGGGCTCTCCCTGGCGCTCGTCGCCGCCACGCTGTCGCTGCGACCTGCGACCGCGGAACGCACGTGGGGCTATCGACGTGCCGAGGTCGTCGCTGCCGCTGCGCAGGCCGGGCTGCTGCTCGCAGTAGGCCTCGCGATCCTTGTCGAGGGGGTTCGTCGGTTCGTCGAGCCTCCCGAGCTCGAGACCGGCGTGATGTTCTGGTTCGCACTCGTCGCGCTGCTCGGCAACGCAGTCTCCGTGACCGTGCTGTCGAGGATCCAGCGCGGCAACCTCAACACCCGCGCGGCATCTCTCGAGGTGATCACCGATGCCCTCGGCGCGCTCGCTGTCGTCATCGCGTCCCTTCTCATCGCGCGGTTCGGGTGGCTGCGGGCCGACGCGGTGATCTCGATCGCGATCGCGCTGCTCATCGTCCCGCGAACCCTGCGGCTCCTGCGCGAGTCGGTCGACGTCCTCCTCGAGGCGACCCCGCGCGGTGTCGATCTCGAGGACGTACGCGCGCACCTGCTCGGGGTCGCGCACGTGCTCGAGGTGCACGATCTCCACGCGACGCAGGTGGCCACAGATCTCCCGGTGCTCACCGCGCACGTGGTGGTCGAGGACAACTGCTTCCACGACGGACACCTGCCGAAGCTGCTTGACGAGATGCAGACCTGTCTCGCCGACCACTTCGACGTCGAGCACTCGACCTTCCAGTTCGAGCCCCCCGGCCACGGCTCGCACGAGCACGCCGTCCACGCGTGACCGGTTCCGCGTCACCACCGCGCTTCTGACCTGCTCACCGACGACCGCCCCACCGTCACCATGAACTGACGCGCGAGTCAGTCCAGGTGCTTGCCCGCTGCCGTGCGGAGGCACATCATGGCGGGACGGGTGCACAACGAAGGATGTCGTAGGGATGTCGGTTCAGGAGTGGTCGGCCGACGCGGCCGCGGAGATCGTCCGGGCGCACTCCGGCCCGCGCGGTGCGCTTCTTCCTGTCCTGCAGGCGCTTCAGGAGCACTTCGGCCACCTCGGTGCCGAGGCCACCCGGCTGGTCGCGAAGGAGCTCAACCTCTCGCGCGCCGACGTGCACGGCGTCGTTACCTTCTATTCCGACTTTCGCACCGCTCCGCCCGGTCGCACTGTGGTTGCCGTGTGCCGCGGGGAGGCGTGCCAGTCCCGCGGTTCGCGTGAGCTCGAGCGGCATGCCCAGCACTCGCTCGGAGTCGGCTTCGGCGAGACCACGCCAGACGGATCAGTCACTCTCGACCAGGTGTTCTGCCTCGGCAACTGTGCGCTGTCACCCGCGGTGCAGATCGACGGCCGGCTCGTCGGGCGGGTCGATGCCGACCTCTTCGACCGGCTGGTCGCCGACGCGGCGGCGCTCTGATGAGCACCACCGTCTACATCCCCTGCGACTCCGCTGCCCGCTCCGTCGGTGCCGACGAGGTGGTGCTCGCCCTGCTCGTGGAGGCTCAGCTGCGCGGACTCGACATCGCGCTGGTGCGCAACGGTTCTCGCGGGATGCTCTGGCTCGAGCCGCTGGTGGAGGTCGACACGGCGCACGGTCGCGTCGCCTATGGCCCCGTGTCGGCCGACGACGTCGCCGCCCTCCTCGATGCCGGCATGCTCGACGGTGCCGCCCACCCGCAGTGCCACGGGGTCACTGATGAGCTGCCATGGCTCGCCCGACAGCAGCGCGTCACCTTCTCGAGGGTCGGCGTGATCGATCCGCTCTCGCCCGCGGACTACGTCGCCCAGGGCGGGCTCGCCGGCCTTCGCGCAGCCCTGGGCATGCGGCCGACGCAGGTCGTCGACGCCGTCACCGAGTCCGGCCTGCGCGGCCGCGGCGGTGCCGGGTTCCCGACCGGGATCAAGTGGAAGACGGTCGCTGAGGCGTCGGACCCGACGAAGTTCGTGTGCTGCAACGCCGATGAGGGCGACAGCGGCACGTTCGCCGACCGCATGCTCCTCGAGGGTGATCCGTTCGCCCTCATCGAAGGCATGGTGATCGCGGCCTACGCCGTGGGTGCCGCCGAGGGCTATGTCTATGTGCGCTCGGAATACCCCGATGCGGTCGCGACCCTGCGTCGTGCTGTCGAGATCGCCTACAAGGAGGCCTGGCTCGGCGCCGACGTGATGGGTCGAGGCTTCTCCTTCGACCTCGAGGTCAGAGTCGGCGCTGGTGCGTACATCTGCGGGGAGGAGACCGCGATGCTCGACAGCCTCGAGGGCAAGCGTGGGATCGTGCGAGCCAAGCCGCCGATCCCAGCGCTGCAGGGGCTCTTCGGCCGACCGACTGTCGTCAACAACGTGCTGTCGCTTGCTACCGTCCCGGCCGTGCTCGCCGGAGGGGCCGAGGCCTATCGCGAGCTCGGAGTGGGGCGTTCGCGTGGCACGCAGGTCTTTCAGCTGGCAGGCAACGTCGCGCAGGGTGGCATCGTCGAGACGGCGTTCGGGCTGTCGCTGCGCGACCTCGTCGAGGGCTTCGGTGGTGGCACCGCGACCGGTCGACCGATCCGCGCCGTGCAGGTCGGTGGACCGCTCGGTGCCTATCTCCCGGCGGACCGGCTCGGCCTGCATCTCGACTACGAGGAGCTCGCGGCCGACGGTGCGATGCTCGGCCATGGCGGTGTCGTGGTCTTCGACGACACCGTCGACATGGGTCAGCAGGCCCGCTTCGCGATGGAGTTCTGCGCGGCGGAGTCGTGCGGCAAGTGCACGCCGTGCCGCGTCGGTGCGGTGCGGGGCGTCGAGGTGATCGACGCGATCCTCCATGGGTCGCCCGACGAGCGCAGCGCAAACGTCGAGATCCTCGAGGACCTCTGCGAGCTCATGACCGACGGATCCCTGTGCGCGATGGGCGGTCTCACGCCCAACCCGGTGCGCAGCGTGCTGCGACACTTCGGCGAGGACCTCGGCCTCACGCCCGTCTCCGCAGGAACCCTCGCATGAGACCGACCGGGTGGCTGTTTTCGGTGATCGCTGACGACCACACGATCAGTCTGGGCGAAGAGGTGGTGCAGTCATGAGCCGGGTCGCGCCTGTCGACCTGGGCACTCCGGCCGTGCCTGGGCTCGCGTCCGTGCAGGTGGTCGTCGACGGGATCCCCGTCGTCGTCCCACCGGGTACGTCGGTGATGCGGGCCGCGGCTTCCGCTGGCATCGACATCCCGAAGCTCTGCGCGACCGACTCGCTCGACGCTTTCGGCTCGTGCCGGCTGTGCCTCGTCGAGGTCGACGGACGCCCGGGGACCCCGGCGTCGTGCACCACACCGTGCGCGCCCGGTATGACGGTGACGACCCAGACGCCGCGGTTGGAGAAGCTGCGCCGCGGCGTCATGGAGCTCTACATCTCCGACCACCCGCTCGACTGCCTCACGTGCCCGGCCAACGGTGACTGCGAGCTGCAGGACATGGCCGGGGTCGTGGGCCTGCGTGAAGTTCGCTACGCCGAAGGGGTCAACCACCTCGACGGGGCGACCGACGACAGCAATCCGTACTTCTCCTTCGACGACAGCAAGTGCATCGCCTGCTCTCGTTGCGTTCGAGCCTGCAGCGAGGTGCAGGGCACCTTCGCTCTGACCATCTCCGGTCGAGGGTTCGACTCCCGTGTCTCCGCCGGAGCGGGCGAGACCTTCATGGAGTCGGAGTGCGTGTCGTGCGGCGCGTGCGTGCAGGCGTGCCCGACCTCGACGTTGCAGGAAAAGTCGGTCATCGACCTTGGTGTGCCGACCCGCAGCGTGAAGACGACGTGCGCCTACTGCGGAGTGGGGTGCTCGTTCGTCGCGGAGCTGCGCGGCGACCAGCTGGTGCGGATGGTGCCCGACAAGGATGGCGGTGCCAACGCGGGACACAGCTGCGTCAAGGGCCGCTTCGCCTGGGGCTATGCGACCCACCGTGACCGCCAGACCGAGCCGATGGTGCGGGACCTGATCACCGACCCTTGGCGCACGGTGAGCTGGGAGGAGGCGATCTCCGTCGCGGCAGAGCGATTCCTGGCGATCCAGCGGGAGCACGGCGTCGCCGCGATCGGCGGCATCACCTCGTCCCGCTGCACCAACGAAGAGGTCTACGTCGTCCAGAAGATGATCCGCGCCGCCTTCGGGAACAACAACGTCGACACCTGTGCCCGCGTCTGTCACTCGCCGACGGGATACGGCCTCAAGCAGACATTCGGCACCTCCGCCGGTACGCAGGACTTCGCGTCGGTGGCCGAGGCCGATGTCGTGGTGGTCATCGGCGCCAACCCGACGGATGGCCACCCGGTGTTCGCGTCGCGGCTCAAGCGCCGCCTGCGCGAGGGAGCGGAGCTCGTCGTCATCGACCCGCGCCGGATCGACCTGGTGCGGTCACCGCACGTGGAGGCGGCCGCGCACCTGCAGCTGCAGCCGGGCACCAACGTGGCTGTCGTCAACGCGATCGCGCACGTCGTGGTCACCGAGGGTCTGGTCGACCACGACTTCGTCGCAACACGCTGTGAGGCCGACAGCTTTGCCGACTGGGAGGCGTTCATCGCGCGGCCGGAGAACAGCCCGGAGTCGATGGAGCCGATCACCGGTGTGCCCGCCGCCGACGTTCGCCGGGTCGCCCGCCTCTATGCCACTGCGCGCAACGCCGCCATCTACTACGGGCTCGGCGTCACCGAGCACAGCCAAGGCTCGACCATGGTGATGGGCATGGCCAACCTCGCGATGGCCACCGGCAACATCGGTCGTGAGGGCGTGGGGGTCAACCCGCTCCGCGGTCAGAACAACGTGCAGGGCTCGTGCGACATGGGATCATTCCCGCACGAGCTCCCGGGGTATCGGCACGTGAGCGATCCCGCCGTACGAGCCGTCTTCGAGGCGGTCTGGGGCCGCGCGATCGACCCGGAGCCGGGCCTGCGGATCCCGAACATGTTCGACGCCGCGATCGCGGGTCGCTACCTCGGGATGTTCATCCAGGGCGAGGA
>JANMBJ010000177.1:0-12394 GCA_031360335.1 Candidatus Nanopelagicales bacterium
CCGTTGCCGATGACGAGCACGTCGCCGCCCTCCACCGTGGCCGGCTCGTGGTTCTCGTTGTCGTTGCCGTAGTAGAAGTGCAGCCCGGCATCGCGGAACATCGGGTGGAAGTTCCACACCGTGCGGGAGTTGATGGTCTCCCGCTTGCGAGCGGCTTTCGCCATCGGATTCACCGAGAGCCCGTCATAGACCCAGGCGGAGTTGTCGCGTTGGAAGAGGTGGTTGGGGAGCGGGGTGAGCAGGAAGTCGTTCGGGTTGAGGTACGCCATCAGGAGGCTGGCGTCCTCGCCGGCGTCGAGGTCGTGCCGAAGCACGCCACCGATGAGGGCGTCGACCACGGTCTCGGCGGGTGCTTGCGCCACGAGCTCGTCGAGGCGACCCTCGAGCTTGGGCCCGAAGCGCGTGGCTGTGGTGAAGACCTCTTGGAGGAACTCGCGCGCACCGGGCTGGTCGATCGCTGTCGCGAGCAGGTCCGCGAACAGATGCACCACCACGCCCTTGGCGCGCAGCTTGTCGACGAAGGCGTCGTGTTCTTCGCGCGCGCGCGACGCCCACATCACGTCGTCGAAGAGCAGGTCGTGGACGTTCTGCGGGGTGAGGCGGGACAGCTCGAGGCCCGGCCGGTGCACGATCACCTGCTGGAGCGCTCCAACTTCGGAGTCGACATGGAACGTCGTCATCGGTGCGGTGTCCTCTCGGGTTGCTTCGCGGCAGTGCTCAGGCGTGATAGGCCGGGACCGGCTCGGGCTCGGTCATGTGTGACCGCTGCGCGAGGTAGACCGGGATGCCGAGCAGGAACGCGCCGCCGGCCAGGATGAACGGCGCATAGACCTCGAGGAAAGTCTTGTCAGCACCGGTGTTGCGCGAGTAGTAGACGAACAGGATCGACACGATGAGCGCGACGATCGCCACCACGAGGTCACGAACGAACCGTGGCGTGTGCGTAGGCCGGTTGTCAGCGATCCGCCACTTGATCTGAGCCAGCGCAGAGAAGGCGTACGGGATCGCGGCCGTGATTCCGCTCATCAGCACGAGGGTGTTGAACACGGTGAGGCCGCTGGTGCCGACGTAGGCGATCACCATCGCGACCGATGCGAGCACCGTGGACGAGATGATCCCGAACGCGGGGACGCCCTTGGCCGAGAGCTTGCCGAACACGGCTGGGAACAGCCCGTCCTTCGCGGCGGCGAGCGGCATCTCCGCGCAGATCATCGTCCAGCCGTTGAGGGCACCGAAGCCGGAGATGATGACGGCGACCGCGACGGCATAGCCGGCCCACGACGAGCCGTTGCCGACCATTGCGTCTGCCGCCTGGCTGTACGGCGTACCTGTCATCTCGGCGGCCGGGACGATGCCGAAGACGGCAGTCATGGACAGCAGATAGACGGCCGCGGTCGCCAGGGTGCCGTAGATCGTCGCCTTCGGGACGTTGACGTCAGGGTTGCGCACCTTGGCGGCGGCGACGGATGCGGTCTCGACCCCGAGATAGCTGAAGAGGCACAACGCCATGGCCGCGCCGATGGCGCCCACGTTGGTGTCGCCGCTGGTGTTCCAGGGAGTGAAGTTGCCGGTCTTGATGTAGAACAACCCGACCGTCGACATGATGACGAGCGGGACGAATTTGAGGATCGACGTCCACAGCTGCACGACGCCCATGTTCTTGACGCCCGAGAGGTTGATCGCCGCTGGGAGCCAGAGGCCGACCAGCCCGATCACGATCGACCAGCCGTTCAGCGCGCTCTTGTTGATGAATACCTCCACGTAGATGACCCAGCCGACCACGATCGCGGCATTGCCGGACCACGCGGTGATCCAGTAGAGCCAGGCGTTGGAGAAACCGGTCAGGTTTCCGAACGCCGCGCGGGCATAGGCATACGGGCCACCGTCAGCGGGCAGGCGCCGGGTCATCGCTGCGAACATCACGGCGAGCGCGAGCGCCCCGATCGTCGTGAGCACCATCGCGATGAGGCTGATGGGTCCGTAGGCGGCCAGCGAGCCGGGCAGGTTGAAGATGCCGACACCGATGATGCTGCCCACGATGAGGGCGGTGGCCTGCGGGAGGCCGAGGGTGGAGGTGGGGGTGGGTTCGCTCGTGGGGGGCGAGGGGATGGTGCGGAGGTCATCGCTCATGGCGCACTCCTTCGAGGAGGTGACACCTCGATCCTCGTCCTTTCCGCGGGCGGATGCGCGCGTCCTTCGAGAACTCGCACTCGACTCCCCACCTGCGACGAGGACCACAGGCGGCTCCTGCGGTCCTCGTGATGGCAACTCAGACGGCAGCGCGGGCTTCACCGCTCCAGGTCGATCAGCCCCGCTCGGGCAGATTCGGACCCGGCCGGCGTGCTGTCTCGCGGGTGCGGGTCAGTCGGTGAGCGCGTCGGCGGCGGCGCGGAGGCCAGCACCCTTCTCGCGCCCATAGTCGATGAGGGCGCTCCTGACGTAGATGCGCTCGCGCTCTTCTTCGGTAAGGCCGCCCCAGACTCCGTACGGCTCACGGGCTCGGATCGAGTAGTCGGCGCACTCCGGTCGGACGGTGCAGCGGGCGCAGACCGACTTGGCGGCCCGGTCGCGACGGACGCGGGAGAGTCCGCGCTCGTTCTGCGGGTGGAAGAACAGGGCGGTGTCTGCCTCGCGGCACGCACCGTGGTCCTGCCAGTCCCACGTCGCGTCGAGCGGAACTTGCGCCAGCGGTTGCTGTGGCATACCTGCCTCCAGGTGCAGTGGTGCTCCGTGCCCCCCCACCCGGTTGCGCTCCGCAGATCCTGTCTCCGGAAAGCACTACGCCCAGTGGTCAAATCCTTACAGAAAGTCAGACTACGCCGACGTGGGCCAAACGGGGGGCTTGTCGTCGCCGAATGTCGTGATGTGCCTCACGCATGTCCTCGACGGGGTCGAGAGGGCATCCTGGGGGCGTGACCCTCGAGCCCCTCGACGTCCCGCCCGCCCGTCCGCTGGCGGGCCGGCTGCTGGTGGCGGCCCCTGCCCTCGACGACCCGAACTTCGCGCGGACCGTGATCCTGCTGCTCGACCACGACGAGGAGGGCAGTCTCGGGCTGGTGCTCAACCGACCGTCCCACGTGCCGGTCGGCGCCGTGCTGCCGCCGTGGGACGGGCGCACCACCGGGACCGACGTGCTCTTCACCGGTGGTCCGGTCGCCGACGACAGCGCACTCGCGCTCGGCCTCCTGCCCGGGCCCCACGACGGTCCGGAGCCGGACGGGTTCCGCCGGGTGGCCGGTCCGTTCGGGCTGGTCGATCTCGACCTCGACCCGGACGAGTCGCTCGGCGCGCTCTCCGCCATCCGGATCTACGCCGGATACGCAGGGTGGGGTTCCGGCCAGTTGGACGACGAGGTCGACGAGGGTGCGTGGTACGTCGTCGACGGCGGCCCGGCCGATG
Organism: Candidatus Nanopelagicales bacterium; assembly: GCA_031360335.1. Lineage (GTDB taxonomy): Bacteria > Actinomycetota > Actinomycetes > S36-B12 > CAIYMF01 > Longivirga. The sequence continues at coordinate 3,400 of JANMBJ010000177.1, forward strand.
TCTACGACGGCGATCCGCACGACCTCTGGCAGCGCGTGCTGCGCCGCCAGTCAGGTGACCTCGCCTTCGTCGCGACACCCTCCACCGACCCGTCGCTCAACTGATCGCGGGGCCATCGCGAGGTCGATAGCCCTGCTCCGATCGTGGGTGGGCCGACCGTGCACCGCGACCCCGCAGCGTGCCGACCGGTCGTAGCATGGCGCCCATGACGACGCCGTTCGAGCCCCTCACACATCCCGAGCCCGACACCGGACTGGGCACCCTCGTCGAGGACCGGCCCGACACGCAGTTCAGCGACGGTGACCACGAGCGCTTCGCGCACTACGTGAAGAAGGACAAGATCGTCGAGTCCGCCGTCACCGGCACTCCGGTCATCGCCCTCTGCGGCAAGACGTGGATCCCCGGTCGAGACCCGAACAAGTTCCCGGTGTGCCCCGACTGCAAGCGCATCCTCGACGAGGTCTTCCCGTCGAAGGATGACAAGGACGGGTCCTGACGCCCGGAGAGGGCGTGGAGCGCAGCGACCTCGACCGGCTGGGGCCGGCGGCGGCCGACCAGGACGGTCGCGTCGCCGAAGCTCCGCACCGCAACGACACCTCGACCCACCGCAGCGCTGCCGGACCTGCTGAGCTGCGATCTGCTGACCCGGGATCTGCCGACCCGACCGCCGTCGATGAGGTCGAGGGGTTGTTCGGCACGCGCTATCGCGCGATGACCTTCGGCGTCATGACGGTCATGACCATGTTCGCGTTCGAGGGTGTCGGGGTCGCGACCGCGATGCCGGTCGTGGCCCGGTCGCTCGACGGCCTCGGAGCATATGCCTGGGCGTTCAACGGCTACGTGGTCGCCAGTCTGGTCGCGATGGTCGTGGCGGGGGAGTGGTGCGACCGCGCTGGCCCCCGCGGCCCGTTGCTGGTTGGGGTGTCGGTGTTCGGTCTCGGGGCGGTGCTGGCCGGAGCGGCCTGGTCGATGCCGGTGCTCGTCTCGGCGCGGGCGCTGCAGGGGCTCGGTGGCGGCCTCTCCGTGGTCACGGTCTACGTCATCATCGGCCGGGCCTTCCCAGACCACCTGCGGCCCAAGGCCTTTGGGCTGCTAGCCGCTGCTTGGGTCCTGCCGGCGATCGTCGGGCCGCTGATCTCAGGCTTCCTCACCGACTACGTCACCTGGCGCGCCGTCTTCTGGTTTGCCGTGCCGTTCATCATCCCGCCGCTCATCCTCCTCGTCCCTCGGCTGCACCGTCTGGGCGGCGGGCTCGGTGATGCGCCGCCGCGACGGGGGCGGATCCGGCTCTCGCTGGTCGCAGCGGCAGGTCTCGCGCTGCTGCAGGAAGCGGGCACCCGTCGGGGCACGTCGGGAGGCGTGCTCGCGGTCGTCGGGCTGGGGCTGCTGTTTCCGGCGCTCAGCCGGCTGCTGCCACCTGGGGCGCTGCGGTTCGCCCGGGGTCTGCCGACAGTCGTCGTCATGCGAGGCCTGCTCGCCGGAGCGTTCTTCGCGAGCGAGGCATTCGTCCCGCTGGCGCTCCGTACGGTCCGCGGTGTCTCGACGACGCAGTCGGGCCTCACTCTCACCATCGGCGCGGTCGCCTGGGCGCTCGGGTCGCAGGTGCAGGGCCGGCTCTACGGCAAGGTCCCGCGCCACCGTCTCGTGCAGGTCGGAGCGGCGATGGTCGCGGTCTGCATGGGTACCCTCCCACTGTCGCTGCGCGACGGGACCCCGTTCTGGGTGGCTGCCATCTCCTGGTTCGTGGGCGCATCCGGAATGGGCCTGTGCTTCGGGGCCATCGGCACCCTCACCCTCGAGCTGTCCGAGCCCGAGGACCAGGGCGCCAACTCAGCAGCCCTGCAGGTGTGCGACTCGGTCGGCTCGGTGCTCCTGGTCGGGATCGCCGGAGCGATCTACGCGGCCGGTCTCGACGCCGATGCGGTCTCCGCCACGACCTTTGCCACCATCTGGCTGGTGATGGCGCTGGTGGGTGCGGCCGGCGCGGTGCTCGCCGCTCGGATCCGCCGGCCGGAGGCGTCCTGAACCCGGACCCGGGTCCCGACCGCAGCCGGATCCGGCGTGTCGTTAGCACGGCACTGGCGTGACACGCACCACCGGGCACCCCGGCATGTCGTCGCGCCAGAACTCCTAGAGTCCCTCTCCTATGTCCCCCGCGTCGAACCTGTCACCGGCCTACCCCGCCCGCGCCCCGCGCGGGACGGCGGAGCGGTTGCGCGCCTGGCAGCAGGCGGCGCTCGACGTCTACCTCGCCCGACAGCCGCGCGACTTCCTCACCGTCGCTACGCCCGGTGCCGGAAAGACGACGTACGCCCTACGGCTTGCCTCCGAGCTCCTCGACCGACGGGTCGTCGAGCGGATTGTCGTGGTGGCCCCCACCGAGCACCTCAAGACCCAGTGGGCCCAGGCAGCGGCCAAGGTCGGCATCCCGCTCGATCCGGAGTTCTCCGGATCGCGGGGCACGACCAGCAGCGACTACCTCGGCATCGCGGTGACCTATGCCGGAGTGGCTGCCAACACGTTGCTCTATCGCCGTCGCGTCGAGGACCGCAAGACCCTCGTCATCCTCGACGAGGTGCACCACGCCGGCGACTCGCTGTCGTGGGGTGAATCGGTGCGCGAGGCCTTCGAGCCCGCGGCCCGTCGTCTCGCGCTGACGGGCACACCGTTCCGCAGCGACATCAACCCGATCCCGTTCGTGACCTATGCCCCCGGCCACGACGGCATCCCGCGCAGTGCCGCCGACCACGTCTATGGCTACGGCGACGCGCTGCGCGACCACGTCGTGCGGCCCGTCATGTTCCTGGCCTACAGCGGCCGCATGCGCTGGCGCACCAGGGCGGGCGACGAGGTCAGCGCGGTCCTCGGCGCCGACCAGGCCAAGGACGTCACCCAGCAGGCCTGGCGCACCGCGCTCGACCCGCAGGGGGAGTGGATCCCGCAGGTCCTGCGCGCAGCGGACCGTCGGCTCACCGAGGTGCGCAAGCACGTCCCCGACGCCGGTGGCCTGGTGATCGCGAGCGACCAGACCAAGGCCCGTGCCTATGCCAAGCAGCTCGAGGCGATCACCGGTCGCAAGCCGACCGTCGTGCTCTCCGACGACCCGAAGTCGGGCTCGAAGATCACGGCGTTCTCGGAGAGCAACGACCGCTGGATGGTGGCCGTGCGCATGGTGAGCGAGGGCGTCGACGTACCCCGTCTGATGGTCGGCGTCTACGCCACCTCGACGTCGACGCCGCTGTTCTTCGCCCAGGCCGTCGGGCGCTTCGTCCGGGCGCGCAAGCGTGGGGAGACCGCCAACGTCTTCCTCCCGAGCGTGCCGCTCCTGCTGCGTCTCGCCGGCGAGCTCGAGGAAGAGCGCGACCACGTCCTGGGCCGAGCCTCGGACGGCACCTGGACCGAGGAGGACATCCTCATCGCCCAGGCTCTCGCCCAGCGGGACACACCGGACCAGCTCCTCGACGACCAGCTCAGCTTCGAGGCCCTCGAGAGCGAGGCGACCTTCGATCGGGTGCTCTTCGACGGTGGTGAGTTCAGCGGCGGCACGGCGCCCGGCAGCGACGAGGACGACGACTTCCTCGGCATCCCCGGGCTTCTCGACGCCGACCAGGTCACGGACCTGCTGCGCTCGCGGGGCAAGCGCACGGAGCGGGCGAAGGTCGCTCCCGTTGTCGCCGTGGTCGACGTCCCGGCGCTCAAGCGCGAGCTCAACGACTGTGTGAAGGCCTACGCCCGTCAGTCCGGCAGCTCACAGGCGATCGTGAACGGCGACCTGCGCCGGGTCTGCGGTGGCCCCGAGGTCGCGCGCGCGAGCGCCGCCGAGCTGCGCGCGCGCATCGAGAAGATCCGCGCCTGGGCGGTCGGGAGGCGCTGACGCGGTCGGCCGGCTCGAGACTCGGCCGGTTCGGTTCGACCGGGCGCGGCTGGACCCGGCCGGCGTCATGCCCGCCGTCGCGGGCGGCGCTCGGTGCAGGCGAATCTGTCGACGTGGATCGTGCCCACCCCGTGACCGGCGACGCTCGCGAGCACTGGCACACTGTTCCGCGGCGCGGGGCCGTCCCGCGCCTCCTGCGGAGGTTCCCATCGTGCGTCGTTCGTTGATCGCGCTCGCTCCGGCTGCCGCCCTGCTGCTCGCAGCGTGCGGCTCGTCGTCGAGCACCACCACGTCCAGCACGGCAGCCGCGACGACGTCGGCCCCGACGTCCTCGTCAGCCTCGCCGTCCGCCAACCCGTGCGCCCCCGACCAGCTGCAGACGCTGGCCGCCGGCACGTTCACCGTGGCCACCGGAAACCCGGCCTTCCCGCCGTGGGTCGTCGACGACAAGCCCGAGAGCGGCAAGGGCTACGAGTCGGCCGTCACCTACGCCGTGGCCAAGCAGCTCGGCTACTCCGACGCCGACGTCACATGGATCCGAACCACGTTCGACAGTGCCATCGCACCCGGCCCCAAGAAGTTCGACGTCAACATCCAGCAGTTCTCCATCAGCGAGGACCGCAAGAAGGCAGTCGACTTCTCGTCCGGCTACTACGACCTCACGCAGGCCGTCGTGTCCTACAAGGGCAGCCCCATCGAGAAGGCGACCACCGTCGCTGCGCTCAAGGACGCGAAGCTCGGCGCGCAGCTCGGAACCACCTCGCTGCAGGCCATCACCGACATCATCGCGCCGTCGGGCAAGCCCAGCGTCTTCAAGGACAACGCGACCGCGGTGAGCGCCCTGAAGAACCACCAGATCGACGGCTTGGTCGTCGACCTTCCGACGGCGTTCTACATCTCGGGCGCCGAGATCCCCAACGGCCTCATCGTCGGTCAGCTGCCCAACACGGCTGACCAGAAGGAGCAGCTCGGCTTCCTGCTCGCCAAGGGCAGCCCGCTCACGACGTGCGTGACTCAGGCCGTCGATGCGCTGCGTGCCGACGGCACCCTGGCGAAGCTCCAGGAGACCTGGCTCGCCAACCAGGGCGCACCCGTCCTGTCGTGACACTCGACCCGACGTCCGGGGACGCGCTCGTCGCATCCCCGGACGGATGGCGCCCGAGCGAGCACGAGCTGGCCCGTCGGGCTGCCCGCCGCTCCCAGTCTCGGCGCGGCATGTCGATCGCCCTCATGTCCTCGGTCGTCGTGATCGGTGCGCTCGTGGCCGTCGTGGTGACGTCGTCGGGCTGGCCGGTCGTCCGAGACACGTTCTTCGACGTGTCCTACGGGCTCGAGGTCCTGCCGATCATCTTCGACGGCTTCAAGCTCGACCTGCTGCTCGTGGCCATCGCGTCGGTGTGCATCGCGGTGCTGTCGATGGTGGTGGCTCTCGTGCGCACGTCGCGGTCACCGGCCGTCGCGCCGTTCCGCATCCTGGCGACGGTCTACGTCGACTTCTTCCGTGGCACCCCGCTCATCCTGGTGATCCTGCTCATCGGTTTCGGCATCCCGGCGCTCAACCTCCCGAAGATCTCGAGCCTCGACGTCGCCGTCCTCGGTACGACTGCCATCGTGCTCACCTACACCGGCTACGTCGCCGAGGTGATCCGCTCCGGGATCCTGTCGGTGCATCCCAGCCAGCGGGCAGCGGCACGCTCGTTGGGCCTGTCCAACGCCCAGACGATGCGGCATGTTGTTCTCCCGCAGGGCATCCGGCGGGTCATGCCGCCCCTGCTCAACGATTTCGTGTCGCTGCTCAAGGACGTCGGCCTCGTCTCCATCCTCGGTGTCACCGAGGCGATCCAGCAGGCGCAGATCGAGACCAACAAGTCGTTCAACTACACGCCCTACGTCGTGGCTGCGCTGCTGTTCCTGATCGTGACCATCCCGTTGACCCGGTTCACCGATCGAGTCCTGGTGACGTCGATCTCGCGGCAGAACGCGCAGGGCACCGCGTGACCTCGACCGTCGGCGATCCGCTGCTCGAGCTGCGCGCGGTGCGCAAGAGCTTCGGCACGGAGCTCGTCCTGCGCGACGTCGACCTCGTCGTGCCCGAGCACACGGTCACCGTCCTCATCGGCGCCTCGGGCTCCGGCAAGTCGACGCTGCTGCGCTGCATCAACCAGCTCGAGCTCATCGACGACGGCCTGGTGCTCTTCGAGGGCGTCGACCTCGCCGACCCGCGCAACGACGCGGACGAGATCCGCCAGCGGATCGGCATCGTCTTCCAGGCGTTCAACCTCTTCCCGCACATGTCGGTGCTCGACAACATCACCCTCGCGATGCGTCGCGTGCACAAGGTTCCGCGCGCGCAGGCGGAGGCGACGGCCCTGGCGCTGCTCGGCCGATTCTCCCTGGCGGACAAGGCATCACAGTATCCCGACCGACTCTCTGGCGGTCAGCAGCAGCGGGTCGCGATCGTGCGGGCGCTCGCCGTGTCTCCCAAGCTCATGCTCTTCGACGAGGTCACCTCCGCCCTCGACCCGGTGCTCGTCAACGAGGTGCTGGCGGTTGTACGCGACCTGCGCAAGGACGGCATGACGATGGTGATCGCGACGCACGAGATGGGCTTCGCGACCCAGGTGGCCGACGAGGTCTGCTTCCTGTCGGGTGGCGTCATCGTCGAGCGGGGAGCTCCGGACCAGGTCATCCACGCTCCGACCGACCTGCTGACTCAGGAGTTCCTGCGCCGCGTGCACGAGGCCGGCCGGCTCTGAGGGCGCGCGCCCGTCGTCGGGCGCAGGGACACGGTGTCACCGAGGTGTCTCAGCATCCCCCGGACCGTGACGCTCTGCTCCTACTCTGTGACACGGTGACACGGCCACCGGGCCGTGCACGGAGGAGGAACTGCTATGTCCACGCCTGACACCATCGACGAGCGCGAGGCGCTCGCGGCCATCGGGCGCAGCTGGACGCTGCTGCTCACGGTCGGAGTGCTGACCCTCCTGCTCGGGCTCGGCTGCCTCATCTGGACCGACAAGACCGTGACGGTGCTCGCGGTGCTGTTCGGCTTCTACCTGCTCGTCAGCGGCGTGTTCCAGGTCGCCCAGTCGTTCTCGCACTCGATCAACCGTGCTCTCCTGGCGATCTCGGGCATCCTCGGCATCATCCTCGCGGTCTACATGTTCAAGGCCATCTCGCACGACCGTGAGGCCGAGCTCCTCGCACTGTTCATCGGTCTCGCGTGGCTCTTCCGCGGCATCACCGAGCTCATCATCGGTCTGCAGGCCAAGGGCGTCGAGGGTCGCGGCTGGCTCATCACGGGCGGGCTGCTCCTGATCGTGGGCGCCATCGTGGTGTTCACCTACCCCAACCTTGCGATCGGCACGCTCGTGGTCGTGACCGGCATCATGCTGATCGTGCTGGGCATCAGCGAGATCGTGGGCGCGCTCCAGGTGCGCAAGCTCGTCGCCGCCTGACTCGACAGGCACGACCGCACATCGTGGGACGTGACGCCGTCGGGGAAACCCGGCGGCGTCATGCATCTCACACCGCTCTCGGATCGGCTCCGCCAGGTTTGCTCTCAGCCGGCCGGTCCGTGCAAGAGTGGGGAGCGACGCGCGACCAGCGCGACACCTGCGGCAGAGTGGGATGCAGCGAGACGCACGAGAGCGCTGACGATCAGCCGGGGTACGACGGGCGACGGAGGTGAGTGGCATGGTTGCCGAGACCAGTCAGACTCTCGACCGCGGTCTCACCGTGCTGGAACTGCTCTCAGACGCATCGGACGGTCTCACCGTCACCGAGATCGCTGGACGTCTGGGCGTCTCGCGCACCGTCGTCTATCGCCTCGTCGTGACTCTCGAGCAGCATGCACTTCTGCGCCGTGGCGGTGACGGTCGATGTCGACTCGGCATGGCCGTGCTCGCGCTGGCACGCCAGGTGCAGCCGGTCCTGCGTGAGGCTGCAGTCCCCGCGCTGCGCAGACTTGCCGACTCTGTCGGTGCGACCGCTCACCTCACGGTGGTCGACGGCGCCGACGCGCTCGCTGTGGCCGTCGTGGAGCCGACGCGTTCGGACTTCCATGTCGCCTATCGCGTCGGTGCTCGGCATGCGCTCGACCGTGGTGCCGCCGGCAAGGCTGTGCTCGCCGGACGGGCGAGCGGCGGTCGGCCGTTCGAGCCGGGTTGGGTCGTGTCGACCGGAGAGCTCCAGCCGGGCGCCTGCGGCATCGCTGCACCGCTGCTCGGCGTCGCCGGCATCGAGGCATCGGTCGGGGTCATCGCCCTGGCAGACCTGCCCATCGACGACATCGGCCCGAAGGTGCTGCGGGCGGCCGGCGAAGTAGCCCGCGCCCTGCGCTAGCTCGGAGCCGACGACGCCCGCGATCGCGATTCTTGCGAGCGCAGTTCTTGCGAGAGCAGTGCTTGCGGTCGATTGCTAGTAGCAGCCGGTGGCCGTCGCCGGGATGACCTCGACCGCGCGGCGCACCTGGAGCGGGGAATAGCGCCGGTCGACCGCGTGCACGAGCACCGCGAAGGTGCGCAGGTGACCATCGCTCCCGCGGGCGTATCCCGCGAGCCCGATGGTGTCGAAGAGGGTGCCGGTCTTCGCGAAGACCTTTCCCGCCGCGCACGAGGTGGGTCGCGCGGTGAAGCGTGAGTCGAGCGTGCCGCTGTGTCCCGCCACCGGAAGCCAGCTGCGCAAGATGTTGAGGCCGGGCCGCTGCGGTGATGCCGCGATCGTGAGCAGCTGAACCAGACCGCGGGCCGTCACCCGGTCGTTGCGCGAGACGCCGCTGCCGTCGTAGAGCCGCCAGCCGGTCACGTCGATGCCCAGCGAGCGCAGCGTCGCCGTCTCCGCCGCGCTGGCGCCAGCCCACGATCCGCCCCTGCCGAGCGCGATCGCGTTGAGACGGAAGAGCATCTCGGCGACGTCGTTGTCGGAGACCAGCAACATCCACTTCAGTGCGGCACCCGAGGTGTTGCCCACGAAGCGGGCCAGCTCGGTCGCTGCGGTCGATGCCTTGAGACGGCCGGTGTAGACGACGTGCGGCGTGATGTCGGTGCGTGCCTTGAGAAGTGACAGGAGGGCGGCGTTGATCTGGCCGGCGAAGTAGGTGCTGACGTCGGCGGCGGTGTC
>JANMBJ010000203.1:0-3443 GCA_031360335.1 Candidatus Nanopelagicales bacterium
GCAGCGCATCGGTCTCCGGCTCGGAATCAGAGTCGCTGGGGTGCTCACCCCTCAGCTCGCCATCGAGAACGTAACCGCGACCTACGCCTCGTCGCTCAACCCATTCGGACGAGGGTCGGCTGTGGTGACCTACACGGTGCACAACACCGGAAATGTGCGTCTCGGGGGCCGTCAGACGGTGTCGGTCTCCGGGCTTGTCGGTCCGGAAGCCTCCGCAGGAGTCCTGCCGGATGTCCCGCTCTTGCTCCCTGGTGGTTCGGCTGCTGTGACTGTGACGGTCCCCGATGTGGTGCCGCTCGGAGTGGTGCATGCGACGGTGTCGACGGAGCCTGTCGGGGCGCTGGGCGACGCCAATCCTCCTGCACTCCTGGCCACCGGGACTGCCAGCATCATCGCGGTTCCGTGGACCTTCCTGGCTCTCGTGCTGGGACTTCTGCTGCTCGGTGGCGCAGTGGTGAGGCAGCGTCGCACGCCGCGTTCTCCCGCCACCGTCCCAGGAGCCGCGGCGCCGGACGGCCCGGACCTTGTAACGGCCGGCACCAGATCCTCCGGCCGATGACGAAGGTGAGCAGAGCGTGACCGATCAGCCGAGCCCAGTCGTTGGGGGACCAGTCGCCCTCGAGGCGCCGCGGCCGACGCGCGCTGAGATGCGTCGCGCAGCCGAGGCAGCGGCAGTTGCGCTTCCCGGCCAGACTTCGTCGAGCGTCCTTCCGCTCGCGACACCGTCGCACGAGATTCACGCCAGTGCTGGCGTCAGTCGCACCGAACAGCGTCGCCTGGCTGACGAGAGTGCTCGGGCACAGCGGTCGCAGAAGGCAATCTGGAAGGCCTGGTGGCTCTACCCGCTCGTTGCCGCGATCGGCGTCTGCGTGTACTTCGGCGTCCAGAGCGCGGCAAACCAGCCGGACACGACACCTCGGGTCGTCACGACAATCACCGCTCAGCCATAGGCGTTGGACGAGTGCGGCTGGACAGCGAATCTGTACCGCTTGTCGAACCCCTGCGTTCGACTTCAGGAAACCCACCGTTCATCGGCGCCCGACTCACTTCTCCTTGACAGTCGGATCTTCGTAGCGGACTCGATTGCTTGACCAGCCCGATCGAACGTGTCAAAACGTGTTCACCAGAAACCCAAGGAGTTCGTCATGAGGCATGCGGCGTCCCGCGTGCTCGCTGTGTGCGCGCTGGCTCTGCTCGCAGCTGCCGGCGTCTTCGCCACGCCGGCGTCCGCCACACAGACACCCCCTGGACCGGAGCTCGGTTGGATGCGTCTGCAGCCGGCGACCGGCACGATCGACGATGCTGTCGACGGGTTGTCGCAGTCCACATGCCCTGACGGAAAGGCCATCGTCGTGGCGATGACCGGGCCCGGGATCGCGTCCACCAAGGACCTGGGCCTGATGGTGGGCAACACCGCGCTCACGGCACTCCCCCCAACCCCCACGAACCAGCTCTGGGTGTCTCTCAGCCTGACCTTCCGAGACTGGTTCGGCCGCAATGTCCCTGGCTTCACTCCGGCAGGCACCTACACCCTCACCACCATCTGCCGTGATGCACTCAAATCGTCAGTCTCTTTCGGCCACTTCACGTCTCAGGTGGTGATCACGAAGGACGGCAAGTTCCGCGCGCTGGGCGCAGCCGCCCTGCCGTTCAACACCACCAAGGGTGAGAAGGACCCGGTGGCCCTGCCGACCGCGTCATCGACCGCTGGCGCCACGGGACCATCGGGAACGTCGCCGTCGCCCTCGACCGCGGGCGGTTCCTCGACGTCGTCGGCTGCGCCGGCGGCATCACCCCAGGTCTCGTCGTCGACCGGAGCAGGCACCACCGCGTCGACAGCATCTGCGCCCGCGCAGGCAGGGTCGGGGGCGCGTGTCGCCCTGCTTGGCCTCGGGGCATTGCTCCTCGCCGCTGCCAGCGCCGTCGCCGTTCGCACTCGACGCAAGGTAGCCCTCGACTCCACCGCCGGCCGACATGGTGCCGACGTCCACTGACCCACCGAGCCCGCCGCCCGGCGGGATTCATGCACCCTCGAGAGGAACCTCATGAGTCGGTCGTCCTTGCTCCGCAAGATCGCCGCGCCGTTCGCCGGCTTGGCCCTGCTGTCGGGTCTCGTCGTTGCCGCAGCCGGAACAGCGTCCGCGGACACGATCGGATCCCTGACGTTCACGGGGCTCACCACGCAGCAGGCACCCTTCAGCGCGGTCACGTCGGGAGCCTGTCCGACGGCACCCACACTGTCGACGAACTTCCTCATCAAGGTCGCCGGTGGCAACCTGCCCGCTACCCCGTCGTTCATCCAGGGCAACACTGCGGGAAGCACCGTGGGCAGCATCACAGATGCGAGCTTCACCGCACCGGTGCAGCTGACCCTCGAGCTCTTTGCCAAGAACAACGGGCTCACCTTGCTGGGCGACGCCACCTACACGGTGACCCTCGTGTGTCGTCAAGCGATTCAGGGCGCGAGCCTCGGTGACTTCGTCGGTCAGTTCACCGTCTCCAACAGTGGCGCTACCGTGACACCGCTGGTCCCGTCTGCGGGTGCCTCGGCAACGACAACCACGGTGACCCCAGCCACCGTGACGCCCGCCTGGGGAGCCGCCACGCCCTATGCCGTGACCGTCACCAACAACGTGACCCCCGCTACCGTGCCCACCGGCACCGTCCAGCTCAAGGACGGCGGGGTCGACATCCCTGGCGCCACTGGCACGCTCGTGGCCGGCGCGGTCACGATCGCAGCACCGCTCGGCCTGGGATCGCACACCATTACTGCGGCCTACACCACGGGTGACGCAGCGAAGTTCGCGAACTCGCTGTCGTCCGGCTCGGTCGTCACGGTGGCACTCGCAGCACCGACCCTAGTGCGGGCTGCTGGCATCGCCGGCGCAGCCAAGGTCGGCGGCACGATCGCGTGCAGCACGGGCACCTGGAGCGGCGCGACGTCCTACATCTACGAGATCCGCAAGAACGGTGTCGCAGTGCAGTCGAGCACGACCGACTTCGACCGGGCGCTTGTCGTCTCGGATCTCAACGCGACGTACTCCTGTGCCGTGACCGGGGTCAACCCGATCGGTGCTGGCGCTCCGAGCGTCACGGTCGGCCTCAAGGTCGTCCCCGGTTCTGCTCCGTTCGCGACTGTGCGCCCGAGGATCACGGGTTCGACGGTCGTCGGTCGAGCCCTCGTCGCCAGCAAGGGTGCCTGGTCGCCGGTGGCGACCTACACCTACCGATATCAGTGGAAGCGCAACGGCGCTGCCGTCCGCGGCGCCACGGCGGCCTCCTACCGCGTGACCAGGGCCGACAAGGGCCGGATCATCACCGTGGTCGTCACCGCGACCCGGACCGGCTACGCGGTCGGCGGCGCCAGCAGCCTCGGGGTTCGGGTCAGGTAGACGTGACCTCGACCCTCCAGTCGCCGATCGACGGCTCGCCCACGGGGACAC
>JANMBJ010000212.1:0-6527 GCA_031360335.1 Candidatus Nanopelagicales bacterium
AACCACCCGCCCACCACCCACACGCACCGCCGCCCTCGACTTTTCTTCCCTTAGGGATGATCACGGCAGTTGAGCTGCACTTTCTGACCCAAGATCGCGATCTTGGTCGCGCGCGCTGCCAAGTCACAGGTGCTTGCCGGCCTCGCGGCGCGAGAGCGGCGAGAGGGTGTCGCCCTGGTCGGCGAGGTAGGCGCGCACCCAGTCGGGGTCGTGGTGCGCGAGCTCGCGCAACGCCCAGCCGATGGCCTTGCGCAGGAAGAACTCCGATGACGCAGCGTTGGGCGCGATGACGTCCGCGAGCAGGTCGCGGTCGGTGGCATCACGTGACCCGAGCTGGCTCAGGATCGCCGTGCGACGTAGCCACAGGTCGTCGGCCCGCGCCCAGCCGCGGATCACCCGCGCCATCCCGGCGGGCTCGGCGCGGTGCAGCGGGGCCACATGGCGGGAGGCGACCTCGTCGACGAGGTCCCACCAGGCCCCGGTGACGACGAGGTGCTCGAGCAGAGGTACGAGATCGAGGTCGTGCCAGGGCTTTGCGGCACAGACTGCCAGGAGGGCAAGGGCGGCGTAGCGCTCCTCGCGGTGGCTGGCCTCGTCGTACAGCGCGCGGACCGTCGCCTCCCAGGTGCCGCGGTCGGCGGGCGGGTGCGCGGCGAAGACCGGGCGCAGCGCCGCGGTGCGGATCGGCTTGGCCACTCCGTAGAACGGGAGCGCCGACTTCATGTAGGCCTGCATCGCCGGAGCCTGCTTCGGGTTCGCGAGGTCGGCGAGGGTACGGCGTAAGGCCTCGACGAGGTCGCGATCCACAGCGCTCACGCCCCCCAGTGTCGCGCCCGAGTCGTGGCATTCGCGGCGAGGACGCGACCACGATCGCGATTCCGGGTCAGAACGTGCAGCTCAGCTGCCGTGATCATCCCTAAGGGAAGAAATCGCGAGGGAGTCAGGCGGCGGGGGTGGTCTCTCGGGCCGGGGTCGGGGTGGCGACCTGGGGGCGCTGGGGGCGGAAGTAGAGGGCCAGGGTGACGACGAGGTAGAGCGCCCAGACGCTGAGCTGGAGCCAGGTCGTGACCGGGTCGAAGTGGAAGAAGCCACCGAGCAGGGTGCCGACCGGGCTGTTCTCGTCGACGGTCGCGCTCACGTCGAAGGCGATGTTGTCACCGCCCGGGAGGAAGCCCCCCTCCTGCAGGTCGCGTACGCCGTAGGCGAGCACCCCGGCGGCCACCACGATGAGGAGCGCGCCGGTCCAGGTGAAGAAGGTGGCGAGGTTCATCTTCACAGCGCCGCGGAAGACCGCCCAGCCGATGACGACGGCGGTGCCGATGCCGAGGATGGCGCCGCCGAGAGCCGCGGCCGTGTCGGTCGCGGCAGTCGTCGCGGCCCAGAGGAAGAGCGCCGTCTCGAGTCCTTCGCGGAGCACGGCGACCAGCGCTACGACCCCGAGCGCGATGCCACCGCCGACGAGTGCCTTGTCGAGGCGCCCGTGCAGATCGCCGCGCATCTCCCGCGCCGTACGCCGCATCCAGAAGACCATCCAGGTGACGAGACCGACGGCGATGATCGACATCACGCCGGCGAAGCCGTGCTCGGCCTCCTCCGAGAGCGAGGACGACGTGAGGGTGAGGATCCCGCCGAACGCGAGCGAGAGCCCGATCGCGATGCCGGTGCCGGCCCAGACCGAGCCGAGGCGAGCCCGGTTGCCCGACTTCACGACGTAGGCCACGAGGATGCCGACGATGAGCGATGCCTCGAGGCCCTCGCGCAGGCCGATCAGGTAGTTGGCAAACACCGGGACTCCTCGACTCTCAGGTAAGGGTTACCTAAGCACTAAGGCTCACCTAACCATGTCGTCGCCGGGTGTATCAACCCGGGCAGCTGTGGCTTGTGCCACCTCGGCATCGACCGGCAGCTCGTCAGCGTCCACGGCGCTCTCCTCGAGCGTGGTCTCCTCGACCGGCGGCGGGAGCTGCGAGGCGTCCCGGGTCAGTGCCTCGGCCAGCAGCGGCAGGACGAGTGCCACCTGCCACTCCCGGGCGCCACCGGCGCGCAGCGCCGACGCCACGGACTCCTCGGTGAGCGGCGAGGGAGGGGTCCAGGCCAGCCGGCGGACGAGGTCGGGCGACACGAGGTTCTCGACCGGCAGGTGCCAGCGCTCGGCAGTCGCGGAGAGGTCGGCGCGGGCGGCGGACAGCCGGGCGTGGGCGTCAGGGTCCTTGTCGGCCCAGGCGCGGGGCGGCGGGGGACCGTCGGAGGTCATGGTGGCAGGTGGGAGTGCCGTCTCGGGAAGGGCGAGCGCCTCGTCGAGAGCCGCCTGCCAGTCGCGCAGGTGCCGGCGCGCCCCGCGGCCGTTGAAGGCGGGGAGCCCGGCCAGGCCGTCGGCGCCCAGCGCGCCGCTCGCCAGTGCAGCAGCGACGATCGCCGAGTCCGGCAGCACCCGTCCCGGTGAGGTGTCGCGACGTCGCGCGACCTCGTCGCGGCGGACCCACAGGGAGCGGATCACCGCGAGCTGGCGAGGGCGCCGGACCTTGTGCATGCCCGACGTACGACGCCACGGGTCGACGCGCTGGGGAGGAGGCGGCGCGTCGCGCACCGCGTCGAACTCTTCGAGCGCCCACTCGAGCTTGCCGGCCGCACGCAGCTCCTCCTCGAGCGCGTCGCGCAGCTGCACGAGCAGCTCCACGTCGAGGGCGGCGTAGCGCAACCACGGCTCCGGCAGCGGGCGCGTCGACCAGTCGGCGGCGGAGTGCTCCTTGGCCAGCGAATAGCCCAGAACTTCCTCGAGGAGTGCGGACAGCCCCACCCGCGCGTGGCCGAGCAGTCGTCCGGCGAGCTCGGTGTCGAAGAGGCGCTCGGGGGACAGTCCGATCTCGCGCAGGCAGGGCAGATCCTGCGATGCCGCGTGCAGCACCCACTCGGTGCCCTCGAGCGCCTGAGCCAGCACGGTGAGGTCGGGTACGGCGATGGGGTCGATGAGGTGTGAGCCCGAGCCCTCGCGGCGCAGCTGGACGAGGTAGGCGCGCTGGCCATAGCGATAGCCCGAGGCGCGTTCGGCATCGACGGCGACCGGCCCGGTGCCAGCAGCGAGGGCTGCGGCGGCCTCGCGGAGGTCCCACGGACTCTCGATGACAGGTGGGACACCCTCGCGAGGAGCCAGGAGCGGGATGGCGGTGCTCTCCGGGACCTCGTGCGCAGGGCTGATCGCCGCGGCGTCGGCTGCGGCATCGAGGGCAGGGGACGCCGTCGCGTCTGGAGCAGCGGCGTCGGTCACATCGTCCAGGATAGGGACTCGCGGTCCCGACTCTGGGGTTGTGGCCGTCTCACGTGCGTGACCCGCGTCGCAGGACGCGGGTCACGGACGAGTCTGAGTCGTGCCGAAGGTGCAGGTGCTGCTCAGCGGACGAGCCCTGAGCGCATCGCGTGAGCGACCATCTCGGCGCGGTCACCCGTGCCGACCTTGCGCGCGATCCGGGCGAGGTGGCTCTTGACCGTGAGCGCCGACAGCCCGAGGGCGTCGCCGATGTCTTTGTTGGAGCGCCCCTCGGAGACGAGCTGAAGGACCTCGATCTCTCGTCCGGACAGCTCGTCGGGGGACCCACCACGCGGACGTGAGCGCGGGAGGGACGTGCCCGTGGCCTGCGCGGGAAGCTCGTCAGGAGTCACGATGTAGCAGCGGACGTGTGCGTTGAGCGCCGCGCGGACGGCGTACGGATCGTCACGCACGGTGAGCAGCACGACGCGCCGCCAGCCGACCTTCGCCAGCTCCGCCAGCAGCGGGAGCGCTGCGCCGTCGGGCAGGCCGCCTTCGATGACCACCAGGTCGCGTGGACCGTCGTACAGAGCGCGGACACGTGCCTCGGCGCCGCTCGCAGCCTCGACGACATCACGTGCCCCGAGCAGGCGCATACGCCCGACCAGAGCCTGTCGTCGGGTGGCCGATGCAGCGACCACGAGGGCCGTGAACCGAGCCCTCGGCAGCGGCACGACCGCCGACGGGCGCTCGACTAGTGCCACCACGGCAAGCCTCCTGGCGTCACATGTGCCGGATACCCGTCTTGATCCGGCCTACGTGTGCGTATCGGCGGGGAGGTCGATGGTCTTGACCACCGACCTCGCGTCAGTTCGCCCCGATTGTGGCGATGCGGCATGGGCGGTACGTACTACTGCGCGTGACGACCGGCTCGCGGGAGGCGTGGTCCGTCCGGGTCACAGCTGCGTGCGGCGTGTGCCGGAGAGGGTGCGGACGGGTCAGCGGCGCCGTGGGCGCGGCAGCGGGGCGACGCCCGCCGGCAGCGGGGGGAGCCCCGCGATCTGGGCGAGCACGTCGCCCCAGGCCTGGAGGTGGGCACCGATGTCGGTCGTTGACGGCGTCCACGAGGCGCGGATCTCGACGTCGCCCGACGGGGCCCGGTCCGAGATTCCGCCGAAGGACTCCGACGCGGTGCGCGTCACGGTGCCGGACTCGGCGTGAAAGCTCGCACCCCGACACTCCAGCGATTCCATGAGCCAGGACCAGCCCACCTGGGTGAGCATCGGGTCCGACGCGATGTCGAGCTCGAGGGTGCCCTTGGCGAAGGACACGATGCGGAAGTCGCCGTCCCATGGCTCCTGGCCGCCTGGGTCGTGCAGCAGCACGAAGCGCCCGGAGGCTGCTTCCTCGTCGTCGTGCAGCACGATCTCGGCCTGAAGCGCGAGAGCGAACGGCGAGAGCCGCACCGGCGCCGGAGTCTCCTCGAGCTCGATCTCCGGTCGCAGCGTCATGGCCCGGATGCTGTCGAGCGCCTCGGCGAACGCCGCCGGGACCGGCGCGGCACCCGCGTCGGTCCCTGGGTCGCGCCGCCGACTGGTCACCCGCCGAGAGTAGGTCGGCCGGGGGTTCCGGTCATGGATGCGGCCTGCGTCGCGGCGCGTCGTCGGGTCGATCCGGTGCCGCAGCCCTCCGGTCGGCCGGGTCACTGCCTCGACCGCGACGTGGAACGGCCACGATTCGACGGTCCCGTCCGCCGATGCCACGATCACCCGGTGAGCCAGCAGCCTGTGAGCACTGCCCTGTCCGAGTCCCATCCCCTGGCCGACGGGCGCACCGCGTCGTCGGCGCTGGTGCTCGCGGCACGTCGTCAGCCCGTGCCGCACACCCCCGTGTGGTTCATGCGCCAGGCCGGCCGGTCGCTGCCGGAGTACCGCGCGATCCGCCAGGGCACCGCGATGCTCGAGTCCTGCTTCACCACCGACCTCGTCGTCGAGATCACCCTGCAGCCGGTGCGTCGCTATGGCGTCGACGCTGCGATCTTCTTCAGCGACATCGTCGTGCCGCTCAGGGCCATCGGCGTCGATCTCGACATCGTGCCCGGGGTGGGTCCGGTCATCGCCGACCCGTTCCGCACCGCCGCCGATGTCGACCGGCTTCGCGACCTGACACCCGACGACGTGGCCCCGGTGCTCGCGGCCGTCACTGCACTGAGCGGAGAGCTCGGCGCCACCCCGCTCATCGGCTTCGCCGGGGCTCCCTTCACCCTTGCGAGCTATCTCGTCGAGGGTGGCCCGAGCCGTGACCACGCTCAGACCAAGGCCTTGATGTACGGCGCCCCCGACGTATGGCACGCGCTGCTCGGTCGCCTCGCCGAGATCGCGGGGGAGTTCCTGCGACAGCAGGTTCTCGCCGGTGCCAGCGCCGTCCAGCTGTTCGACTCCTGGGTCGGTGCGCTCCCCGCGCGCGACTATCGGGAGTACGTCCTGCCGCACTCGACCCGCGCACTTGCGGCGGTGGCAGACCTCGGTGTACCCCGGATCCACTTCGGCGTGTGCACCGGTGAGCTGCTCGCCGACATGCGTGACGCGGGCACCGACGTGGTGGGCGTCGATTTCCGGGTGCCGCTCGTCGAGGCGGCACGTCGGGTCGGTGACCAGCACGCGCTGCAGGGCAACCTCGACCCGGCCGCGCTGTTCGCGGGCCGCGACGCCGTCGATGCACGGGTCCGTCAGGTGCTGGCCGACGCCGAGGGGCTGCCCGGCCACATCTTCAACCTCGGCCACGGCGTGCTGCCCGACACCGACCCCGACGTCCTGCACCGGGTCGTCGACCTTGTCCACGAACTCACCGCGCGCTAGAGCTCAGGTGCAGCACCGACGTTCGGGCGCCGGTCGCCGGTTCAGTCGGTCATCGGCGCGGGATACGAAGAGGGGTGCGGGGCCGGGCGCTTCGGCGAACGCCGGCGCACCCACCAGCGGATCAGCAGACCCAGCGGCACGAGCACGATGAGGAAGGGCAGCACTGCGCCGAGCACCGTGAGCGCTCCGACCATCGCAGCGGTGAACGCGTCCCAACCGGCCTGCAGCCCGGCGACGAAGCCAGTGCCGTGGTCGACGACTGTCGGCGCGCCGGTGCTGAGCAGCGCCACCGTGACGGTGGCCTGAGCGCTCTGGTCGACGTAGGTGCGCTGACGAGCCTGCAGCGCCTCGAGGTCGGCCTCGCGCTTGCTCATCTCCCCCTCGAGCGCCACGACGTCCCCGACCGAGGTGGCCTTCGACATGAG
>JANMBJ010000218.1:0-1507 GCA_031360335.1 Candidatus Nanopelagicales bacterium
GCAGCGGCGTCGTCACGCCCGGCACGAGGGCCACACCCCCCAAAACAGCATCGAGCCACGCCAGCTCCACCACCACGGTGAGGTGGGGGGCGTTGCCCTGGCGCACGCGAGGCCCAAAAGGGTGGGATCGGCGAGGACGTGGTGCACGATCTCGTCGAATGCTTCCGCCCAGAGCCGGGGGCGGGTCAGGCGCCGCCGTCGGGCGTCGGCGGCGTCGTCACCGGTGGGGTGCTCGTCCTCCCGCAGCGAACCAGTGCGGAACTTCTGGTCGACCATCGCCTCGAGGATGGTCACCAGTCCCGCGCCGGTGTCGACTGGGAGGGCGCCCTTGACGACGTAGTGGTCACCGACCCGGGCACACGCGAGGCTCTGCTGCTCGAAGCGGCGCAGAGCCCGCTCGGCGCGACCTTGCGGGTCGAGGACTTCGGTGAGCTTGTCCCCGGCGGTCGCGACATCATCGACGGACAGTGCCCGGGCGAGGGGGAGCAGGACCGCTTCACCCTCTGCCCGCTTCGCGCGCTTCGTCTCCCCGGTCAGGTCGCAGATCGCGTGCTCGACCTTCTCGCTGATCACCCGAGCCGCATCGAGGCCGACCTCGCCGGTGAGCACCGCATCACATGTCGCCGGGTAGGTCTCGAGCGAACGGCCTCGTGCCACGATGGTGTTGGCATGGCTCTGGCCGAGCCCGACACCCGTGATGAGGTAGGAGCGCAGCGAGGCGAACCCCGCGGCCCGCAGCTCCAGGGACCTGTCTGCTCGACGGCCTAGGACCGCTGCCGCTGCCTCACCGACGTCGAGCACGCCCTCCAGCTCTCCGACGAGCCGGGCGGCGAGAACCGCGGATACGTCGGTCGCCGCCCGGCCTGCACCAGGGCACCGACCTTCGTGAGCGCCGCGACCACGTCGGCCACTGCAGCGCACAAGGCGACGGCGTTGGCGGAGGAGGTGGTCGAACTCATGTGCTAACTCTGTCACGGTCTCACACTGCTGTCAACCCCGAAACCCCAATAACCGCAACAACTTTCAGCCCAAGTTGTCCACAGGATATCCACCGGAACAGAGCGCAAATGAGACTCATGAACGCCCGAGCCGATCGGAAGGCAAGCAGCACGCCACCCAGAAGCCCGCCCGAGCGGGGTTGCGCCAAAGCCCTCGGCCGACGGCCGAGGTGTGGAGGCCGAAGGCCGACACAGGAGGGGCGACGGCCCCCAGGGGGGGCCCGAGCCCCGACGCCGCGGAGGCGCCCGGCGACGCGATCGCCGCAGGCGATCGCTTGGAGCCGGTAGCTACACAGCCCACGACTTCGAGCGTTCTACGGCCACCCTCCAGCGGCGGTGGGCGGTGTCGTCGTAGGGGCGTGGGGTGAAGTGGGCGTCGCGGCGTACGACGGCGGCGATCGCGTCGCTCGACTCCCAGACGCCGGTGCCGAGACCGGCGAGGAGGGCGGCGCCGAGGCCGGTGGTCTCGAGGATCGCGGCGCGGGCGACCGGGACCTGGAGCGCGTCGG
>JANMBJ010000234.1:0-10120 GCA_031360335.1 Candidatus Nanopelagicales bacterium
ACGGCGATGTCTGCATCAACCTCGATGATGCGTGGTTCACCAAGAACAAGCTCGCGAAGCCGGCCACGCTCGATGACCTCGCGCAGCCGGCCTACAAGGACCTGCTCGTCGTGGAGAACGCCGCGACCTCCTCGCCGGGTCTGGCTTTCCTTCTCGCGACGGTCGCTCGCTACGGCGAGGACGGATACTCCGACTACTGGAAAGCGCTGCGAGCCAACGGGATCAAGGTGGTCAACGGGTGGACCGAGGCGTACGAGGACACCTTCTCCGCAGGCGGGAAGGGCAACCGTCCGATCGTGGTGTCCTACGCCTCGAGCCCTCCCGCCGAGATCGTCTACGCCTCTGACCCCAAGCCGACCAAGCCATCGACGTCGGTGATGACTGACGGTTGTTTCCGCCAGGTGGAGTACGCCGGAGTTCTCCGCGGGACGACGAACCCGTTGGCCGCACGCGCGGTGGTCGACTGGTTGCTCTCGCCCGCGGTGCAGGCCGACGTGCCCCTGTCGATGTTCGTGGACCCGGCAGTTCCTGGCACGCCGTTGCCGAAGGTGTTCACCGACTTTGCTGCGGTGCCCGTTGCGCCTCTGACCCTCGACCCGGCTGTCCTCGATGCGACGCGCAGCACATGGATCGAGACGTGGGACCAGGTGACGTTGCGCTGACCGTCCTCGACAGCCTCCGTGGGCCCGTCGGCGTTCAGGTCACGCCGACGGGTGGACAGCCACGCATCCAGCCACCGCGGGGTCGGGTTTTCGGCTGGCTTCCTGTCATCTTCATCGGTGTCTTCTTCGCCTGGCCGCTGGTCACCGTCCTGTCTCGCAGCCTGTCGGCCCGCGGCGTGGACGTGCTGCTGTCGGGGGCTACCTGGCGCATCGTGGGCTTCACCACGATGCAGGCCGTGCTCTCGACGGTGCTCACTCTGGCGGTCGGGCTGCCCGCGGCGTATGCCATGCAGCGCTTGAACTTTCGCGGCCGGCGACTCGTGCTCGCACTCCTCACCGTGCCCTTCGTGCTGCCGACGGTCGTCGTCGGTGCCTCCTTCCGAGCGCTGCTCCCAACCGCGTGGGACGGGACACTGGCAGCGATCCTCGTCGCCCACGTGTTCTTCAACCTCGCGGTCGTGATCCGGGTGGTCGGGGGCTTCTGGGCACACCTCGACGACCGCTACGAGCAGGCTGCGCGCACACTGGGTGCGGGCCCGATCACGGTGTGGCGCACGGTGACCTGGCCGCTGCTGCGTCCCGCGGTCCTGGCGGCGGCCGGCCTCGTCTTCCTGTTCACCTTCACCTCGTTCGGTGTCGTGCTGGTCCTGGGGGGGCCGACGACCACCACTCTCGAGGTCGAGATCTACCGGCGCACGGTCCAGCTCTTCGACCTCCCCGGCGCGGCGATGCTGTGCATCCTCCAGATGAGCGCCGTGCTGATCGTGATCGTGGTCGCGACGAGACTGCAGCGGCGGCTCACCGTGCGGCAGCGGCTCTCGCGTTCGGGAGTGGCGCGTCGCCCGGCTCGATCGACCGCAGATCGTCTGCTTCTCGGCGTGACTCTCGTCGAGGCTGGGCTCGTCGCGCTGCCGCTGCTGGCACTGGCGCGGGCGTCGCTGCGTGTCGGTGACGGCTGGGGCTTGGACTGGTGGCGTGCGCTCAGCGTCGACGGCCCGTCGACGCGCGATGTCGCGGCGTGGCAGTCGTTGAGGGTCTCACTGTCCTACGCCGTCGTCACTGTGCTCATCGCCGTCGCGGTGGGAGGGGCCGCAGCATGCGCCATCGCCTACGCGCGGCGTGGGGGTGACGCCCTCGATTCTGCTCTCACGCTGCCGCTCGGCACGAGTGCCGTGACTGTCGGGTTCGGGCTCCTCATCACGTTCGCGGTGCCGCCGTTCGACCTGCGCGGCAGCGCCATCATCGTGCCGATCGGCCATGCGCTCGTTGCGATCCCACTCGTCGTGCGCACGGTGCTCCCGGTCCTGCGTGCGATGGACCCGCGGTTGCGCGAGGTGGCGGCCACGCTCGGTGCCTCGCCAGGACGCAGCTGGCGATCGGTCGACCTTCCGGTCCTGTCTCGAGCTCTCGGTGTCGGCGCAGGGTTCGCGGCCGCGGTGTCGCTCGGGGAGTTCGGGGCGACCTCCTTCCTCGCGCGAGCTGACGCACCGACCCTGCCGGTCCAGATCGGGCGCTTGCTCGCTCGACCCGGCGAGGTCAACTCCGGCCAGGCAGCCGCGCTCTCTGTCGTGCTGGTCGTGGTGACCGCGCTCGCCGTGATCGTGACCGAGCGGCTGCGGACGCCAGGGTCGGGATCGCTGTGAGTCCGTCGACCGACCCGCGCGCCGTCAGCAGCCAGGCAGCGTTCCAGGGACTAGGTGTGGCGGGTGTCTCGGTGAGCCTCGGTGGACGTCGCGTGCTCGATGACGTCTCTCTCCACGTCGCACCCGACGAGGCCGTCGCGTTGCTCGGTCCGAGCGGCGTGGGCAAGTCGACGCTGCTGCGCGTCGTCGCCGGTCTCGTGACTCCTGACGCGGGCGTGGTCACCTGGGACGGCAGCGACATCGGCGATGTCCCCGCGCACCGGCGACGCATCGGCCTGGTCTTCCAGGACGCGGTGCTGTTCCCGCACCGCGACGTCGCGGGAAACGTCGGCTATGGCCTCGATGTCGCCGGGGTGCCGGAGGTGGAGCGGCGGAGCGAGGTCGACCGGCTGCTCGAGCTCGTCGACCTTGCGGGCCTGGGGGAGCGGCCGGTCGACACGCTGTCCGGTGGCCAGGCGCAGCGCGTCGCGCTCGCGCGCGCTCTCGCGGCCCGTCCGCGGCTGCTGCTGCTCGACGAGCCCTTCGGCGCGCTCGACCGGGACCTGCGTGATCGCCTCGGCGTCGAGGTGCGCGACCTGCTGCGCTCCCTCGGCGTACCCGCCGTCCACGTCACGCACGATGCCGGGGAGGCGGCGCTCGTCGCTGACCGGGTGCTCGCGCTCGTTCCTGGCGCCCACGGCGCGCGCCTCGAAGGGTGACCCGTGCGCGGGTCGCTGCATCGTCGACGTAGGCAGTCCGTTTAGTCTCGTGCAGTGACTGACGCAGACCAGGGCAAGAGAGACCGGCAGGCCAAGGCGGCGGCGTTCCAGGCCGACCTCGCCAAGCAGGGGCGTACGCGGCGCCTGCTCCTCGCGGGCGGGGTGCTGGCGCTCGTCGCCGTCATCGCCGTGGCGGTGTTCCTCAGCACGCGGGGGAGCTCGTCGTCGGACACCGCCTCGCCGTCAACGTCGGCATCGCCGTCCGACCAGATCCTTCCCGCGCCTGTGACGGGCACTGCCGTGACGTCGGAGACGGCTCCCTCGAAGGTCACCGCACCTGACGTGGGCATCGACGGTCTGCTCGCGTGGGACACGGCCGGCTATCCGGGTCCGGGCACACCAGGTCCGGGCACCCTGTCGCACGACCACGTCGACGGGCCGGTGACCTACGCAGTGGTCCCGCCGGTCGGTGGTCAGCACTCGCCGATCTGGGTCAACGCCGGTGTCTTCACCGCACCCGTCACGACGGAGCGAGGCGTGCACGTGATGGAGCACGGTGGCGTGTGGATCACCTACTCCTCGACCCTGCCCGCCGACCAGGTCGCAGCCCTCACAGCCTTTGTCGCCAAGCAGTCGATGATCGCCGAGTCGGGTGGGGGATCTCCTGCCGGTCAGGCCAACCGCTATGTGCTCATGAGCCCGTGGGCAACGACGGACCTTCCCGCGCCCATCGTGATCAGCTCGTGGGGCTACCAGGTGCAGGTGCAGACCCCGGACGACCCGCGACTCCAGAAGTTCGTCGACACCTTCCGGGTGAGCAGGACCTACTCCCCGGAATACGGCTCACCCGTCGACGGAGTGCCCGTCGAGACCGGCGGCCGCGCCGCGAGCAACGGCGGCGCCGTAGCCAACCCACCCGGCAAGGCCGCGTAGCCACAGCCTGACCGTCGCCGCGATCCCGAGGGCGGACGTGGGCCGTGGTTGGATCGGGGCGTCTATGATTCGCCAGCCGAGGAAGGTGCCGACGTGCGCGTGCTCGCGATCGATCAGGGCACCTCGGGCACGACCGCGATCGTCGTCGACGGCGGCAGGGTTGTCGCGTCTGCCACGGAGGGCGTACGACCCGCCTACCGGTCCGACGGTCGGGTCGAGCAGGATCCCGCGGCGCTGCTGACCTCGGTGCTCGACGCCGGCTGTCGAGCCGTCGAGGCCGCGGGTGGTGCGGTCGACGCCGTCGCACTCGCCAACCAGGGCGAGACTGTCCTGGCGTGGGACCCCGCCTCCGGGGAGCCGCTCACCACGGCCATCGTCTGGCAGGACAACCGAGCAGCGTCGGTGTGCGCCGACCTTGCTGACCACGCCGAACGCGTGGCCGCCGTCACCGGGCTCGTCCTCGACCCCTACTTCAGTGCGCCCAAGATGGCATGGGTGCGAAGGCATCTCACGCTCGAGGGCGTCGTCACGACCTCCGACAGCTGGCTGCTCCACCAGCTCACAGGTGAGCTCGTCACCGATGTCACGACGGCCAGCCGCTCCCTGCTGCTCGACCTCGACTCCGCCACCTGGTCACCGGAGATGCTGGCGGTCTTCGGTCTCGGTGACGAGGCGTTGCCGCGACTCGTGGCCTGCGACGAGGTCATCGGCACCACGTCGGCCTTCGGCGCCGAGGTGCCGGTGGTCGGCCTGCTCGTCGACCAGCAGGCAGCGCTGCTTGCGCAGGACTGCCGGGCGCCGGGCGAGACGAAGTGCACCTATGGCACTGGCGCGTTTCTGCTGACCTCGACAGGTGCTAGCTCGACGCGCTCACAGTCCGGCCTCACGTCGTCCGTCGCCTCCCGACTGCGGGGGGAGACGGCCTACTGCCTCGACGGGCAGGTCTATACCGCAGGATCGGCGGTGCGCTGGCTCGTCGACCTCGGCGTGATCGCGCGCGCCGACGAGGTCGATGACGTCGTCGGTGCTGACCCACGTGACACGGTGCTGTGCGTCCCCGCGCTCGCCGGACTCGCTGCACCGTGGTGGCGCAGCGACGCCACCGCCTCTTTGTACGGCCTGACACTGTCGGCCGGGCGCGGAGACATCGTCGCGGCGGTGCTCCGCGGGCTCGCTGCGCAGGTCGTCGACCTGCTCGCCGTCGTCTCGGCCGACATCGGTGAGCCCGTAGACCGTCTGCGCGTCGACGGAGGGCTCACCCGGTCGCGCTTCCTCATGCAGGCGCAGGCGGATCTCGCGCAGGTGCCCGTCGACGTCTATCCGTCGGCCGATGCCACCGCACTCGGCGCTGCGGCTGCCGCAGTCATCGGCCTCGATCCATCGCAGTCGGTGTCCGACGTGGTGGGTGGCTGGTCGCCCTCGATGACTTACGAGCCGCAGTGGTCGCGGGACCGTGCCGAGGAGCACCTCGGTCGATGGCGCGAGACGGTCGCGCTGCAGTGGGGCCGGGCGCGAGAGGTTGTGGCATGACGACGTACGACGTCGCAGTGGTCGGCGGCGGCATCGTCGGGTGCGCCGTCGCTCGTGAGCTCAGCGGACGCACGCTCGACGGCCGGCGGCTCGACGTCGCGCTGATCGAGGCGCGGGGTGACATCGGCGATGTCACGAGCAAGGCCACCACCGCCATCCTGCACACGGGATTCGATGCCACACCGGGCACTCTTGAGTCGCGGCTCGTCCGTCGCGGCTATGAGCTCCTGTCGGCCTACGCCGTGGTCGCCGGGATCCCCGTGGAGCGCACAGGTGCTGTGCTGGTGGCGTGGACCGATGAGGAGCTCGCGACGCTCCCGAAGCTGGCGTCGAAAGCGGTCTCCAACGGCTACGACGAGGGTCTCCTCATCGACGCCGACGAGGTCTATCGACGTGTCCCTGCTCTCGGCCCGGGTGCCGTGGGAGGCCTGGTCATCCCGGACGAGTCGATCGTCTGCTCCTGGACCTCGGCACTCGCCTTCGCGACCGAAGCAGTCCACCGCGGGACGACGCTGCTGCTGAGTCGCAGAGTGACCGGGGTCGACGTGGGTGAGGTCGCGACGATCCTGCACACCGATGCGGACGACATCACGGCGCGCTGGGTCGTGAACGCCGCTGGTCTGGGCGGCGACGTCGTGGATCGTGCGTTCGGGCACGACCGTTTCACCGTCGTGCCTCGCCGCGGTGAGCTGCTCGTGTTCGACAAGCTCGCGCGCCCCCTCGTCGACCACATCGTGCTACCGGTGCCGAGCCCCCGCGGAAAGGGGGTGCTCGTGAGCCCGACGATCTACGGCAACGTCATGCTCGGTCCGACCTCGGAGAACATCGAGGACCGCTCGGCGACCGGCACCACCGAGGCTGGCGCCGACTTCCTCCTCGGCAAGGGCCGCGCGCTGATGCCGGCGCTGCTCGAGGAGGAGGTGACGGCGACGTATGCCGGTCTGCGCGCCGCGACCGAGCACGACGACTACGTCATCGACGTCGATGCACAACAGCGCTACCTCGTCCTCGGAGGAATCCGCAGCACCGGGCTCACCGCATCGATGGCGCTCGCAGAGCACGTCGTGGAACTCCTTGCAGACCAGGGGATGGCGACGGTCGAACGTGACGACCTGCCGTCAGTCCCGCGGATGCCGAACATCGGCGAGGCGTTCCTCCGCCCCTACGCCGACGGCGCCCTGATCGCGAGTGACCCTGACTACGGCCGTGTCGTGTGCTTCTGCGAGCGCGTCACGCGAGGTGAGCTGCGCGATGCCTTCGCCTCGACCATCCCGCCGAGCGACGTCGACGGTCTGCGTCGCCGGACCCGCGCCCTCATGGGTCGCTGCCAGGGGTTCTACTGCGGGGCCGAGGTGACACGGCTGCTCGAGGAGTCGCTCGCCAGCCGGGGCGAAGGCGGTGGAGCGACGTGACCGAGCAGCAGCAGCGCGATGCTTCCGCGGAGGTGGCCGCCGACGTGCGTGCCGACGTCGTGATCGTGGGCGGTGGGCCGGCCGGGCTGACCGCAGCGCGCCAGCTCGCGCGTGACCTGCACGTCGTCGTCCTTGATCGTGAGACCGAGGCCGGTGGGATCCCGCGCCACAGCGACCACCTCGGCTATGGAGTGCGCGATCTGCGGAGGGTGACCAGCGGACCGGCGTACGCACGACGACTCGTCGCCTCAGCACGGGAGGCAGGTGCCGAGATCCGGACCGAGGCGACCGTCACCGGCTGGGCCGGCGACCGTACGTTTGCCGTTACGAGCCCGCAGGGACGGCTGCTCGTGCGCGGTGATGCTCTGGTGATCGCGACGGGTGCCCGCGAGCGGCCGCGTTCGGCGAGGCTCGTCGCCGGCGACCGCCCCCCTGGCGTGCTGACGACCGGTCAGCTGCAGAGTCTCGTGCACCTCCAGGACCGCTCGCCCGGCACCCGAGCGGTGGTCGTCGGTGCCGAGATGGTGAGCTGGTCGGCCGTACTGACGCTGCGCGAGGCTGGCTGTGCCACCGTGCTCATGACGACCGAGTACGACCGCGGTGAGTCCTATGCCGCGTGGCGTGGACCTGCGAGAGTTGCTCTGCGCGTGGAGGTTGCGACACGCACCCGGGTGACGCGCGTCATCGGCCGGGACCGGGTCGAGGCGGTCGAGGTGCTCGACACTCTGACCGGGCAGCGCCGGACCGTCGAGTGCGACGTCGTGGTCTTCACCGCCGACTGGATCCCCGACCACGAGCTCGTGCGCCTGGCTGGAGCCGACCTCGATCCGGCGACGCTGGGACCGCGGGTCGACTGCGCGCTCCGTACGTCGCTCGACGGTGTGTTCGCTGCGGGCAACGTCGTGCACCCGGTCGACACGGCGGACATCTGCGCGCTGGACGGACGCCACGTCGCGCACTCGGTGCGTCAGTGGCTTCGGGCGCCGTCGCCTCCGCCGGCCGGCGCGCGCATCCTGTGCGACGCACCCTTCCGATGGGTCGCGCCGTCACTGCTCGCACCCGGTGCGGGCGCGCCGTCACGTCGTCGCCTCCTGCTCTGGGCCGACGACCATCGCACGACCCCACGCCTCGTCGCCCGACAGAGCGGTCGGGTCGTCGGCCGCCGAACCGTGCCCTGGCCGGTGGCTCCGGGACGCGTCTTCCGGGCGCCGTGGTCGCTGCTCGACGAAGCAGATCCCGCGGACGGTGACATCACGATCGGCCTGCTGTGAGTCACGATGACTCGTGGCTCGCGGTGGGGTCGTCGAGAAGCCGCTGGCGTATGTCGACGTCCCTTCGAGTGACGAAGCCGTGGAATGGTCCTGAGGCTGTGGACCGTGCTAGTGAGGACACGGCACAGCTCCCCGCTGTCTGTGGACATACCATGGCTGATCGAATCCTTGAAAAGGGTTATGCACCAAGACGTTTCGGGGTTGACTGAGGTATGTACAGGTGTACTATCTACCCATGGCCGAGATGATGTGGCGGGAGCGCCCGTCCTTGCGCGAGTCCCGCGTCAGTCTCTCGGTTGTCGATAGTCCTCACACCCTGACCCGGCTGTCGATGGTGTGGTCCGCCCGGCTCGTTGTGGCCCTGGCTGCTCCGGTCACGGAGCACACGGCCGCGGTGCTGGTCTCGGTCCCGGTGGGTCCGTTGGACGAGGAGGGTCTGCTGCTTCGGGTTCGGCTCGCGGATCGTGTGGTGGCGTGGGCGCAAGCTCAGGCGCACACCGCACTGGCTGACTACGTCGGTGCTCACGCTGTGGATCGTGACCGGGAGCGGCACCTGCGTCTCGAGGTCCGGATCGCGCGTGGTTGTTCTGATGATGCGGCGGGGATGGATATCGACTCGGCTCGTCGTCTTGCGGGTCCGTGCCGGGTGGTGCGTGACCTGCTCGGGCGTGGGGAGATCAGTGACCGTCATGTGTGGCCGGTCCTGAACCGCACCCTGGGCATCGACGATCAGGTGGCGCAGGCTGCTCTCGAGCGGATCGCGTCACGGTTGCCCAGGATGGCCTCGACCAGGGTAGGTGGGGCGCTGACGAGGGCGTTGGCGACGATTGATCCGAAGGTTCAGGCGCGGCGGGCTCGGGTCGCTCGCCGCCATGATGTCGGGGTGTCGTTCCGGTCGTTGCCCGACGGACTCGCGCAGGTCACCGCGACGCACCGGGTCGAGGACGCCCGCGCGATCCATGGAGATCGTCGACACCGCCGCGGACCGTTTCCTCGACCATCAAGGGTCGTGCCGGCCGTGCGCGGACGCGGTCCCCCACGAGATCGGTCCGGCCCGCGCCGCCGCGCACCTCGCGATGGTGCTCCGCGCCGACGACGGCACCGACGCGGTGGTGCCAATCGAGCCGGTCCGCCTCGTGGTGGCTTCGACGGTGATCGACCACGAAGCACCCGCGAGCACCGATGACGGTGCGACGACGACGGCTACGACGGCTACGACGGCACCGATGGTGACGCAGGCGACCGCTCCGAAGCGGCGGCGGCGTTTCTCTTGCCGCAGTGAGACCCAGGTCGTCATGGACTTCACGACCTGGCTCGGTCTCGATGACAACCCCGGGATGGTCGCCGGGCACCCGATCCCCGCGGAGATCGCCCGCGAGATCTCCCAGTCCACCGGGTCGTTGCGTCGGATCGTGACCGACCCCGCCGATGGTCACCTCATCGACCACGGCGACCGGATCTACCTCCCCGACGACCTGCGACGCCAGGTCGCGGCCCGCGACCCGACGTGCCAAGCACCCGGCTGCGGTCAACCGGCCGACCGCTGCGAGCTCGAACACGTCATCGCGTTCCCACGCGGGGCATCGAGCACCGAGAACACCGACATGTATTGCAAACGCGACCACATCTCGAAGACCCGCGGCGACATCGAGATCCTCCACCACGACAAGAGCGGCTCAGCGACCTGGCTCACCCGCCACGGCCAAACCGGACACATCGAACCCCGCCCCTACCTCAACCCACCCGAACCACCCACACCCCGCGACCCTTGGATCGATGATCCACCCCCGTTCTAGAAGCACGCCCGTATGTCGGAGTGGCCAACGCGGCCGAGCAATATCCGGAATTATCACTCGGGTGACGGGGGAAGAATCGGGGCGAACGAAGAACCTCTGGCAGCTGCTTGGGCTCGCTCTGGTTCTCGCGCTGCTACTGGTCGCGGGAGGGGTGACAATTGCGCGCAAGGTGGCG
>JANMBJ010000240.1:0-3795 GCA_031360335.1 Candidatus Nanopelagicales bacterium
CCAACCTTGGCGAGGTCGTAGCGCTTGGAGTTGAAGTAGAAGTTGTCCAGGAGCGCCTGGCCAGCCTCGGTCGTGGGGGGTTCGCCCGGACGCAGCTTGCGGTAGATGTCCTTGAGCGCCTCGTCCTGCTCGTTGATGCCATCCTTCTCGAGGGTGGCCATCACCGACTCGTAGGCGCCGAAGCGCTCACGGATCGCCTCGTTGGACAGACCGAGCGCCTTGAGCAGCACGGTGACCGGCTGCTTGCGCTTGCGGTCGACGCGAACACCGACGAGGTCCTTCTTGTCGACCTCGAACTCCAGCCACGCACCGCGCGACGGAATGATCTTGGCGACGTAGACGTCCTTGTCGGAGGTCTTGTCAGGGGTGCGCTCGAAGTAGACGCCCGGCGAGCGGACGAGCTGCGAGACGACGACACGCTCGGTGCCGTTGATGATGAACGTGCCCTTGTCGGTCATGAGCGGGAAGTCGCCCATGAAGACGGTCTGGGACTTGATCTCACCGGTCTCGTTGTTCATGAACTCAGCGGTCACGAACAGCGGTGCCGCGTAGGTGAAGTCCTTGTCGCGGCACTGCTCGACGGTGTACTTCGGCGGCTCGAACCGGTGATCGCGGAAGGACAGCGACATGGAGCCGCTGAAGTCCTCGATCGGTGAGATCTCCTCAAATATGTCCTCCAGACCGGAGGTGACAGGGACTTCACGTCGGGTTTCGAGCGCGGCCGCGACTCGGTCCTGCCACTTCTGGTTGCCGAGCAACCAGTCGAAGGACTCGGTCTGGAGCGCGAGGAGGTCGGGGACCTCCAGCGGCTCACGGATCTTCGCGAACGACACCCGGCGTGGGCCGGGAACGTGCGGGGGGACAACAGACTTGCGCGAGGCTGCCAAGAGGCATCCTTTCCGAGGGCATCGCGGACCTTCGAGCGCGCACGCCGATCACACCCTGTCCAACGGACACGGTTGAGGAAAGGCAGCGCAAAGCGGCAGCATACCCATGAGGGCAGGCCGCTGTCGAGTCCGGGGTCAGACGCCTCGCGGGACCGTCGTCTCATCCCCGGTGCCAGGCCTCCGCTCGACAGCGGGCGTGGCGGCGAACACGGGGCGGACCTCGTCCCACGGGCCGTGCGACCCGGGGTGTAGCGCACTCCGATGGTGACCGGATCGACCGCCCTGAGTCAAGCACCACGGGCGCGATCGGGGGATAACGTTGCGTTGCGGTGATCTTCCCTGTGCACGACAGGCGCCGACGTCGAGATCACCACCCGACTATCGGACAGACGTGAGGGGCGGCACCACCACGGTGCCGCCCCTCACGCATGACGTGCGTGCCACCCAGCCGGGCGGCGATGGAACTACTTGACCGACACCGTGGCGCCGGCGGCCTCGAGGGCCTCCTTGGCCTTCTCGGCGTCTTCCTTCTTGACCTTCTCCAGGACCGGCTTCGGCGCCGCCTCGACGAGGTCCTTGGCCTCCTTGAGGCCGAGGTTCGTGAGGGTGCGCACCTCCTTGATGACCTGGATCTTCTTCTCGCCGGCCGCTTCGAGGATGACGTCGAACTCGTCCTGCTCCTCGGCAACCTCGGCGACAGCGGCGCCGCCGCCAGCGCCCGGGGCGGCGAACGCGACCGGAGCCGCGGCGGTGACCTCGAAGGTCTCCTCGAACTGCTTCACGAACTCGGAGAGCTCGATGAGGGTCATTTCCTTGAATGCCTCAAGGAGCTCCACGGTGCTGAGCTTCGCCATGATCGGCGGTCCTTTCTGTTCTTGCGTCCTGGCCGGGGCCCGAACGTCCATCTCGGATGGGGTGAGGTGGGGCGTCAGCCCTCGGTGGTCGGGCCGTCCTCGACGACCTCGGCAGCGTCGTCAGACGCCACTGCCTCGGCTACGGGGGCGTCGTCGGCGACTGCCTCGGTGGCGGTCTCCTCGGACTCGGCAGGAGCCTCGACGTCGGCGTCGACAGCCTCAGGGGCTGCCTCCTCCGTCGCCGGGGCGGCCTCGGCGGCCGGCGCAGCTGCGCCCGCACCACCGATGACCGAGGGGTCGGCCTCGGCCTTGATACGCAGCGCCTCGATCGTGCGGGCGGCCTGCGCGAGCGGTGCCTGGAAGAGCGCTGCTGCCTGTGACAGCGACGCCTTCATGGCACCAGCGAGCTTGGCGAGGAGGACCTCGCGCGACTCGAGGTCTGCAAGCTGGGCGATCTCGGCGGCGGACAGCGTTCTGCCATCCATGTAGCCGCCCTTGATCACCAGCAGCGGGTGAGCCTTGGCGAAGTCACGCAGACCCTTGGCGCCCTCGACCGGGTCGCCCTTGATGAACGCCAGGGCGCTGGGGCCGGAGAGCAGGCCGTCGAGGCCCTCGACTCCGGCATCCTTCGCGGCGATCTTCGTCAGCGTGTTCTTCACCACGGCGTAGTTGGTGGTCTCACCCAACGAGCGACGCAGCGTCTTGAGCTGCGCCACGGTGAGGCCGCGGTACTCGGTGAGCACGGTCGCCGTGGAGGTGCGGAAGTGCTCCGCGATCTCTGCGACGTCGGCTACCTTGTCGGCCCGCGCCATGGTTCTCCTTCCATCTGTCCCGCCGAGAAGGCCTGGACAATGAAAGAGCCCCGCGCAGGCGCGGGGCGTCCACCGCTCGTGAGCGGTGGTCCTCGCCTGCGCTGGTCATCCACTGTCGCGGACGCTTCGGACGGGGCCACCCGGGGGCGGCTCCGACGACCGGCGGTCTTCGGCTCTCTCACAGTACGTGGCTCGGGGCAGGCGGGTCAAAACGATCCGGTTGCCCCGAGGTCACGGTCGATCACGGGTGTCGGCCCTACGGATCGGCGCGACGGGACTGCTCGGTCAGGCGGACGCGGTGGCGTCGTCCTCGACCAGCAGGTTGCGGATGCGGTTCGGGTCGACCGGCACGCCCGGGCCCATCGTCGTGCTGACGGTGGCCTTGCTCAGGTAGCGGCCCTTGGACGCGGACGGCTTGAGACGGAGCACCTCGTCGAGGGCGGCGGCGTAGTTCTCGACGAGCTGCTCGTCGGAGAAGGACGCCTTGCCGATCACGAAGTGCAGGTTGGAGTGCTTGTCGACGCGGAACTCGATCTTGCCGCCCTTGATCTCGGTGACCGCCTTGGCGACGTCCATCGTGACCGTGCCAGTCTTCGGGTTGGGCATCAGACCACGCGGACCGAGCACCTTGCCGAGTCGACCGACCTTGCCCATGAGGTCCGGCGTCGACACGGCGGCGTCGAAGTCGGTCCACCCGGCGGCGACCTTGTCGATGAGCTCGTCGCCACCGACGATGTCGGCGCCTGCGGCGCGCGCCTCGTCCGCCTTCTCACCGTTGGCGAAGACCAGCACCCGGGCGGTCTTGCCGGTGCCGTGCGGGAGGTTGACGGTGCCGCGGACCATCTGGTCGGCCTTGCGGGGGTCGACGCCGAGGCGGAAGGCGACCTCGACGGTCGCGTCAAACTTGGCCGGGTCGCTGGACTTGGCCAACCGGACCGCTTGGAGGGGGCTGTAGAGGGCGTCCTGGTTGATCTGCTCGGCGCCCTTGTCGTAGGCCTTGCTGCGCTTCATTGCTGCTCCTCGTTCGTTCTGGTGCGTCCAGCGGTGCGTGTCCCGAAGGAATCGGTCTGCCGGTGGACGGAGTGGAGTCGTGGTCCATCGGGCCGCGCTCGGCCCTGCCACGTCGTGCGGGTGGTGCGGGTGGTGCGGTGACCGTGGTCAGTCGGCGACCGTGACGCCCATCGAGCGCGCGGTGCCCTCGATGATCGACATGGCGTTCTCGACGTCGTTGGCGTTGAGATC
>JANMBJ010000258.1:0-8355 GCA_031360335.1 Candidatus Nanopelagicales bacterium
GGACCAGACCGGCGAGAAGTACGGCCCACTGTTCCTCGACGGTCGGATCGGCATGCAGATCTCCGGCCCCTGGAACCTCTACGACCTCCAACAGCGCAAGACCAGCTATGGCGTCGTGCAGCTCCCCGGCACCGGGGGTGACCACCAGACTGTGTCCGGAACTGACCTCTGGACGCTCTTCGACCACAACGACCCGACCCGCTCACGCGCCGCCTTCGACTTCGTCACCTGGCTGACTCAGCCCGCACAGGACGCCACGTGGAACATCGCACTCGGCAACCTGCCGCTGCGCGAGGCGGAGAGGACGTCCGCAGCCTTCGCCCAGTTCACGAAGGACTATCCCGGTGGCCCGGCTTTCGTCGACAACTTCGCCAATGCGAAGAATCCACGGCCTACCGTGTCGGGCTATGACGAGATGTCGCAACACCTCGGGTCGGAGATCGCCAAGGTGCTGCAGGGGCAAGAGACCGCCCAGGATGCACTCGACCGGGCGGCGGCCGCCTCGGCCGACGCGCTGAGCGGCTGAGGGGAGCGACACGGTGACGATCCAGCTCGACCGGCCTCCGGAGTCGACCGCGTTCCGGGTCGATCCCCAGCTGCGCGCGAAGCAGAAGCGTGCCCGGCGTCGTCGTCAGGACGTGGTGGGTTGGTCGTTCGTCGGCATCTCCACGCTCGTCGTCATCGGTCTCTCGATCTTCCCCGCGGGCTGGGCGTTCTTCATCTCGCGGAAGAAGTGGAACCTGCTCAGCCCGGCGAAGGACGTCGGCTGGAAGAACTACCAGACGATGGTCAACGACCCCGAGGTCTGGGACGCGGTCAAGCACACGCTGTTCTTCACAGCGCTGTTCGTGCCCCTCTCGATCTTCATGGGCATGCTGATAGCCGTCGCGCTCAACCAGCGCATCAAGTTCGTCGGGTTCTATCGCACCGCGATCTTCATCCCCTTCGTCGCCTCAGCCGCTGCGACCGGCATCTTGGCCGGATTCGTCTTCGAGCCCAACTACGGCTCCGCCAACGACCTGCTCCGCCGGCTCGGTCTCCCGTCGCAGCCGTGGCTGGAGTCACCGACTCAGGCGATGATCGTCATCGTCATCATCGCACTGTGGGGCCAGGTGGGGTTCTGCGTGGTCGTGTATCTCGCTGCGCTGCAGGACATTCCCCAGGACATCGTGGAGGCGGCGCTCATCGACGGCGCCAACCGCCGTCAGGTCTTCCGCTATGTCACCATCCCCGAGCTCGCGCCCGTCACGGTGTTCACCGCCGTCTGGCAGACGATCACGGCGCTGCAGCTGTTCGACCTCGTCTACACGACCACGCGCGGCGGACCCGTCAACAGCACGGTCACGCTCGTCTACTACGTCTACAAGGTCGCCTTCCAGGAGTCGCGCTTCGGCTACGGCGCTGCGGTGTCCTACGGCCTGTTCGCGCTCACGATGATCGTGACGCTGTTCATGGTCTGGTACTCCCGTCGGACCAAGATCGAGGCCTTCTGATGGCGTTCATCCGCACTCTCGAGGTCCGCGACGTGGACCTCGAGACGCCCGAGCCGAAGCGACGTCGTCGGCACGGTCTGCTGCCCTTCTCGCCGTGGCACCTGCTGCTCATGCCGCTCGCTCTGATCTTCGCCCTGCCTCTCGTGCAGATGGTGCTGACGTCATTCATGACCGACGCGGAGATCAACAGCTTCCCGCCGAAGTTCATCCCGAGCTCGCTCAACGTCGCCGGCTACACCGGCTTCTTCGGCGACTCCCTCGCCCCGCGGTGGCTGCTCAACACAGTGATCGTCGCCACGATCTCCGTGTGCTCCCACCTCGTGCTCTGCTCGCTCGCGGGGTATGGCTATGCGCGCCTGAAGTTCCGGGGTCGCAACTTCGGCTTCTTCGCGATCGTGGCCACCATCATGATCCCGACCCAGCTGCTGATGATCCCGACCTACGTCATGTTCTCGAAGCTCGGGGTCGTCGACACCCTGGCTGCTGCGTTCATCCCGTGGCTGACGAGCGCGTTCGGCATCTTCCTCATGCGGCAGTTCTTTCTCGCGCTGCCGCGCGAGCTCGAGGAGGCCGGGGAGATCGACGGTCTCACGACCTTCGGCGTCTTTCGTCGTATCGTCCTGCCCCTGGCGAAGCCGGCGCTCGCGACCCTCGCCGTGTTCACCCTGCTCAACTCGTGGAACGACCTGATCTGGCCGTTGACCGCGATCAGCAACCAGGACAACTTCACGATCCAGGTCGGGCTCACGACGTTCCAGGGCACCCGGCGTACTCAATGGGCGGAGCTCATGGCCGGCAACGTGGTCGCCACGATGCCGCTCATCATCGGATTCCTCATGGCGCAGAGGCACTTCATCGCGACGATGACCTTCTCCGGCCTCAAAGGCTGATCGCTCACGCGGGTCCGCGCTGGGTGCTGAGCACGGCGTCGAGCTCGGCTCGGGTGGGTTGGGTCGCCGTGCCCCCGAGACCGCGAGTCGAGAGACTGCCCGCTGCGACGGCGCGCGCCAGGCACTCGTCGAGCGCCGCACCCTCGACCCAGCCGCTGATGAAGCCGGCATCGAACGTGTCGCCGGCGCCGGTGGTGTCGACGACATCGACGGCGATCCCGGGTGCCGAGACCCGGAGACCGTCTGGTGCCCAGGCGATCCCGCCCGCAGCGCCGTTCTTGAGAGCGACGGTGGCACCGTCATCAGTGAATCGGCGTACGGCCTCGTCGTGGTCGTCGACTCCCGTGATCGCGGCGAGCTCCGCGGTGTTGGGCAGGAACACGTCGCACGCCGCGATGGTCGCGCCGGCGAGCTCCCAGCGCTCTGTCGGATCCCAGTTGGTGTCACACGAGGTTGTGGCGCCGCGCTCGCGCAGAGCGGCGAGGTAGCCCGGGAGGGTGGGGGCTAGCAGCGGCTGCAGGAACAGCGAGGCGCTGTGAACGTGGCGGACGCCCGCGAGCTCGTCGAGGGTCGGCAGCGCTGTCGCGTCCGTCGTCGCGATGGTGCCGGGGTGGGTGAGGATCGCGCGACTCTCCGCCGACAGGATCACCGAGACACCGGTCGGCGTCCGC
Source organism: Candidatus Nanopelagicales bacterium (assembly GCA_031360335.1). Classification (GTDB taxonomy): domain Bacteria; phylum Actinomycetota; class Actinomycetes; order S36-B12; family CAIYMF01; genus Longivirga. The sequence continues at coordinate 3,055 of JANMBJ010000258.1, forward strand.
GCATCAGTGCGTAGCCACCGGGTGTCGACGCCCGCGTCCTCGAGCAGCGTGCGCGTCGCACGGCCGAACTCGTCGTCGCCGACGACCGCGACGATGGCCGTCGTGACGCCGAGCCGAGCTAGGCCGCACGCGACGATCGCGGCCGATCCACCGAGCACGAGCGCAGCCGAGTCGAGGAGCTGCTCCGCCTGACCGAACCGCGGGACGACGTCACCGGTCAGCACGAGATCAGGGTTGGCATCGCCCACGACCACGACCACGGGGTCAGACACCGAACCTCCTGAACGTGCAGCCCGCGTTGCTCGCTCGTGAGCGATGGGGGAGTAGTTCACGACACTAGAGGCGAACGCCTCGGCACCGCGGTGTTCGCCGCCGGTCGTGCATCCGGGAATGCACGAGTCAGGGATCGGGTTCCAGTGCCCTGCCGATCACGCCGACGAAGGGCCCACCATGCATGTCTCGCAGCTCTGGCGGTATCCGGTCAAGTCGCTGCGCGGAGAGGCACTCGCGTCGGCAGTGGTGACGCGTGACGGGATCGCCGGCGATCGGCTGGTGCACGTGGCCGGTCCTCGCGGACCCCTCACCGGTCGGACTCGTCACGGACTTCTCAGCCTCGAGGCATCCACCGGGGCGACGGGCCAGCCGCTCGTCGGCGGCTTTCCGTGGTCGACCGACGAAGCGGCCGCTCTCGTCGCCGAGCGAGCGGGCGAGGGAGCACATCTGGTTGCGGACGCCAGCCCCGCGCGATTCGACATCCTCAACCTCCTCGTCGCCACCGACACCGCTGTGTCGGCCTTCGGCCACGACGTACGACGACTGCGCCCGAACCTGGTCATCGACGGTGTCGAGGATGAGACCACCTGGCCCGGCCAGGCTCTGGAGATCGGCGATGTGCTCATCGGCATCCACTCGTTGCGCGCGCGATGCGTCGTGACCTCGATCGACCCGGAGACCGGTGCGCAGGATCTCGACGTCTTCCGTCGCATTCGTCGGGAGTTCGGGGGTGAGCTCGCGCTCAACAGCTGGGTGATCCGACCGGGCACGATCCGGGTCGGCGACGGGGCGCGGCTCGTCCCTGCGGACGCGGTGCCCGAGAACCTGGGCGGGTGGATCGTCGGAGCTGACTACCCGCACGCGTGACGAGTGCTCACCGCGTCGTGCGACGGGATGACGCAGCCCTCGACCCCAGCGGGGTCGAGGGCTGCGCCGTCGCCGAGCACTGCGCGATCAGCCCGCGCGGTTCGAGAGCGCGACGAGGACGCCGGCCGTCGCGAAGTGCTTGTTGCTACCGAGGTCGCGCACGGTCTTGATGCCGAACGCGGCAGCGAGGTGCTCGGCGTCCGCGTCGGTGACGCCGGCGAGTGCTGCGACCGGGGCATCGAGGATCTCCTCGAGGGACTTCTCCTCGTATGCCTTGTCGAGTGCCTTGTCGAGGTTGACCGAGATGGCCATGGAGAGCTCCCGCTTCGTCGTGATGCCGGGCGTCTCCCGGTCTGCTGCAGACCCTGCCGTGACTCTGCGTGACCCGCAACGGTTTCACCGAGAACGCTCGCTGAGAGAACGCTGACTCCCCGATGACACGCGGTCAGAGAGAGGCGGAGATCGCATCGCGCCGTTGCGTGAGGAGCGCCTGCTCGGCCGCGTTGTCCGTGAGTGCCCGAGCGCGGTCGTAGGCCGCCCTCGCCTCGTCCAGCCGACCGAGTCGTGCGAGCAGGTCAGCACGCACCGCGTGAAACAGGTAGTAGGAGCCGAGGTCGAGTGCATCGACGAGCGCGAGAGCCGGCGCCGGCCCGTCGATCTCGGCGACGGACACGGCGTGGTTGAGAGCGACCACCTGGGTCGGGGCCACGGCGTACAGCTGGTCGTAGAGGGTGCGGATCTGAGTCCAGTCGGTGTCGGTCGGTGCGGCGGCGTCGCTGTGCACGGCGGCGATCGCCGCCTGGATCTGATACGGCCCGGGTGCGTTGCGGCGCAGGCACTCTCGGACGAGCGACTGTCCCTCGGCAACCATCACCGGGTCCCAGTGCGAGCGGTCCTGGGCGGGCAGCAGGACCAGAGAACCATCGGCCGCGACGCGCGCCGGGCGTCGTGACTGCGTCAGCAGCATCAGCGCGAGAAGTCCACGTGCCTCAGGCTCGTCGGGCATCAGCTGGACGAGAAGCCGTCCGAGGCGGATCGCCTCGTCCGCGAAGTCGGTACGGTCGAGCGAGTCACCGGCGGATGCGACGTAGCCCTCGTTGAAGACGAGGTAGACGACGGCGAGCACCGGGCGCAACCGGTCCGGGAGCTCGGCGTCGTCGGGCACCCGATACGGGATGTGGGCGGCGCGGATCTTGTGCTTGGCGCGGACGAGGCGCTGCGCCATCGTCGACTCGGGTACGAGGAACGCGCGGGCGATCGCGGGTGTCTGCAACCCCACGACGAGACGGAGCGTGAGCGCGACCTGGGCCGGCGTCGCGAGCGCCGGGTGGCAGCAGGTGAAGACCAGGCGGAGCACGTCGTCCTCGACCACCGGGGCCTCCGTCGGCTCGTCGCGGGTGAGGAGCCGCGCGGGCTGCGCGTGCCGCGCGTCGCGCGTCGCCTCACGACGCGCACGGTCGATCGCGCGGTTGCGCGCTGTCGTGACGATCCACCCGGTCGGGCTCGGGGGCACGCCGGTGAGCGGCCAGGTCTCGATCGCGACCGCGAACGCCTCCTGGACGGCCTCCTCGGCCAGACCGATGTCGCCGACGAGGCGCGCCAGCGTCGCCACCGCGCGCCCGTAGTCAGCCCGGAACACCCGCTCCACCTCAGCGGCCGAGCTCGCCGCCCCCTCCTCGGTCTCGGTCTCGACCCCTAGGGAGAGTTCACGCAGTTCAGCTGCGCCTTCGCTCCCTAGGGGTGGAACCGCGGAGATGTCGGTGCGGTGATCACCGGGGTCGGGGGGAGGGGGCACGCCGTCGGCTAGCCCTGGAACGGGCGGACCTCGACGGCGCCCCGGCAGGCGACCGTCGCCTTCTCAGCCCACGCGAGAGCGGCTGCCTCGTCGGCCACGTCGATGACCCAGAAGCCGCCGATGTGCTCCTTGCTGTCGAGATAGGGGCCGTCGGTGTGCAGGAGTGCGCCGTCCCTGCTGCGGACCACCTTCGCCGTGCTCGCCTTGTGCAGACCGCCCGCGAAGATCCACGAGCCGGCAGCCTGGATCTCCTCGTTGAGACGGCCGGTGTCGGCGTACGCCTGCTGCATCTCCTCGTCAGTGGCGTAGGCGCTGTCCTCGGTTCCGTGGACGCTCAACAGGTATTGAGGCATCTGCCTCTCCTCTCGGTGTGGTGGGGCCGGACGCTCCGGCTGCTCACCCACTGCACGAACGCCCTGCGCCCGGATCGACATTCTTGCGCGACCAGTCTGGGAGTGGCACCCGGCACCCGGCTCGGTACGCGTCGACCGGGTGGCGTCGAACGGGCGACTGGCGGTCAGGAGGTGAAGGCGTGCGCGAAGGGGCGTACCTCGATCGGGACGGTGATGGCGCTCGACATCCGGCCGGCCCAACCGAGCGCCACGTCGAGGTCGTCGACCTCGATGACGGTGATGCCGCCGACCTGCTCCTTGCTCTCGATGAAGGGCCCGTCATGCACGACGATCTCGCCCTTCTCGTCCGTGACGACCGTGGCGGTCGACGGGTCGTGCAGACCCCCGGTGAACACCCACACGCCGGCGGCGATCATCTCGGCGTTGAGCGCCGAGACGTCGCCCATGATGCGCGCGAGCGCGTCGTCGTCCGGTTGTACGGCGCCGGCGGGATAGCAGACCGACAGCAGGTAGTGCGGCATGGGGCAATCCTCTCGTCTCGGCCGCGGTGCACGGCCATCCACCTTCCGTACGATCGGTGATCGCCGAATTCGACAGACTGCAGTCGCGAATCCGGCTTTCCCCGCGCGCGACTCGCTCAGGCAACCGTCGAATGCCGGTCCCCAGCCGTCGTGCGCTTGAGGTGCTCCGATGCCGCGAGCTTGAGTGCCTGCACCGCCGCGACGACGGTGGCCGACGTGGCGACCGAGGGTCGCGTGACGACCCAGACGTGGCGAGGTTCGGGCTCCCGGCGCAGCCGTCGTACGACGACTCCCCGGTGCACCGTGCCGAGCGCGAGCACCGGCACGAGCCCGACCCCGATGCCGGCGGCGACGTAGGCCTGGGCGGCCGGGAACTCCACCGCGTGTGCGACGAAGTTGGGGGTGAAGCCGGCGCGGCGGCAGAGGTCGACGGTGTCGTCGCGGCAGAAGCCGTTGCCGCCCATGGCCGCGACCCAGTCCTCGTTGGCGAGGTCGGTGAGCTCGACTGTCTTCTCCGCGGCCAGCGGGTGCCCTTCGGGCAGCATCGCGCGATAGGGGTCGTCGAGCAGGTGCATGCGCAGCAGGTCGTCGCTCGGAGCGTCGCCCTTGCCGAAGGGCTCGAGGACGAGGGCGACGTCGACGCGGCTCGTGCGCAGCATCTCGTAGGCGTCCTCGGTCTCGCCGATCGTGGTGGCGACGTGCAGACCGGGGCGCGTGCGTCGCAGGTGCGCCACGGCGGCCGGGAGGATCGAGTCGCCCGCGGAGGTGAACGACATGACGCGTACGCGCCCGCTGCGGCCTTCGCGCAGGTCGTCCATCGCCTCCTCGGCGGCCTCGACCGCGCGCATCACGGTCGCGGCGTGCTCGGCGAGGAGCCGCCCGGCCTCGGTGGGGCGGATACCCCGGCCGTTCTTCTCGAGCAGCGGGAGACCGGTGTCGCGTTCGAGGGCGGAGACCTGCTGGCTCACCGACGAGGGCGTGAAGCCCAGCCGGGTGGCAGCAGCGGTGACCGAGCCGGTGTCGACGACAGCGGCGAGGACCTGGAGGCGGCGGATGTCGAGCACGGACCCATCATTCACGATTCATGAACAGAAGTGAAGAGATAGTTGCTTGTTCTTTCATAGTTGACCGCTCATCCTAGGTACAGGCCGCCCCCGAGGCGGACTGGTCCCAAGAACGTCGCAGGCCGCCACGAGGCGGACCTGGAAGAAGAAAAGGATGTGAGTCGCATGGCTCCGCTGCTGTTTCTGCTCGTACTCGCCGCCGTGGCCGTCCTGGCCCCGCTGCTCGGCAAGGACACCTCCGCCTCAGCGACGTATGAGGACCGCCCCGACGACCGCGCCTGGTGGCCCGCCGGCCCCGACGCCCTCCCCCGCCCCCGCTTCTAACCCCCCTGCACGCCCGCTCGCCCCCCCCAAGCTCCTTGGGCTCCGATTTCGTCGTGAATGTGCCCTGACGTGCCATAGGCGCACGTCAGGCGCCCCAACGACGC
>JANMBJ010000286.1:0-1981 GCA_031360335.1 Candidatus Nanopelagicales bacterium
GCCGAGTTCCACGACGTCGTCGATCGACTTCGTGATGCCGCGGCGGCGGGCACGATCAGTGCTGCCGTCGGTCCGGGGCTGGTGCCGTTGGCCTCGCAGTTCCTGAGCGATCTCGACCTGGCCGGAGCCGTCGCGGTGCACGCGACCGGCGCACTGCACCGGTCGTCCGAGCTGCGGTCCGAGGGTTTCGTCTCCACGCAGCAGTGGCTCGTCAAGGCCAGGGCATGTCGAAGCAGGACGCCACCGCGATGATGGCGCGCACACGTGACATGACCGGTGAGTTCACCCGCACCTGGGATTCGTGGAACGACGGCGCGATCACCGGATCGGCCGCGCGTGAGATCGCGATGGGTCTCACCTCGGTCTATCGCGGTCAGCCGGCGGAGGTGCGCGCCGAGATGTCACAGGCCGAGTCCGTCCTCGTCGAGCTCGCGAAGACCGTCTCCATCGCGACGCTGCGCAACGCGATGGAGCAGTTGCGCGCCGTCGTGGACGCCGAGGGCATGACGCAGTCGGCGATGGATGCCTATGACGACCAGTCCCTCAGCTTTGCCGCTGTCGGTTCGATGGCTGTCCTCACGGGCTATCTCACCCATGAGGCCCACGCGCTGATCGCGACCGCGCTCGACCAGATCGTCGACGAGTGGTTCCGTTCAGGGACCCTCACGCCACCGGACCAGCCGACCGATGACGAGGCCCGCGACGGACGCACCCGCCGGCGCCGCACGCCGCACCTCGCGGCACTCGCCCTCGTCGAGCTCGCCCGGCGTCAGGTCGACAACGGGCTGCTCGGGTCGCGTCACGAGGTCCGGCCGCACATCACGCTCATGGTCGACGCCGACACCCTCGCGCGCGGTCTTCCCGGTGAGCTGCGGATCCCCGGCCAGTCCGAGCCGGTCCTGCTGCCCGCCGAGTCGGTGCGACGCATCCTCTGCGACTCCGAGATCACCGACGTCATCACCACCACGAAGCCAGTCACGCACCAGCCCACTGCCGACCTGGGTGTCGTGGGTGTCTCCCAGCACCCACAGCACCCCGGTCCGCAGTGGGACTCCCCAGGCGACGATTCGAACGTCGACGGTCTGACCGGTGGCACGGTGTCCGGTCGAGAGGTGCACGACGACGGTGTCACCGGTGGTAGCTCGGAGCCTCGGCCCCGGCGGTCCGAGCTCCCGCCGCTGCCCCCGACCATCGAGGCCGCGCTCGGTGACGGAGTCCGCACGGCAGACGACCTGAGGGTGTGGATGCGCGACATGTCCCTCACCGTGCTCTACCTCGGCCGTCGACGTCGTACGGCGACGAGGTCCCAGCGCACGGCGCTGACCGTCCGGGACGGGCACTGCCAGTTCCCCGGCCGCACGGTTGACCCGAGCAGGTGCGAGGCCCACCACGTGCGCTACCGGGAGCTCGGTGGTCGCACCGATCTCGACAACCTGGTGCTGCTCTGTGCTGCCCACCACCATCTGGTGCACGAGGGACGTTGGACGATCACGGCCGACCAACGGCTCGACGCAGGCACGCGGGGCTATTGGCTCTTCGCCCCTCCTCCACGACGTCGGCCCTGAGCCGCAGGGCGATCGACGACACCCGGATCTCCACACCGGGACATTCAGGCTCGGATTCGCCATCTTGGATGCGCTGTTTCGGATGATCGGACTTCTGGAGCCCGATCTCGATGCCTGAGGCTCCGTGCCGCAGACCCCGACGCGCACCGGCGCGCCCCGGACCAGCGGGCTTCGGTCAGTCAGCCACGGCCACGCAGAGGATGCCCCCGGACGTCCACGCAGCTCGGCCAGCACGCGGTCCGCCTCCCTGACGCGCTCGACGACATCAGCTGTCTCGACGGGCGACCGATAGGCACTCAGCAGTCGAGCAGCGCGCTTGGCATCCGCCGTCGGAACGGGTGCCCAAGCTCGCGGGGACGGCGCGACGGGGTTCAGGAGCGAGCAAGGGCGACGAGCAGCAGCAGGGCCCAGCCGAC
>JANMBJ010000464.1:0-11747 GCA_031360335.1 Candidatus Nanopelagicales bacterium
TGTGCACCACCCGACACCGCTCGAAGCTGCAGATGGAACACGGCACACCCTTCCCCGACGGGCCGAGCGACACGACGAACTGCCGGATCTGGTGCACCACCGACCACCACCTCAAGACCGACGGATACCTCGACATCACCAGTCTTCAGCCCGACGGATCAGCGACCTGGCTCACATAGTTCGGGCAACGCATCGAGATTCCGCCGAGACCGTTCCTCGACATCCCAGACCAGCCCGGGCCACCACCCACCGATACGTCGGCAACTGACCCCCCTCCAACGACACCCAGCGATGACGCACGCCCTTGTGCCGCCACGTCGCCGGCCGAGCTTGATGAGCCACCGTTCTGACGACGATTGCCGATGGAGCGACGCGCACGCACGGACTTCGGACGTGGTTGTCACGCCCGCGCGATCGCTGACGCCACGCCTTTCGCGACGCGCTGAGGTGCCCAACACACGACCTTGCTCACACATGACCGCCCCCGCCGCATGCAACTGCCCGACACGCGGCGTTGCCCGACCGAGGAACCACCCGACAGCAGCGCTGGCTCCAAGGAGCGACGCTGTCGGGTGGGGTGACCCTTTCCGCAGGTAGGCGAGCCGAGTGATATCGGTAGGCACTTTGGAGGCAGTGTTAGGGCACCTGACCGATGGCTTCGAGGACCGAGTCTTCGAGGCCGCGATAGCAAGTGAGACACTCATCAATGGCCTCAAAGCCAACCGACTCATAGAGATGCCGCCCGGCCGGGGTGGCGAGCAGAAGTGCTTCCGATGTTGCCGCCGACCAGGTGGCGGCGAGGGCGGCCGTCAAGGCCGCCCTGCCTGCCCCTCGTCCCTGATGCCGCTGTGGCGTCATCATCTCCATGACTCCGATGCTCGGTCCGGACCGACAGATCCAAACGGTGCTTACCGGCTCTCCACCGTCGCGAGCCAGCCACACCTGGGCCGTACCGACACGAGCCGCCTGGCCGATGCTGGCGTCGAGCAGGTCGAGATCGACAGTGTGCGCCTCCGAGGTCAGGCGCAGCGCGACCTTGAGGTCCCCGTCGTACTCGCAGAGCGAGACGCTGAACTTCGACGGCACGACCTCGGGTCGGTACAAGCACCTCATCAACGGTTCAGGGGTCTCACCAGTGACGAACCCGGCGTCAGTCAGGACTCGACGCGATGCAGGAATCAGATGCTCGGACGTGAAGGCGATTCCCGGTTGGTCGGTGCCCATGACTTGTGCCAGATCAGAGGCAGACCTCTCGGATGCCTTCGGGGAGAGACCACAGACATTGAGCTCGGCACTGCTCATCCGGGAGAGCGCGGCGAACCAGCCATCCGACAGCACTCGCTCAGCCCCGCCCCCGACGGCGTAGAAATCGAAGCACAGCGAAGCGAACGACTCCCACGACTTCTGAAGGGCTGGATCCATGTGAGCGATCGTGCCGGTTGGCTCGTCAGAAGGCGATACAGGTAGGCACATCGGGGCGGCCGCACTAACGGCTGGACCGGCGTGGGTGGAGCCTGTCTTGCCACTCGTCCTCCGTGAGCGCGTCTACCTCGCCGATCTGCGCGAAGTCCGCTGCTGCCAGAGCCTCGTCGGTCGGTGACCACCTGTCCCAGTCCGGATCAGGCATCGGTGGTCTAGCCACGGCACCATCGCTCGCGACCAGGAGGTACTTCACGGGGGGAATCAACACGAGGGCCATCGCCTCGGGCATCGGCGTCTGCGGCTTCTCCGCCAACAACTCCTCTGCAAGCTGGCGGGTGTCACCGAGCGCTCGTTCAACGACGAGTGTCGGACCCCGCCCTGGGCCGGGGGGCCACGTCCACGTGTTGCGGAGTACCGCGCTGACACGGAACGACGGCTCGGCAACAATCACCCGCTCCGGATGTGACTGCGAGTCTCGGAGTGCGGTTTCCAACTCGGCGCTGATCGGCTCCACCCGAGCGATAGTGTCGCTTCCCTCGTCAGAAGGCGATGAAGAACGGCCTATGTTCGCGCCGCGTCTCTGCGAGCCCGCCGCTCGGCACGGCTCCACCACTCCACCACCAAGAACAGGCCGAGACCGATCCAGGCCGCTATGGCCCCCGGTCCACGCTCCCGCCCACCGAGCAACTCGATCCCCCACCAGATCCAGGTGCAAGCCCAGACGATCTGGACCGCCCGGAAAACCCTGACCTTCGCTTCGTCGCTCACGCGCAGATCATGCCCGACGAGGCGAACGAGAACAGTATGCACCTCGGTTCAGTGAAGCCCGAGGAGCCATGCGACGACGAAGTACAAGACCAGGCCAAGGCCAACGAACACCAGCAGGGACCAGCCCATGTCGTCGTCCGTGAGAGCGCGGCGATCATTGCGTAACCCGATTGAGTGAGGCGCAAGCTGGGTGGGATCGCCACGACCCATGACGATTGCGGCGACCATCCAACACGAGACAGCCAGCCTTCCGTCAACGTGCCACGTTGATGGGCCGAGGTACGAGCCCACGACCGCCGCCGCGCATGTCGCCATCCCTGCGCCGAGAACCTCCGGCCAGTGCCGCCGGTCCACGTTGGCGACGATGCGCCAAACGAGAAACACCAGCAAGGCCACTGTCACCGCCCACAGCCCAACGCTGGCAGCCGGAGCCGACTCGACGAGCGGGCCACCTTCGGCCAGTACGCGACCGCCCGCGCCCCCCGTCACCCGAGCGATGCTGCCGGAAATTGCGCGGCCCGAACAGGGGCGCACCCTCTCAGGCGCCGGTCACTCCGTCGATCGCCTCGCGGACGAGGTCGGCATGGCCGTTGTGGCGGCAGTACTCCGTGAGCACGTGCACCACGATGACGCGCACGCAGGCGTCCTCCTCCCATCGCGGTACGGGGACGACGACGTCCCACGACTCGAGGGCGACCTCGATCCGACGCGACGCAGCGACCTCTCGCTCCCACGCCCCGAACGCCTCGGAACGCGACGACGCGGATGCGTCATAGGCGACCTGGAAGTCGCGTTGGTCCGACCAGACGAGCGTCACGTCCTCACCGGCGATGACGTGCCGGAACCACTCACGCTCGACCTCGGCGAGGTGCCGGACGAGTCCGAGCAGCGACAGCGTCGATGTGGGGACGGCCATACTACGGAGCTCGTCGTCGGTGAGGTCGTGACACTTCATCGCCAGAGTTGCGCGCTGGTAGTCGAGAAACTGGCGCAGGACCTGACGCTCGTCACCGATTCCTGACGGCCCGATCCGATCGTCGATCACAGCTCGCCCTCTCGTCATGGACGAGTCACCGGTGACCCGTGGCGAGCCCTACCCTAGGTGCGTGTCCACGCCTGTCGTCGAGCCCGTTGTGCTGCCCTTCGGCGGCTATCGCCTCGACATCCCGGTCGCCTCGGATCTCGAGGCTGTCGACGCGGCGCTGGCTGACCCCGACGTTGCGCTGTGGAACCCGGCAGCGCACCGTCCCGGAATCGCCCCGCGCGACCGCGCCCGGCTCTGGATCAACGATCGCGCCGCCTGGGGCGACGACCACGCATCCTGGGTGGTCCGCGATCACGACGGCCGAGTCGTCGGAGCGGTGTCGGTGCACCATCTCGACCACGCGATGGCGACCGGCGAGATCGGCTACTGGTTGAGTCCGGCCGGTCGCGGTCGCGGGCTCGGGCTCGCGGCGGTGGTGCTGGCGACGCGGTTCGGGTTCGACGTGCTCGAGCTCGCACGTATCGAGCTGTTCCACGCGGTGGAGAACGAGGCCTCCTGCCGCTTGGCGCTGCGAGCCGGCTATCTCCACGAAGGCACCGCGCGGCAGAGCTTCGTCTACGGCGACGGGCAACGACACGACGAGCACCTGCACGCCCGGCTCGCCACCGACCCGGAGCCCGAGATCACCCTCCCCTCCTGAATTCCCGGTCACCTACCCCGCTCCAGACCGGGACGGTGATGGACCACCTACTGGGGACCACCCGGCCCGACCCGGGGGCGCGAACGTCGTAGGTCGGGTAGACAGGCCTCATGTGCCATGACGACGACAGCCGCCCGCCCAGCCCGCCCGTCGTGGGAGAGGTCGTCAGCCATGCGCTGATCACCCTCACCGGCTCCGACGGCAACTCCTTCGCCGCCTACCAAGCCGTCCCCGCGACCCCCAACGGTCGCAACGTCGTGATCCTCCCCGACGTCCGAGGGCTGCACCCCTACTACGAGCAGCTCGCGATCCGCTTCGCCGAGGCCGGCTTCCACGCCGTCGCGCTCGACTACTTCGGACGCACCCAGGGCGTCGCCCAGCGCGGAGACGACTTCGACTGGCAGTCCGAGATCGGCACGCTGACCCCGGACGGTGTTGCCGCTGATGCCGCTGCCTCCGCTGCGCATATCGGCTCGCTGCACTCCGGCCCGACGTTCACCCTCGGGTTCTGTTTCGGCGGGAGTCACTCCTGGCGCCTGTCGGCCAGCGACCTCGACCTCGCCGGAGTTATGGGCTTCTACGGCCGCCCCTCGATGATCGCCGACGTCGAGGAGGCCTTCAGCAAGCCGCTGCTGCTTCTCGCCGGCGGCAACGACGGCGCGACTCCCGTGCCGGAGTTCACCGCGCTCGATGCCCGCCTCACCGAGCGCGGTCTCGACCACGAGCTCTATGTCTACGACGGCGCCCCGCACTCCTTCTTCGATCGCGCCTTCGCCGAGTGGAAGCCCGCCTGCGATGACGCCTGGAGCCGCATCCTCGCCTTCACCGACCGCCTGTCCTCCTAGACCGATGGTGTTCTTTGCCGAGATCCCCGAACCCGATCCGGAGCCCGAGCAGTCCCAACGACAGCTGTACTTCGACCATCCCGGGCAGGCACCGCAGCACTGGCTTCCTGGGCTGGCGGGAGTCAGCGCGGTTGCCGGTCGCACGAAGCACACAGCCGTATGGATCACGTTCGCCGAGACCTACCCCCGGGGTGTGGTCATCACGCTCGACGCCCTCCTCGACCCGGCCGGACCGGACATCGAGTCACTCCACCGCCACTACCTCCGCCCAGGACCGTCGGCGGCGGAGCTGCGGCTCGGTCTGCTCTGGCCGGACGGTCGCCGCGCCGAGTCATCCACGGAATGGCCAGGTGGGGCACCGCCTGAGGCCGGACTGCCTGACGCCGGGCCGCGTGACGGCGACCTGACGTTGCAGATGCAAGGCAGCCAGGGCGGCGGGATCACGTGGCACTGGAGCGCCTGGTTGTGGCCGCTCCCGCCTTCCGGGCCGGTCGAGGTCTTCCTCCGCTGGGACGCGCGTGACATAGCCGAGACGGTGACCACGATCGACCTCACTCCGGTCGTCGCGGCGGCGGACCGGGCCGAGGAGCTGTGGCCGCTCCCCGAGCCTCCCGTGGGCGAGGAGTACGGCTGGTTCTCCTACTCCCCCATGTCTCAACACACCATCGTGGCGACTGACGCCGAGCTGTCAGGGGACCGATCGGATACGGGTGACGAGGACCGCTGAGAGCAGCGTCACCACCGCAGTGAGCAGGTAGAGACCGGTGTAGCCGGTTGCACCCGTCACGATCGGCGCGGCGATGACCGGTGCCAGCACCTGCGGTGCGGCGTTTGCGATGTTGATGACTCCGAGGTCACGACCACGGTCGACCGCGCGTGGCAGCACCTGCGTCACCAGCGCCTGATCCACTGCCAGGTAGATGCCGTAGCCGAGCCCGAGGATGAACGCCGCGACCATCGCAGCGCTGAAGACCGGGAACAGGGCGAGGATGACCGCCGAGAACGCCATCACGACCGTCGACCAGATGACGTAGATCTTGCGGCGTCCCGACCGGTCACTGATCCGGCCCGCGACCACGGCCGTGATGACCGTGCCGAGCGCATAGAGCGCGACAAGCACCGTCTGCCCGCCAGCGGGATCCTCGTACTTCACGGCGTCCTGAAGGAAGAAGAGCAGGTAGAGCGTCGCTAGCGCGTTCCCGAGCTGCATGAGGAAGCGCGTGATCCACGCCCATCCGAAGTCGGGATAGAGCCGCGGGCTCACCCAGAAGCCCTTCACGAACACCACGAGGTCGAACGCGTCCTTCTCGTGGTCGGCCAGCTGCGGGTCATGCACGTGCACCACGAACGGCAGCACCAGGACGACGAGCAGGATTGCTACGAGCAGGATCCCTGGAACGAGTGGGCGTACGACGATCGACACCAGTGCCACGCCGAGCACGATCCCGACCGTCTGCGCCAGGCCGACCCACCCGGACACGAGCCCGCGCTGCCGGACCGGCACCTGGTCAGGGATGGTCGCGGTGACACCGGCGTAGGCAGCGTTGATGGTCAGCTGGCAGAAGCCCCACACGACGGCGAGACCGAGCACCGTCGACTGGACCGAGAGCGCGACCAGGCCGAGTGCGCCCAGCATCGCGCCGTACAGCACCCACGGCTTGCGGCGACCGAGGCGTGACGTGGTGCGGTCTGACAGTGCACCCGCGAGAGGGTTGCCGACGACCGACATGAGTGCGCCGACGCCGGTGATCCAGCCGAGCGCCGCCTCCTTGCTGTCCGGCGACACCTGTTCTGCCAGACGGGGAAGCAGACTGGTGATAGGGGCGTAGAACGCGAGCATGATGCCGAGGTTGGCGAGCACGATGGCCGCGATGTAGCCGCGGCGGACGTCGTTCGTCGGCTCGGCGAGAGCACTCGACGCCGCGCCGTCGGCGTAGGCGCTCACGAGGTGCCCTCGAGGAACGCGCGGTACCACGAGTAGGACAGCTTGGGGATGCGTCGCTGAGTCGGGTAGTCGCAGTAGACGAGACCGAATCGCTTGGCATAGCCCTCGGCCCACTCGAAGTTGTCGAGGAACGACCACACGTAGTAGCCGCGCACGTCCACACCGGCGTCGATCGCCTCGCCGACCGCGCCGATGTGCGACCGGAGGTAGTCGACGCGCTGCGGGTCGTCGACGTGCGGCACGTCGCCGTCGCCTGTCGCTTCGACGAGCGCGTCGTCGAAGGCCGCGCCGTTCTCGGTGATCATGACCGGTGGCAAGGCATCGCCGTACTTCTCCTTCACGCCGATGAGCAGGTCCCGCAGTCCGTCGGGCGCGATCGGCCAGCCCATCGCTGTCTGCGCGTAGCCCGGCATCGCCGTGATCTCGAACGGGAACGGGTTGCCCTCACCCGGGGCCTTGACCACTGTCGGGTTGTAGTAGTTGATGCCCAGCACGTCGAGCGGGGTGCTGATGATCGCGAGGTCGCCCTCGAGCACGCACGACCGGTCGATCGGGATGCCCAGGACGTCGAGCGAGGGATAGCACCCGAGCAGGCAGGGGTCCAGGTAGGTCCTGTTCTGCACAGCATCGAGCGAGGCCGCCGCACGAGCGTCCCGCGGCGAGTCAGACTCCGGGTGCACCGGTGAGAGATTGTGCGTGATCCCCACGCGTGCACCAGGAATCGCGTCGCGCACCGCCTGCACTGCGAGGCCGTGCGCGAGGAGAACGTGGTGCGTCGCAGGGAAGGAATCGAACATCAGCACCTTGCCCGGAGCGTGCGTGCCGAGGGCATAGCCGAAGGTGCTCACCACCACCGCTTCGTTGATCGTGATCCACGTGTGCACGCGGTCACCGAGATGCTCGGCGACGAGCCCGGCGTAGTCGGCGAAGCGATACGCCGTGTCGCGGTTGAGCCAGCCTCCTTGGTCCTCGAGCGCCTGCGGCAGGTCCCAGTGATAGAGCGTGAGCGCCGGCGCGATGCCTGTCGCGAGCAGCTGGTCGACCAGGCGTGAGTAGAAGTCCAGCCCGCGCGCCTCAGCCGCCCCGGTGCCGGTCGGCTGGATGCGCGGCCACGACACGGAGAAGCGATAGGAGCTCACGCCGAGGTCGGCCATCAGTGCGACGTCCTCCGGCATGCGTACGTAGTGGTCGCAGGCGATGTCGCCGGTGTCGCCGCCGGCGACCCGACCCGGCTCGTGGGTGAAGGTGTCCCAGATCGACGGGCCCTTGCCGTCGGCCTCGGCCGAGCCTTCGATCTGGTAGGACGCGGTAGCCGCCCCCCACAGAAAGTCGGCGGGGAACGCCGTGCGCAGTCGACCGTCAGTCGTCGTGCCGGGAGTGCCCGGCAGCCACGGGGTGATCGTCATGCCGCGCACGATGCCACGCCGACCCGTCACCGCGCTCGGTGTCTGACCATCGTCTCGAGCAGCGCTGCGCGCAGTGTCGCTCGGGCATCCCGCCTCGATCGACGACAGTCGTCTCAGGGACCGCCGTCATCGACGCCTCAGGAGGTGTAGGGCACCACGTCACGGCGACGTGGTTGCGGCACCACGATGGTGCGCGCGGCCTTGTCGTGCAGCGCCTGGCGCCATGGCTTGTCCCACAGCGGCCACAGGTAGTCGACGATGCCGAAGATCCCCTGGGTCAGCGCCGATCCGATGGCATACGTCGCCCAGCGCACGGTCGCCTGCGGCCAGCTGAGCGGCCCGTCCTCGACGAGCGGACGGATGCGGAGCCCGACGACCCGCTTTCCGACGGTGCGTCCCCAACGGACGTTCTGCGGCACCTGGTAGAGAAATCCGACGACCAACGTGATTGCGGTGGCCGCGAGCGAGACCGCGGTGATGGCGTTGGTGAACTCCGTGATTGCGGCCGTCGACGGCATCGCGCCGTCCGGCGTGGCATCGCGCAGGGTGGTGTAGGCGGGCCACACCAGCCACAGCACGAAGGGCGTGCTGAGCACTCCCTCGATGAGCGCGTCGATGAACCGCGCGACCGCGCGCTGGGGCCACGACGCGAGCGGGATCGGCGGCTCACCACGCGCCGGTCTCCCGCCTGGTTGCGGCGCCGGCTTGGCGCCGGCCGCCGGTGGTGGCGGGAGCAGCAGCGGCACGCCGGGTTGGTCGGTCACGGGCGCCGTGGTGCTCACCGACGTGGAGGCACCCCAGCGCTCACCGTCCCACCAGCGGATGTAGCCGCCGGAGGAGAACGGGTCCGGGTACCACCCAGGCTCCATCGACATGACCGCACCCTACGAGCCCCGGGTCACCCGGCCCTGCACCGGCCCACCATGTCAGAGGTTGCCGCGGAGGTCCTGCTCGCGCTCGATCGCCTCGAACAGCGCCTTGAAGTTGCCCTTGCCGAAGCCGAGGCTGCCGTGGCGCTCGATGAGCTCGAAGAAGACCGTGGGCCTGTCCTGCACCGGCTTGGTGAAGATCTGCAGCAGATAGCCATCCTCGTCACGGTCGACCAGGATGCGCCGCGCCTTCAGCTCCTCGACCGGCACCCGCACCTCGCCGATCCGCGCTCGCAGCTCCGGGTCGTCGTAGTAGGAGTCCGGCGTCGCCAGGAACTCCACGCCAGCGTCGCGCATCGCGTCGACGGTCGCGAGGATGTCGCCAGTGCTGAGCGCGACGTGCTGCACACCGGGTCCGCCGTAGAACTCGAGGTATTCATCGATCTGGCTCTTCTTGCGAGCGATGGCCGGCTCGTTGAGCGGGAACTTCACCTTGCGTGAGCCGTCGGCCACGACCTTGCTCATGAGCGCGGAGTAGTCCGTGGCGATGTCGTCTCCGACGAACTCCGCCATGTTCGTGAATCCCATGACCCGGTGGTAGAACTCCACCCACTCGTCCATGTGACCCAGCTCGACATTGCCGACACAGTGGTCGATGCCCTGGAAGAACCGCCCGTCGTCCGCCGCGACCGAGGGAGCCCGTGCCACGAAGCCCGGGAGATAGGCGCCGGAGTAGGCCGACCGGTCGACGAGGGTGTGGCGGGTGTCGCCGTAGGTCGCGATCGAGGCCAGCGTCACCATCCCGTCGACGTCGCTCATGTCGTGGGGTTCCTCGAGCCCGGTCGCGCCGTGCGCGATCGCATAGTCGTAGGCGGCACGCACGTCGGGCACCTCGAGCGCGAGGTCCATGACGCCGTCACCGTGGGCCGCGACCCGCGCGGCGACGGGTGCTGCGGTATGCACCGGCCCGACCAGGACAAAGCGCGCCGAACCGCTCGCGAGGACGTACGACGCGTGGTCACGGTCGCCGTTCTCCGGGCCGCGATAGGCCACGACGCGCATGCCGAATGCCGTCGAATACCAGTGCGCCGCCTGCTTGGCGTTGCCGACCGCGAACACCACGGAGTCCATCCCGAGCAGCGGGAACGGGTCGACGCCTCGCCCGCCGAACGAGCGGGCGTCGGCGCCGGACGCTGCAGCAGTGATGGTGGCGGGGGTGAGGGCGTCCGCGGTCTGGGTCATGGCCGCAGGGTGGCAAGCCAAGGCTCACCTGACAAGACGTCCACGACACAGGGCGCAACATGCCCCCTAGACCTGGAGTAACGTCAGATCCGCTGGTCATTTCGCCCATCGAACGTGCAAAGGAGTGATCGAGATGCCTGATGGCGTTCCGGTCGACCTGGTGGACGCCGCGGTCCTCGACCTGTTTGCCGCGGAGCCGCGTATCGGAGTGCTCGAAGCGAGCCGACGGCTGCGCCTCGCGCGGGGGACGGTGCAGGCGAGGCTCGACAAGCTCGCCAGCCGCGGGATCGTCACTGGCTGGGGTCCGCAGATCGACACCGGTGCGCTCGGCTTCCCGGTCACGGCTTTCGTCACGCTCGAGATCGCGCAGTCCGGCCACGACGCGATCGGCGGTCGGTTGGCGAGCATCCCCGAGGTGCTCGAGGTGCACACCATCACGGGCAACGGAGACCTGCTCTGCCGTGTGGTCGCCCGGTCCAACGCCGACCTGCAGCGCGTGATCGACCAGGTCGTCGCGACCGACGGCATCGGACGTACGTCGACCGTCATCGCCCTCGCCACGCAGGTCGGGCACCGGGTGCTGCCGCTCGTCAACGCCGCAGCCCGAACCCATGACGAGTGAGTGCACCGCTCACTGAGCCGTCGGCGACACCTCGTACGGGACCCGGACGGACCACGACGCCGGACGCACTCCGTGGGTACGGTCCTCCCATGCCCCCAGCGACCCGACCCCGCGCCGGCCGCCGCCTGCTGACCGTGACCGGTCTCGTCCTGGCCGCTGCTCTGCTTCCGGCGTCGGTGGTGGCTGCGACGACCGCACCGCCCGCCGGCCCGAGCCCGGCGCCGCGAGCGCAGTCACGGGTCGCGACGCTGGCGCAGACGCGCATCGTGTCGCTGCTCCCCGGTCGCGTCGCGCACACTCCCGCACTCGGCCGCTATCGCACCGGTCTCGTCACCGACCCCACGACCGGTGCCGCGCTGTGGTCGTCCGGGGCGGGCGCACCGATGCGCGGAGCGTCGACCACCAAGCTCGCCACGGCCGTCACGACCCTGAGCGTGCTGGGTACGACGACCCGCTTCCCCACCCGCGTCGTCACCGGCCGCACCTCCCGCGAGGTGGTGCTGGTGGCCGGCGGCGACCCGCTGCTCTCGAGCACCCAGCTCAGGGGTCTCGCGGTGGCTACGGCAAAGACCCTGCTCGCCGCCGTGCCCGCACCGCCGATCGTGCCCCCGGTGCCCACCGTGCCGCCGACACCACCGACGGTCGTGCGCTTCACGGTCACGGTCGACGACTCCCTCTTCCCAGCGCCGAGCTTCGCCTCGGGCTGGCCGGCGGACTACGTGCCATCCGTGGTCACACCGGTGCGCCCGCTGGTGCGTGACCTGCGCAACGGCAAGGACACCGCTGCCGACGTCAGCACCTACTTCGCCGGCCAGGTCAACTCTGCCCTGGTGTCGCTACTCAAGGCACGCACCGACATCACACCGCACGTCGTCTACACCGGACGCCTCAAGGCATCGACCGGAGCGACCGAGCTGGCCCGCTTCGTGGGCAACACCTCGGG
>JANMBJ010000303.1:0-8228 GCA_031360335.1 Candidatus Nanopelagicales bacterium
CGCGGCAGCGCCGGCGGCCGTGGCCAGCACCACGCGACCACGACGGCTGCGCGACGACGGACGGGTCGAGCGGGCGCCGGGAGCGGGGCGCACGCCGGCCGGACCCGCGGGGCGCTGACCGGCGGCACCCTGCGGCGGCACGACGGGCTGTGACGCAGCCGGCGCCGCCTCGGTGGCCGTCGGCACCGAGAGCAGGCGCTGGAACAGGTCCGACGGCGGCTCGATCGAGGTCGACGACGTCAGCCTCGAGGTTGCGGCGCGTTGCGCGTCGAGCTCGGCGCGGCACTGCGCGCAGGCCGCGACGTGTGCGAACGCTCGCTCGGCATCAGCCGGCTGAAGGCGTCCGTCGGCGAGATCAGCCACCCGCGCCCCGAGGCAGCGGCTCATGACACCCGACCCGAGGGCAGCCGCTGCGCAGTCGCCGGTGTGCGGTGCGCGAGCGCCTCCCGGAGCTGGGAACGGCCGCGGTGGATGCGCGAGCGTACGGTGCCGAGCTTGATCCCGAGCAGCTCGGAGATCTCCTCGTAGGTCAGACCCTCGATATCGCAGAGCACGACAGCCACTCGGAAATCCGGCGGCAGCGCGTCGAGCGCGGCCTGGACGTCGGCGTCGTAGGAACGGTCGTCGAGCAGTTGCGCCGGGCCGATCTCACGGGAGGCGAGGCGGTCGGCAGCGTCCTCGGGGAGCGCCTCGAACCGGATCCGGGCCTTGCGGCGGACCTGGTCGAGGAAGAGGTTGGTCGTGATCCGGTGCAGCCAGCCCTCGAACGTGCCCGGGGTGTACTGCGACAGGGACCGAAAGACCCGGACGAAAACCTCCTGGGTGAGGTCCTCGGCATCGTGCTGGTTGCCCGTCAGGCGATAGGCCAGGCGGTAGACGCGGGCACCGTGGTCGCGGACGACGTCGTCCCAGGAGGGTGCGGCCCAGGGCGCGGGAGGGGCATGGGTCCTGCCCCCTGTGCTACCGCGCGGCTGGTCGGCCATAGCGTGCTCCTCGGACGGGTGCACGAACCGGTCGAGCAGAGCGAGTCCGTGACTCGCCCCTCCGGTCGTGGTGTCCATGGTGCCTTCCCTGAGCCGTGTACGCGAAAACTTCGAGCACGCTGAGAGCATCGAAGTTGCTGAGAATCTGGCGGGGCTCGTGCTCAGGTGCACGCGTGCGGACCAGTGCGACCTTGAGCGGACCCGGGTCATGGGGTCCCGACGGGCCAACGAGCGGCCCCTCCCGGGGGTTCCCGCTGACGTCGTCCCAGGTCCGACCGGTGGGCTCCCGGGGACGTTCGTGCGCGAGCCTCCCCGTGGCACCGCTAGCCTCACGGCGTGGACCTCGATACCCGTGAGCTCGCCGCGTTCCGATCCAGCTGGGAGTACGCCGAGGCCTACGTGGCCGAGGACTCCGTGCTGACCGATGCACGGACCCGCGCCACGGAGGTCGGCTGCGTCCCCATCCACCCGGGCGGCGGTGCGGCCCTGCGCCTGCTCGCGGCCATTCTGGCTGCGCGGACCGTGGTCGAGATCGGCACGGGCACCGGCGTCTCGGGCATCTGGCTGCTGCGCGGCATGGCTCCCGACGGCGTGCTCACCTCGGTCGACATCGAGGCCGAGCACCAGCGGCACGCCCGGGAGGCGTTCCTGGCCGAGGGCGTCGCGCCGTCTCGCACGCGCCTCATCACCGGACGCGCCCTCGAGGTGCTGCCGCGCCTCGCGGACTCCTCCTACGACCTCGTGCTGGCCGACGGCGCCAAGGACGAATACCCGGACTACGTCGAGGAGGCCGCACGCCTGCTCCGGACCGGCGGCGTTCTCGCGATCGACAACAGCCTCTGGCACGACAAGGTCGCCGACCCGGCACAGCGCGATCCCGACACGATCGCGATCCGCGGGGTCCTCACCGCGCTGCGCGACGACGAGCGATTCCTCGTCGCCCTCCTCCCGGTGGGCGACGGCCTGCTGACCGCCGTCCGCCGCTGACCGCGGGCCCCCAGCGCGGGCAGCGCCTCGCGCCGCGGCTCGACGCAGAGACGACGACAGGACGGCCCCGACCCCCTGCGGGGTCGGGACCGTCCTGTCGTTGGTCAGTCGTGGCTGGATCAGCCGGCGACCGTCGTCAGCTGGGCGCCAAGATCGCGGGCCTCGTCAGGGGTCAGCTCGACGACAAGGCGTCCGCCGCCCTCCAGCGGGACGCGCATGACGATGCCACGACCCTCCTTGGTGACCTCGAGCGGGCCATCGCCCGTCCGCGGCTTCATCGCGGCCATCTCGTACCCCTTTTCGCATCGTCGCGCCGTCCACATCGGGGGCGGCGCGATCTCCTCGACACCATTATCCCTGATTCAGCGGAGTGCTCGCACCGCCGGTCCCCCGCGAGCGCCCGAACGGGCGTCCACAGTCAGCGGCGTACGGCGTCGCACCCGACGAGGTGGTCGTCGACGAGGCCCATCGCCTGCATGGCCGCGTGCATGGTGGTCGGCCCCACGAACACGAACCCGCGACGCTTGAGCTCCTTCGACAGCGCCGTCGAATCCGGGGTGATCGCCACGACGTCGGTCAGCCGCCCAGGCCGCGCCCGACGACCGCTCGGGGCGAAGGACCAGAGCAGCCGATCCAGCGCCCCGTCGCCCTCGGCCTCGACCAGGTCACGCACGGCACCAGCGTTGGTGATCGTCGCGTCGACCTTCGCCCGGTTGCGCACGATCGCGCTGTCGGCCATCAGGCGGGCCCGGTCGGCGTCGTCGTAGGACGCGACCCGCCCGAAGTCGAAGCCGTCGAAAGCAGCGCGGAAGCCGTCACGCTTGCGCAGGATCGTGATCCACGAGAGGCCGGACTGGAACGCCTCTAGGGTGAGGCGCTCGAACACCGCGACATCGCCGTGCACCGGGGTGCCCCACTCGATGTCGTGATACGTCGCGTAGTCCGGCGTCGACGCTCCCCACGGGCAACGGTGCACGCCGTCGAGCCCGAGAACGAGGTCCGGCGAGCGGCGGACGCTCACGCCGGTTCAGCCCTCGTCGGGCAGCGGTCGAGGGACGCCGCGACCGCGCAGCTGGTCCTCCAGCGTCGCGATCGTCGCATCGCGGTCGGAGACCTCGGCAGCGAGCCGGTCGAGCACGTCGTCGACCTCGTCCATGCGATAGCCGCGCAGGCCCACAGCGAAGCGCACCGAGTCGACGTCGGCGCGCACCATGGCCCGGTCGTCGGGGAGGGCGAGGGGCGCCCGGTCGGGCTCGACGTCGGGCAGCTCACCGAGGCGGCCGACCGCCAGGAGTGCCACGGCGGCGATGACCGCGATGCCGGCCAGCAGGAAGACGAAGGTCATGCGGTCGAGCTCCTCGGGTCGTCGGTCAGGTCGGTCAGCTGCCTCACGGTGAGACGCATCGGTGGTCCGCGCGAGTGCTGCCCTGCGCGCCCAGGACGAGCATGCCACGCTGGGCCGGCCGGGGGTCGCCGCCCTCGGGGAGTCATCAACCGGAGGGACCGCACTGTGTCGACGCCGCTACCGCTCCGCCTCGGGCGTCATGCATTCGGGGCCGACGAGACCGTGGTCATGGCGATCGTCAACCGCACGCCGGACTCCTTCTACGACAAGGGCGCGACGTTCACCGACGCCGCGGCCCTCGACGCCGTCGCGCGCGCTGTCGACGAGGGTGCCGCGATCATCGACGTGGGCGGGGTCAAGGCCGGTCCCGGCGCTGTGGTCGACGCCGATGAGGAGATCCGGCGTACCGCGTCCTTCGTGGCCGCCATCACCGCGCGGCACGACGTGGTCGTGAGCGTCGACACCTGGCGCGCCGAGGTCGGACGCGTCGCATGCGGCGAGGGCGCTGAGCTGCTCAACGATGCCTGGGGCGGACACGATCCGGAGCTCGCAGCCGTCGCGGCGGAGTTCAGGGTCGGGCTCGTGTGCACGCACACCGGCGGCGCGGCGCCACGCACGCGACCGCACCGGGTGGAGTACGACGACGTGGTCGCCGACATCGTGGCCCGCACGGTGGCCGAGGCGGAGCGCGCGGTGTCACTCGGCGTCCCTCGCGAGTCCGTGATCATCGATCCCGGTCACGACTTCGGGAAGAACACCCGGCACTCGCTCGAGGCGACACGGCGGATCCCCGAGCTCGTCGCCACGGGGTGGCCGGTCCTGGTCTCCCTGAGCCGCAAGGACTTCGTGGGCGAGACCCTCGATGTCGCGGCACCGGCCGATCGACTCGTCGGAACGCTCGCGAGCACCGCCGTGTCGGCCTGGCTCGGTGCCCGGATCTACCGGGCGCACGACGTCGCGGCCACCCGGCAGACCCTCGACATGGTCGCGTCGATCGCCGGCACCCGACCCCCCGCGGTCGCCCGCCGCGGCCTCGCCTGACGCGGCCTTACCCGACCCGAACGTGGAGATCACGCCGACTGCACCGGCGCCACCCACAGTCGTCGTTGACGAGGGAACCGCTCCCTCCCCACGACAGGAGCCCGTCATGAGCACCCCCACGGACACCTCCGCCCCGGGCACCGGCCGCCCACGACACCTCGCCACAGCAGCCGTCTGGGTCGCCACCGGTGCGATCGCTGCGACCGCCCTGACCGGGGTCGCGTTCGCGGCCGAGCGAAGCACCGCTGGCGCTGGCCTGTCGGCCACCTCGCAGTCGGCGAGCTCCGACCTGTCGGACCGGGCGGCCGGTCGACGTGCCGGCCTGCTGCGCACGGTGCTCCACGGGACGTTCACGGTGCAGGGCCCCTCCGGCCCGACCGAGGTCACCCTGCAGCGGGGCACCGTCACGGCCGCGTCGGCGAGCTCGGTCACGGTGACCGGCACCGACGGCTTCCGCGCGACCACCGCGATCACGTCCTCCACCGTGGTGAAGCGTGACCGCGCGCCGGTGACCGGCGACAAGCTCCTCGTGGGCGACACCGCCGTCGTCCTGGCGAGCGGCGGCACCGCGACCGTCGTACGCGACCTGTCCCCGGCTGCTGCCGCGAAGGCCCGCTCGCGCGCCGGCCAGCACGGATAAGGACTCCCCGGAGATAGGCGCTGACGACGCGGTATCCCACGGGGTGAGCACCTACCTCGCGCCAGCCGGGCCGGGGAAGACGGAGATGTGTTCGCGACGCGCTCTGCCGCGGCGTGAGCACACATCTCCTTGACGTGCTCGGGGTGCGGCAGACTCCGGCGCATGGCGATCCCGCATCTCGGAAGCAAGGGCCAGGGCTGGGTACTGCTGCAGGTGCTCCTGCTGCTCGTGACGGTCGGTGTGGGCACGCTGGGGCTGATCGGCACGCTGCCGCGGTGGCCGGACGGCGTGCGCGGTCCGCTCGCGGTCCTCGGGGCGGCGCTCGTGATCGGCGGGATCGCCGTGCTCGGGGTGGCCGTGGGCGGGCTGGGGTCGGCGCTGACCGCGAACCCCGCACCGCTCGCTGACGAGGCGCTGCACTCCGACGGCATCTACGCCGTGGTGCGTCACCCGATCTACAGCGGACTGATCTTGGCCGCGCTCGGGTTCGCGCTCATCACGACGCCGTGGGGCATGCTGCCCGTCGCGTTCCTCGCGATCGAGCTCGACCTCAAGCGCCGGCTCGAGGAGGAGTGGCTCACCGTGACGTACCCGGACTACGCCGACTACCGCTCGCGGGTGCCGAGCGCCCTGGTGCCCGGCCTCTGGTGACCCGGCATTCCTGAAGCACCGGGCACAGCTGTCGCTGAAGGGCTGCGCTCACCGCCAGCCGGGCCAGGCGGTCAGAGTCGATCAGGTTTCGGCTTCGAGCCACTCGGCGGCGGTCGGCTCGACCGGTTGGGTCCGACCGGCTTCGGCCCAGCCCTTCTCGATGGCGGCGACCGCGTCGTCGACCGTCGAGGTCCACACCAGCTGCGCCGCAGCGGAGTCGCGGACGAAGCCCGCCTCGACCAGGCCGGAGACCAGCAGCGCCAACGGTTCCAGGTCACCCCACGGGTCGAGGACGACGATCGGCTTGTCGTGCATGCGCAGCGACCGGGCGACCCAGATCTCGAGGAGCTCCTCGAGCGTGCCGATGCCGCCGGGCAGGGTGAGGAACGCATCGCTGCGCCGGTCCATCTCGCCCTTGCGCTCGCGCATGTCGTCGGTGATGACGAGCTCGTCGGCGCCGTGGTCGGCGACCTCGAGCTCGACGAGCGCACGCGGGATGACGCCGATGGTGTGGGCACCACCGGCGCGGGCCGCGCGTGCCACAGCACCCATGCAGCTCACTGAGCCACCACCACTCACCAAGGTCCAGCCGCGTCGCGCGATGGCAAACCCGACCTCGCCGGCGAGCACGGCGTAGCGCTCGTCGATGTCGTCACTCGAGGCGCAGAAGACAGCGACCGACGGCATCTCAGACCTCCACAGGGGGATACCACTCGACGCTCGGCGTCGCGCCGCCGTTGTGGCCGCGGATGCCCGCGTCGATGAGCGCCACGGCTTCATCGACATCGTCGGTGACGTGCAGCAAAGCGAGGTCCTTCTCCGAGATCTTGCCCTCGGCGAGCACAGCGCTGCGCAGCCAGTCGACGAGCCCGCCCCAGTAGGAGGACCCGAACAAGATCACCGGGAACGACGTGACCTTCCCGGTCTGCACAAGGGTGAGCGCCTCGAAGAGCTCGTCGAACGTGCCGAAACCGCCGGGAAAGACCACGAATGCCTGGGCGTACTTCACGAACATCGTCTTGCGCGCGAAGAAGTAGCGGAAATGGATGCCGATGTCGACGAAGTCGTTCATTCCCTGCTCGAAGGGCAGCTCGATGCCGAGCCCGACCGAGGTGCCGCCGGCCTCGCACGCCCCCTTGTTGGCTGCCTCCATGATTCCCGGACCGCCGCCGGTGATGACGGCATAGCCCGAGCGAGCGAGGGCAGCCGCGAGGTTCGTGGCGGCGGCGTACTCCGCGGTGTCGGCCTTCGTGCGCGCCGAGCCGAAGACGCTCACGGCATGCCCGAGACCGGCCAGAGCTCCGAACCCTTCGACGAACTCGGCCTGGATCCGCAGGACCCGCCACGGATCCGTGTGCACCCAGTCGCTGGGTCCGCGGGTGTCGAGGAGGCGCTGGTCGGTGGTGCTCGAGGTCACCTGCGAGCGGCGCAGCGTGACCGGACCCTTCGTGCGCTGCGGGGTCGATCCACCGTCGGGGAGGCCGCTCGCCGGCGGCTCGTGAGTCGTCACGGAAGGACGCTAACCCCTGCCGGTGACGCGCGAGCACCGCACCGCGCGGTCGGCCGCAGACCAGGGTCGCGCGACGAGCCGCTACCGCACATCGCCGCACGTCACAGATGAACATCAGGTGACCAGGCCCGCGCGGAGTTGCACACCTCGTCGTCCCATGTTCAACTACTTCTCAGAAGTTGAACTGTCAATCACTCACCTAGGGAGTCACCATGGCCGACGCCGTCAAGGTCGCCGTCATCTACTACAGCTCGACCGGCTCGGTTCACACCATGGCCGCACGCGCTGCCCAGGCAGCGGAGAAGGCCGGCGCCGAGGTGCGCCTCGTCAAGGTGCCCGAGCTCGCCCCGGCCGAGGCCATCGCCTCCAACGAGGCCTGGGCCGCGCACGCTGTCGCCACCGCCGACGTCGCTGTCGCGACCGCTGAGGACATCGACTGGGCCGACGTCGTGCTCTTCGGCACCCCCACGCGTTACGGCAACATCGCCGCGCAGCTGAAGCAGTACCTCGACACCCTCGGTGGCCTCTGGGCCCAGGGCAAGCTCGCCAACAAGGTGTACGCCGGCTTCGTATCGACGGGCACCAAGCGCGGCGGCCAGGAGACGACGCTGCTCGCGCTCTACAACTCGGTCTACCACTTCGGCGGCATCATCGTGCCCCCGGGCTACACCGACCCGGCCGTGAAGTTCAACGACGGCAACCCCTATGGCGTCTCGCACGTGTCGTTCAACGGCACCGCCCCGGTCGCCGACGAGGAGTTCGCGGCGCTGGACCACATGGCGCAGCGCACCGTCTCGGTCGCCGCCCAGCTCAAGCGCGGCGCCACCGCCTGACCCAGCACCGATGACCGACGCCAGCGGCGTCCGCCGACACTGCGATGGCGGTCACAGGCATCCGTCCCTAGCGGCGTCAGCAAGGGCACCCGACCGCCCAGCCCCCTGCCTGACGCGTGACGCGTTGGCGGGACGGCGAGCGGGGTGGGGCGGTCGTCCCTAGGCTGCGCGGAGGATTCCGACCGAGGGGCTGTCATGGTGTGGGTCGTCCGGGTGGTGGCGGCTGCTGCCGTGGTCG
>JANMBJ010000313.1:0-5076 GCA_031360335.1 Candidatus Nanopelagicales bacterium
GATCGCCGCCAACGAGGCGCTCGTGTTCGTGGTCGATGCCGTGCCCACGCCGGTCCCGACCGTCGGCCCCCACCTCGAGGGCACCGCGGGCGTCACGGTGACCGGCGACGCCGGAAAGGAACCGACCATCGCGGTCACCCCCGAGACCGCCAAGGTCACCCAGCTCACCATCAGCGACATCACCGTCGGCACCGGAGCCGAGGCCAAGCCGGGCGCCACCGTCTCGATGCAGTACGTCGGAGCCGTCGCCTCGACCGGCACGACATTCGACTCGTCCTGGAAGACCGGCAAGGCCGTGTCGTTCGACCTCACCCGGATCATCACCGGCATCGCCGACGGGGTGCCGGGGATGAAGGTCGGCGGCCGCCGGCTCATCGTGATGACTGCTGCGCAAGGATTCGGCGCCAAGCCGCCGGCCAACCTCGGGGTGAAGGCCAACGAGCCGCTGGTCTTCGTGGTCGACCTCGTGTCGGTCCCGTAACCGGAGCCCGGACACCGGCAGGCTCTGCACTGAAGTCCTGGATCACCGAAGCCCTGAGCAGGCGGAGCGACCGTGTCCGGCGCCCTGAGCGCCGGACCACGTTCTGCACCCGCTGGACCACCGACCTGGTGGGACGGCGTACGCCCCACGCGAGGAGAGACCCATGAGCGAGAAGCCCGAGATCGACTTCCCGGGTGGCGACGCACCCGCCGACCTCGTGATCGCCGACCTGGTGGTCGGTGAGGGCGCTGAGGCTGTCGCCGGTGCGACCGTCCTGGTCCACTACGTCGGCGTCGAGTTCGACAGCGGCGACCAGTTCGACGCCAGCTGGGACCGCGGCGAGCCCATCGAGTTCCCGCTGCGCGGCCTCATCAAGGGCTGGCAGGACGGCATCCCCGGCATGAAGGTCGGCGGCCGACGCCAGCTCACCATCCCGCCGGAGCAGGCCTACGGCGCCGCAGGCGGCGGCCACCGCCTCTCGGGTCAGACCCTCGTGTTCGTGATCGACCTGCTCGGCGTCCGCTGACTCCTGAGGAAGGTGCTGCGTACCACGACCGGCACGACACCCGCACGGCTGAGGGAGGGGACGCGTGAGCCAGAAGGATCGCACCGAGCGGCTGCTCAACCTGCTCTTCGCGCTCATGGCGTCGTCCCGCCCGGTGCCCAAGCACGTCCTCAAGGATGCGATCGACGCGTATCGCGAGAGCACGTCCGACGAGGCCTTCGAGCGGATGTTCGAGCGCGACAAGGACGAGCTCCGCAGCATGGGGGTGCCGGTCGAGACCGTCGAGGGGTCTGACGGCATCGGTGGCATCGAGGGTTATCGCGTCGCCGCCGACGACTACGCCCTGCCGGCCGTCGACTTCACCGCCGACGAGCTCGCCGTGCTCGGCCTCGCGGCGCGGGTGTGGGAGCAGGCCAGCCTCGGTCCGGCGGCGCAGCGCGCGATGCGCAAGCTCGAGACGCTCGGCGACGGCAGCGTCGTGGACGGGCCGGTGGGCATCGAGACGCGTATCGCCACCGCCGAACCGTCGTTCCCCGTGCTCCTCGAAGCATTGCGCGCCCGGCGACGGGTCCGTTTCGACTATCGAAAGCCCGAGGACCCCGCCCCGGAGCCGCGTGAGGTGGAGCCCTACGGCGTCGCCTCCCGCCGCGGACACTGGTATCTCATCGGTCGCGACACCAACCGGGATGCGATGCGGGTCTTCCGGCTGTCACGCGTGGTGGGTGCCGCCACCGTCGTGGGGGCTGCGGGCGCCTATGACATCCCTGCCGGCATCGACCTTGGCGGCGCCATCGCGTCGTCGTCGGCCGGCCGGGTCGGCGCCCTCACCGCTCGGCTGCGTGTCGCGGTCGACCGCGGCAACGCCCTGCGCCGCCGGGCCATCTCGGTGGACCCTGCGGAGGGCGGAGATGTCGTCGTGCTGACCTACTCCGACGACGAGGCGCTGGCTGCCGAGATCGTGGGTCACGGCGCCGCCGTCGTCGTCCTGGAGCCCGCCTCGTTGCGCGCCGCCGTCGTACGCCGGCTGCGCTCTGCCGCCGGGCTCGCGGAGGTGACCTCATGAGCACCACGCCTGCCTCGGAACCTGCGGCGACCAGGCTCTCGCGGCTCCTGGCGCTGGTGCCGTGGCTCTCGGCCAATGCCGGGATCACCGTCGACGAGGCGGCCGCGCACTTCGGGGTGACCGCCGAGCAGCTGCAGGCCGACCTCTGGCTGCTCATCTGCACCGGGCGCCCCGGGCACATGCACGGCGACCTCGTCGACATCCAGTTCTGGGACGACGACGGTCGGATCACCGTGATGGACGCCCAGACGCTCGACCGTCCGCTGCGGCTCTCGCCCGACGAGGCGGCATCGCTCCTCGTCGCCCTGCGGGTGCTGGCCCAGGTGCCGGGACCTCACGACCGCGACGCTCTCGCCGGGGCCACGACGAAGCTCGAGGCGGCGGCTGGAGAGGCCCTGCGGGCCGCCGACGGGGTCACGGTCGCTGTCGACACCACGGACGACCCGCTGGTGACCGAGGCCGTCTCGCGAGGTCTGGGCGAAGGACGTCGCCTGCACATCACCTACGTCGGAGCCGTCGACGAGCGCACCCAGCGCGACATCGACCCGATGCGGGTGCTCACGCTGGACGGCCGCGCCTACCTCGAGGCCTGGTGCCGTCGCGCTGAGGCTGTACGCACGTTCCGCCTGGACCGGATCGAGGCGGTCCGGGTGCTCGACCTGCCGGCCGAGGTGCCGTCGGACGCCGTACCCGTCGACCTCGGCGCTGGTGCGTTGCGCCCGGACGGTCCGTCGGTGACCCTCGAGCTGGCGCCCGAGGTGTCGTGGGTAGCCGAGGAGAACCCCGTCGAATCGGTGACCGAGCTGGCGGACGGACGGCTGCGGGTCGTCATGCCGGTGGCCGACGAACGATGGTTCGTGCGCCTCCTGCTCCGAATGGGTGACTCGATCACGGTCCTGGACCGCCCGGACATCGTCGAGCGGGTACGCGCCGAAGCCCTGCGCGCCCTTGCGCCATACGGCGTCTGAGGCCGTTGCTCGCTCGTTTCCCAGGCCACGGGTAGTCCCTTCGCCGGACCCCTGCTGGGCCGTACGGGTCGGCTCGGGACCCTCGGTGCACATCCGTGCCCCGCGAGGGCTCAAGAACCCCCGGGGTACGTGCCGAGACTCCCTGCGTCAAGGCACGAGAGACTGTGGGAGGAGGGCCCGATGGCCACCATCAAGGCAACCTGTCCGATGTGCGGTGATGTCGACCTCACCCCTCGTCAGGTCCGCGTGTGCGTCACCGAGGCGATCCGCGAGACCGACTCGCGCAGCAGCTATGTCTTCGGGTGCCCGCAGTGCAGGGTCGACGTCGAGAAGCCTGCTGACGACGAGGTCGTGCGGCTGCTGAGCTCCGCCGGTGTCCGGATCGAGCGCATCGCGGTGCCCGCGGAGGCTCGTGAGATCCACGACGGTCGCCCGATCGGATACGACGACCTGCTCGATCTCGTGCTGTTCCTCGAGACGCACGACGCCATCGCCGAGGACGTCGCGCTCGCCTCCGGCCGCTGACCCCCGCCGCCGTCGGACTTCTTGCCGACTTCTTGCGTGGCGCCCACCTTCCTCGCCGCTGAGCCCACCTCGGGTTATCGTGGTCCCAGACGCCTGGCGACCAGCCAGACCTGCCCCTGATGATGTGAGGACCTCACGATGGCCTTGTTCGAGAAGCCTGCCTTCCTGATCCTCCTCCTCATCATCATTCTGCTTTTCGGTGCCAAGCGGCTCCCCGATCTCGCACGTGGTGTCGGTCGCTCGCTGCGCATCTTCAAGGCTGAGACTGATGGTCTCAAGACCGACACGAAGACGGACGACCAGGCTGCCGCACCGCAGGCCGTGGGCAGCGCGCCGGCTCCGGTCGTCGACCCCGGACCGCGCTACCTCGTCGACCCGGTGACGGGCCAGCAGGTCCTCGCCCAGCCGGTGACGCCGCCGGCTGACGGCGCTCCGCGCGTCTGATCGCCCGACCAGACCCAGGACGTCCGCCGCCGTGGCCACCGACGAGGTGCGCGCCAAACGTCGGCGCAAGGACCGCAAGCCGTCGAGCCCC
Source organism: Candidatus Nanopelagicales bacterium (assembly GCA_031360335.1). Lineage (GTDB taxonomy): Bacteria > Actinomycetota > Actinomycetes > S36-B12 > CAIYMF01 > Longivirga. The sequence goes on from JANMBJ010000313.1 coordinate 4,078, forward strand.
GACGGGGCGATGACGCTGTTCGAGCACCTCCGAGAGTTCCAGGTCCGGCTCTTTCGCGCTGTCCTCGCGATCCTGATAGGTACAGCTGTCGCCTGGCCGTTCTACGAGGTGCTGTTCAACAAGATCACCGAGCCGTTCCAGCAGGTCGTCGAACAGGCCAAGGCCGATGGTTCGACCGTGATCTTGTCGCTGTCCGGCGTCACGGACGCGTTCAACCTCAAGCTGCAGGTCACCGTGGTCGCCGGCCTCGTACTGTCGTCGCCGATCTGGCTCTACCAGCTCTGGCGCTTCCTGGTGCCGGGCCTCAAGGGCAACGAGCGGCGCTGGGCCTACGTCTTCGTGTTCTCCGCGACCCCGCTGTTTGTGTTCGGGGCGTTCATCGCATACCTCGCGCTGCCCAACCTGCTGCGACTGCTGCTGGGCTTCACTCCGTCGAGCGTCTCGAACATCATCAACGTCACCGAATATCTCGGATTCGTACTCCAGATCCTGGTCTTCTTCGGGATCGGCGCGATCATCCCGTTGATCTTCGTGATGCTCAACGTCGTCGGCGTCCTCAGCGGCCGGCGCCTGCTCAAGGCGTGGCGCTGGTTGCTCATCGGATGTCTGACGTTCGCCGCTGTAGCCACCCCGACACCCGACCCGATCACCATGCTGCTGGTCGCGGCGCCGTTCATGGGCATCGTGGTGGTGGCCGTCAGCCTCATGCTCCTCAACGACATGCGCCGGGAACGGCGTGACCGCCGCGAGGGCTTCGGCCCCCTGTCCGACAACGAGGCGTCCTCCCTCCCCGAGCAGATCGTGGACCCCGAGGACCTCCACCCCACCCCCCTCATCGACGACATCACCTGACCCACCACCCGGACGCCGCGTCCCGGTCCCGGTGACCGCTCCGGATGACTGTGCCCCGACGTGCCATAGGCGCAAGGAACCCGCCCTCCGTCTATCGGACGCCGGGCTGAGTTCCGTCGACGGGGACGCCTGACGTTCGCCTATGGC
>JANMBJ010000365.1:0-1862 GCA_031360335.1 Candidatus Nanopelagicales bacterium
GGTGGTACGGCGAGTAGCCCAGCAACCACGACAGCTCCTCAGGCACCGCGGGGTCGCCGTACTCCACGGTCCAGGTGCGCCCGAGCCCGGACTCGACGTAGCGCACCATGTCGAGCAACGGCGCTGCGCAGACCACGGTGCCGTAGAGGTCAGGGCGCTGGGTCAGGGCGGCACCGACGAGGAGACCGCCGTTGCTGCCGCCGTTGATCGCCAGCTGCTCGCGGGTCGTCCACCCGCCGTCGACCAGCCACTGCGCGGCTGCGTGGAAGTCGTCGAACACGTTCTGCTTGTTGGCGAGCATGCCGTCGCGGTGCCACTCCTCGCCCTCCTCGCCGCCACCGCGCAGGCTGGCCACGGCGTAGACCCCGCCGGATGCTACCCACGCGAGTGCTGTCGCCGAGAAGCCGGGCGACATCGAGATCCCGAAACCGCCATAGCCATAAAGGATTGTGGGCCTCGGCTCGTCTGGTGCCTCGCTCTGCGAGAGCACGAACATCCGCACGGTCGTGCCGTCGGCGGAGGTGTACGTGACCTGACGGCTCACCACCTGCGGGACCTCGATCTGCCCGGGGGGTGCGGAGTAGAGCGTGACGTCGCCGGTGCGTGCGTCGTAGCAGTAGACGTGCGGCTGGGTCGTGTAGTCGGTGTAGACGAACCACACCAGAGGTCCGCCGTCGGGTCGCTCGACGAGGCCGCCGAGGGTGCCGACTCCGGGGAGAGGCACGGTGGCGACCTGCTCGCCGGTGACGAGATCGTGCACCGTCAGCTCCCCGACGGTGTGCCGGGTGCGTGCCACGATCAGCAGCGGGCGCTCGAGCTCGTCGCCGTCGACGATCGCGAAGTCCTCGAGCACCGCCTCGTCGTCCTCGGCGATCAGCTCGATCCAGTGCTCTGCTGTCGGGGTGTTTGGGTCGACGACGGCCAGGCGTCCGCGCGGTGCGTCGCGGTCGGTGCCGACGTAGGCACGTCCGTCGCGGCCGAACGACAGTGAGGTGTTGGCGTCGATGTCGACCTGCACCTCGACGAGCTCCGGTGCCTCCAGCGACGAGGTCGTGAGGTCGGCGACCCACAGGTCGTTGCGCGGTTCGGTGCCCTCCGAGCTCGAGATCTGCAGCCAGTGGCCGTCGAGGCTCACCGAGACGCCGTAGTAGTTGGTGATGGTGCGGCCGGCGCCGAAGATCTCGACGTCATCGCCGGGGTCGGTGCCCACGCGGTGCAGCCACACCCGGCGGTGGAACTGCTCCTCACCCTCGGGCAGGCCGGCCGGGTCGTTGCGGCGTACGTAGTAGTAGGCCGCACCACCCGGGAGCCACGCGATGGGGGAGTAGCGCGCCCGGTCGATCGGCCCGTCGACGATCGCCCCGGTCGCGACGTCCATGACCCGGACGATCGACTCCTCGGTGCCCGACTCCGAGAGCTGGTAGGCGAGCAGGTCGCCCTCCTTGCTCGGCTGCCAGGCGTCGAGGGTCGTCAGGCCCGCCGGGTCGAGCTCCATCGGGTCGATGAGCACGCGCTCGGTGCCGTCGGGATCGATGGTCCACAGCACGGTGAACTGCTGGTCACCCTGGCGACGCATGAAGAAGCACCGGTCGCGGCGGAAGTACGGCGGCGAGATCCCACCGGCCTGCACGAGCGCCGTCACCCGCTCGCGGAAGTGGTCCACGGTCGACCACTGGGCCCGCTCGTCGCTCAGCAGCTCGCTCTGGGCCGCAGACCACTCGATCGTGCGTGCGTCGGCGGCGTCCTCGAGGTAGCGATAGGGGTCCGGGACGAGCACGCCGCCGAAGTCGTCGGCGATCTCGAGACGAGGGGCATCGGGATACGTAGGCACCCGCTCACCCTAGGTGAGCGCCCCGCCCAGC
>JANMBJ010000387.1:0-9121 GCA_031360335.1 Candidatus Nanopelagicales bacterium
GACATTGGCCCCTGAGATTGTCATCGGCGGTGTGGACACCCACGCCGACATCCACGTCGCCGCCGCGTGTGACCGGCTGGGCAAGGTGCTTGGCACGAAGTCGTTCGCGACCACCCCGGCCGGCTACCGCGACCTGCTGTCCTTCCTGACCGGCTTCGGCGAGGTTCAGTCCGTCGGGGTGGAGGGCACCGGGTCCTACGGTTCCGGGCTGGCCCGGCATTTGGCCGCGGAGCAGGTCCAGGTGATTGAGGTGAGCCGGCCGAACCGGCAGGTGCGCCGCGCGCACGGCAAGTCCGACGTGATCGACGCTATCGCTGCCGCCCGGGCAGTGATCAGTGACCAGGCCACGGTGATCCCGAAGTCCCACGACGGAACCGTGGAAGGGTTGGCGGGCCTTGCAGATCGTGCACCGCTCAGCGCACAAGGCCAGGACCCAGACCCTGAACCAGCTGCACGCACTGATCGTGACCGCACCCGAACCCATCCGCGGCCAGCTCCGCGGCCTGGGACGCCCACAGATGCTGTCCACCTGCCAGGGCTACCGCCCTGGCGACCGCGACGACGTCGCCTCGATCACCAAGCTCGCCCTGCGTGAGCTGGCGACCCGGGTCGCAGACCTCGACGAGCAGATCAAACGAGTCCAGACCCGCCGTCACCGCCTGCTACGCGCCCACGCCCCGCGGCTGTTGGCCATCTTCGGCGTCGGCCCCGACACCGCCGCGACCCTGCTGGTCGCCGCCGGGGACAACCCCGACCGACTCCACAGCGAGGCATCATTCGCCGCGCTGCTCGGCGCCAGCCCCATCCGGGCATCATCGGGCAAGACCAAGCGCAAGCGCCTCAACCGCGGCGGCGACCGCCAAGGCAACTCCGCCCTGTGGCACATCGTCATCACCCGCATGGCGACCCAACCAGCCACCAAGGCCTACGTCGAACGCCGCACCACCGAAGGCCTCTCACCCGCCGAAATCATCCGCTGCCTCAAGCGCTACGTCGCCCGCGAAGTCTTCAACGCACTACCCCAAGAACTCCGGACTTGACCGTAGGAGCATACTTCGGGCGCTTGCGTTGGGTGCGGCTTAGCTCGCCCTGACGTTCTCTCTCAGGGCCGGGATCACGGTGGTGGTCACTTCGTCGAAGACAGCGTCCTCGTGGGGTGCTCCACGCCAGCTCTGCGGCCAGTAGAGGACGAACTCGTCGATTCCGATCTCACGGAAGCGTCCGACCATGTCCTGGAAGTACTCCACGGACTGCCAGGGTGTCAGCGGGGGGTACACGACGAGCGAGTGCCGGATGGTCGTGGGATCGCGACCCGAGGCTACGCACAGGTCGTCGAACCGACGGCTGCGCTCGGTCGTGACCGCGTAGAAGTCCGCCTCTGTGGTGATCTCGGATCCTCCCCACGAGCTCCACCCGTCCGCGTACTCCGCCGCGATCTGCAGCATCTTCGGGCCGTGCGCCGCGACGGTGATCGGCGGCCGCGGGCGTTGCACCGGCAGCGGAACCGTCTCGGCCTCTTCGCACTGGTAGTACTGCCCGTGGTAGCTCGTCACCTCTTGACGCAGCAGGAGATCCACCAGCTCGACGAACTCGCGGAACCGCGCGACCCGTTCGCCGGCCGACCAGTCCACCCCGCCGGCCTTGGCTCCCGCCGACGGATCCCCTACGCCGAGCGCCAGCTCGACCCGCCCAGCGCTGAGGTGGTCGACCGTCATGGACGCCTTGGCGAACGTCACCGGCTGCCGGAAGTACAGGCTGGACACCAGCGTGCCGACCCGGATGCGCTCCGTCTCCGCCGCCATCAGCGCGAGCGTCGTCGGACCGTCGAACAGGGTGTGCCGAGGCCGATCCGGCTCCACGACCGTGTCGCAGTTCCACACGACGTCGAACCCGCGCTCCTCCGCAACCCGCCAACGCGCCCGCAGGTCGTGCAGCGGCAGGTGCTGATACTGGTACGCGCAGAACCGCAAACCGGTCACACGCGCATCCTGCCGCAGCGGGCCAGCCCACGACAACCGGGGGCGCAACCCTAGGTCCCCGCACAGAATTCCGGTGTTTGGGCGGCAGCGTCAGTGTCGTTCATCGCTGCGAGACTTGGGCATGGAACCGCTCCAGGTCGACGTGATGCACGAGGGGCGCTGGCTGTCCGGGTGGCTACGGGCCGCACGGAAGGACCCGGGCGGGTCGTGGCGAGGGCTGGTTCGGTACACGACGGCGCCAGGGAGCCAGTACTACCACTGGAGGCCATACGCCGAGCTTCGTCAACGGCCAGGACAAGTTGTCGAGCGGCCCGCCGGGGGCGCCTAGCGTCTACCAGGGTAGACAAAAGCCGACGGTCTGGACATGTCCAGGTACGGGTTGGCGTGAAGTCGCTAGCGTTCACCTGCGCGCATCCGCCGGGGCAGGGATGGGTTGCGATGCCTACCGGGCAGCCACCACCGAAACGCCCGCCCGAGTGCGGTGCGACGGCACCAGCAGTCGGGATCACAGTCGCAGCCGAGGTTGCGCGGGTTGTGGATGAGCTGCAGCAGCGTCCGAGTCATGCGGGCAAGCTGTCGGCAGGGGTTCGTGCTCCCGGGGGCTCAGCCTGCCGCGTGGTGAGTGCTTATCCCAGCCGCCCAGGGAGTCCGCGCTGGCCTACGCGGAGCGGGCTGCCGAGTAGCCTTCCGACCCCACGAATCCCCGCCACAGTAGTAGCCGCTCGCGCGGGGTTCGTACTCTGGCGGGAACCTCGACACCGACGGGACCGGACGGTTCGTTCCCCACGCGATAGGCGGGGAAGTCCTCCGAGGTGCCCGGGGCTGGAATCTTGGGGTTGGTCTCGGGCGGCTCTGCTGCCGGCTGGTTCTCAGTCATGACCTCCATATACCCGGAGCAGGCGGATCCCAACCGAGCCGCCGGACGACCGCTTGTGCAGAACTGCGTGAACGGTCTCGTGCCCATCCCCGACCGCGAAGCCAGCCCGACCGGAGCTAAAGCTCTGTCGCTTTCAAAACCCTAGTAACGGGGCTTCCTGCGGTCCGGGCAACTACCCGGCGCACAGAGTCACGCTGGTCCGGGATCTCGTCGTCTACGTCCCGATGGAATGAGAAGGCTGCTCCGCCGGAGTGTCGTAGGTGAAGCTGACCCAGGCGTGAGGTGCGTAGACCACAGTTACGGGTGGATCGTCGGGCCAGTCGACTGTGAGTTCGCCCGCTGGGCCAACTGTCGGCAGTCGGTGGGAGTTGACCATGATTGCGCCGGCCAGCTGGACAGTGAAGATTCGCTCATCGCTCATGGCTCGGAACGTACTCGGAAAGCACGACGTCCACACCCCCTGGCTGCCCGGGTGGCTCCTGGCGGCCCGGAGCGATCCAGTCGTTCTGTGCAGGGCCCTGACGCGACGACCTTGGCAGGAGCCGTCGGCGCGGGTTCGTACTGTCCGGGTCGAGGTGCACGACTACCAGCCGGGCGGCAAGCCCTGGTGCGTTTACCCCACTCATCGCCGGGCCATGGGGAACGCTTAAGTGTTCCCCCCACGGCCCCGAAGCAATGAGAACGAGCTGTCTCGGGCCTGATGAGTAGTCGGCCGGCACACAACGACAAAGGATCTGACATGGGTATCGGTCTCGGAATCTTCCTGCTCGCCATCGGCGCTGTCCTGGCGTTCGCCGTGCACGCCACCGTCGCTGGCCTGGACATCCATGTCGTGGGATGGATCCTGATGGCAGCGGGCGTCCTGAGCCTTCTGTTCACGCTGCTGATTTTCGCGCCCCGTCGTCGCCGAACGATCGTCCAGACCCAGGGCCCCGTCACCGCCGCCCCGGTCTTGGGGTCAAGTGTCCTGCCCCAGAACGTCGTGACGCGAGAGGTCCATGACGACATCTAGTAGCCGCCCTGCGCAGCCTGAGGGTTCGTTCCTGTTCGACACCCTAGCCTCGACCTCGGCGACCACTCAGAGCAAGCGACGGACACGCGCTGGAAGTAGCGCACGCGTCGTCGCGGGCATCACCGCCGCTGGAGCGCTGCTCCTAGGGCTGCTGATCCACCAGGCGGGCAAGCGGCCAGAAGCACAGGTCCGCGTGCATCCCATCGGACCCGCGGACATCGCCCTAGTCGATCTAGGCGACGTCGCCGTCACAGTTGAGGTCACCAACCTTGGAACCGAGGCAGTGACCCCCCTATGCCAAGTCCAGGCCCTTGACGCCACAGGCACCCATACTGGCGCCGGCGCCTTCACACTCCGTGCACCACTCGAACCTGGCCAAACAACCATCTCCACTGTCAAGGTCCGCATTAGCGGCCAAGGCGCTGCCTCGGTAACCCAAGTCAACTCCACCTGCGGCTGAAGGACTCCACCCCGCCAGGTCAACGTCCTCCACGACGCGGCGCTGGCTGCACAGGTGGCACCCGGCGGCCCGCAAGGACCCGGGTGGGCCGTGGCGGGAGGTTCGTGCTGTTAGGGATCTCGACGGCGCACCGAACGGTACTTCGGCGGTCCGGAGGTAGGCTCCCTGCCCTCTTCTTCTGCGGCGGGGGCATCAAGGTGGGCACGTTGATCATATTCCTCGCCGTGGTCGTGGCCGCCATGGCCAGCCAGGCGTGGAGAGTGCGCCGTTCGGGGGTGCACGTCAAGCCATCGCAGCAGGCTCTGGCCTCCCCGACGTCCTCACGTCTGGTTGTCTGTCGCGTCGCCCCACCGATTGCGCACGCTCTCAGCGTCAACGCCCAAAGCGACCCGATCTCAGGCCAGGACTTACCTCCCGATCGGGCGGTCTTGACTGCGCCGAGCTCGGCCTGGGCGGTCAGCCGCTTGACGAGCGCAATGTCTGACAGCGCGAGTAGCGCCGCCTCGGGATCATCCGGATGACCAGGCGACGCGCCGGCGTCCTGGTGCCAGCCATTCAGTCGCGCCCATGCACGCCGACCGGCCTGCCATGGGGCTCGTGGCTTCTTGGTCGAGAGGGTACTGGGCGGACATGCTCGGATACAGCGCATCGGCACGTGCCCCTGATCGGCACCTCGGGGCGATGACCGATCCCCATCTGGACGGCTGTCAGTGCTCTGTTGGCGGCTTGCGCGCACGAGTCCATCTCAACTCACGGGTCGCTGATTCCACTCGCTGTGGAGCCCCCGCTGCTAGATCGTCCGGCGCACCGGACGGCAGGCTGCTCGACCGTTCCGAATGAGTCCAGCGTGCGGGCGAGGCCCACGTCTCCAGGCCGCCGGACCACCGTGACCAGGCGGCGTACATTGAGGCCGTGCTCACATGAAGCCCACCCGACCACCGCCCGTGGTGTCGCTGCGATCCTTCGACCGCTGCGACAGGTGCACCGCCCGCGCTCTGGTCCGCGCCACCCGGGGGAGCAGCGTCCTACTGCTCTGCGGCCACCACACGGAGCAGTACGGCAGCCAACTGCAGGCCGCGGGCTGGGAACTGGAACGGCCACCGCTGATCGGTCAGGGATGAACGGTCGCGATCCGGCCCCACCGCCGTCCGCGCAGTGGAGTCAGGACCGCGCAGACGCACCGGCCTAGCCGCCTGTCTGCCCGCAGCTAGGCCGGACTTTCGGTCGTCTCGCACAGGGTGGACGCGCGCCCATGAGCGGCACATCACGTGGAAATCCGGCCTGCTGTTGCCGGTGGCGTTGAGAAGGGTGTAGTCGGTAAGGGTCGGGCCCGGGGCAGTTCCTGGTGCTGGTCGTGGGAGGGGCGTGTAGGCACGCGGCCGCTCCGACACGTCCAAGGCCAGCCACGTTAACCCTTCCCCGTGTCCCGCAGTGCCAGAGCGTCCAGGAACGACGCAGCCCACCGATCGACGTCGTAGTTCCGTACTCGCTTGCGCATCGACCTCATGCGGCGCCGGGCCTCCCTCGGCGTCACCTGCGCAGCGCGCAGGATCGTCTCCTTCAGCCCGTCGATGTCGTGCGGGTTGACGAGGAAGGCGGCGCCGAGCTCGTCGGCCGCACCCGTGAACTCGCTGAGGACGAGTGCGCCGCTCTCGTCGTAGCGGCAGGCGACGTATTCCTTGGCCACCAGGTTCATGCCGTCCCGGAGAGGCGTCACCAGCATGACGTCGGCGGCGAGGTAGAGGGCAGCCATCTCCTCACGCGGGTAGGAGTGGTGCAGGTAGTGGACAGCGGGCTGGGCGAGCGTCCCGTGCTTGCCGTTGATCCGACCGACGACGCCCTCGACCTCCGCGCGCAGGGCCTGGTACTCCGACACGCGTTCACGGCTGGGGCTGGCCACCTGGAGGAACACCGTGTCGGGCGGTCCGAGCTCACCGCTCGCGAGCAGCTCCTCGTACGCCTGCAGCCGATGAAGGATTCCCTTGGTGTAGTCGAGCCGGTCGACCCCGAGCAGGACGGTCGAAGGGTTCCCCAGGTCAGCCCTGATCCCTTCGGCGCGAGTCCGCACATCGGTGCTGCGGGCCAGGTTCTCGAGCCCGGCGGAGTCGATGGAGATCGGGAAGGCGGCAGCCCGTACATCGCGCGTTTGCGTGTCCGCCGCACCCGGTAGGTGAACCGCTCCGGCCTTCGTCGTGAGTTGCGCCGCCCGGCGGCAGGCCCGCAAGAAGTTGGTGACGTCGGCGCGCCGCTGGAGACCGACGACATCGGCCCCGAGCAACCCGTCCACGATTTGCCGCCTCCACGGGAGCTGCGCATAGATCTCATACCCGGGGAACGGGATGTGACTGAAGAACCCGATGCGCAGGTCCGGACGCAAGCGGCGCAGCATCCCGGGGACCAGCTGCAGCTGGTAGTCGTGCACCCACACCGTCGCCCCTCGCCCGGCATTGTCGGCAGCGGTGGCGGCGAAACGCTCGTTGACCCTGACATAGGCGTCCCACCAGCGGCGGTGGAACTGGGGCGCGACGATCACGTCGTGGTAGAGCGGCCACAGCGTGGCATTGGCGAAGCCCTCGTACGAGTCCTCCACCTCCTCGGCCGACAAGGGAACCGCGACCAGGTGAAGCCCGTCGACGTCGAACGGCTCCGGCGCGTCACCGGCCGACCCCGACCAACCCACCCACACGCCGCCGGCCCGCTGCATCACCGGCTCCAGCGCGGTCACGAGGCCACCGGGACTCCGGCGCCAACCTTCGGACGCGCCGGACGCATCGGGGGCGACCAGGTCCACCGGGAGTCGGTTGGCCACCAGGACGAACGGGTATCCGTCCGAGCCGCGTCGACCGTCGCTGTCTGCGCTTACCACGACGTCCTTCCCCAGCGGAACGGCTCCCGTTCCGATCAGACCTGCGGGTCGGGGTGCCTCGTCAACCACGCCGCGAGGCGGACGTGCTTGAACCTGAGGATGCCGAAGGCCCCGTCGAGCGCGCACGCGCGTCTCAGGGGTGATCGTGGACACCGTAGACCCAGACCCCCGCATTGGGTCAAGCCGTCGGCGACCAGGATCCACAACACAGCCCGCTATTGCCGGATCGAGCTGTCCTCGAACCGAACCGAACGGCACTTTGGAGCGGCTACTCGATGAGGTCGTGGAGCGGGCCGCAATGACCTGACGTGCCGACCAGGTTCTCGTGAAGGCGTGCAACGGGGAGATTCGGTCTTGGGGATCCCAATCCCGAACGCCAGTTGGGCGACCCGCTTCCAGGTCAACCGTAGAGCGACCCGTCGGCCGCGGCCATCGTTGGAGACATTCACGCCCTTGTCAGGCTGCCGACGAGCGACTTGTGAGTCTACTCGCTCCGCAAGAGCCATTGGAGTGCGTCGCTCAGCTCTGCCCGCCAGGACTCGAAGGTATGGCCTCCGCGATAGCGGTGGCAGTTCACTTCACCACCGGTTTCCTCGAGTACTGCGCGAGCCCTCTCGACACCTGCGATCTGAGAGATGCTCTGAAAGAGACCCGTGGGCGGATGGCTAACCTTAGCGTCGGTCTCTTCGTCGCCAACGCTGAGCCAGAACCGTGTCTTCACCGGGGGGCGCTGCTGAGCCAGCTGAGCAAATGCATCTGGCTCGAACCAAAACGATCCCGACTGACAGAGCGCAGCGGGAAAACGTGTCGGATACAGCAGAGCTATGTGGGCGGCGGCGAGACCGCTGAGACTCAATCCACAGATCAAGTGCCGCTCTGACGAAAGGCTAGGGACTCGTGCCCTGGCACGGCTCACGACATCCTCGGCGATGAACCGGGCGAACTGCGGGTCACAGACGTAGTCCGAATGCCGAGCCGCGGCCTCCCCATGCGACACGAAGACCAAGGTCATCGGCGGAATGCTTCCGCGCTGCATCAGCGTCGAGAAGATCGGAAGCGCATGAACGTTGTCGCGGTAGTGCTCACCGTCTAGAAGTACACACAACGAGTGGTCCGTCTTTGGCCCCTCGATGAGCCATCCGGAACGCACGTACTCGCGATCCGCGCTCTTGATGGTCATTTCCTCATAGAGCACGGGTCCACCCTACCGGGCTGCCACCCCGAGATCCTGCGCAGCCGCTTCATGAGCTGGGCGCGGCGGGATCTCGGCGGGCGCGCGGCCGAGAAGTCCGGAGCGGTCATAGACGGCTTTACGCGCGGACGCCCAACAAGCCGTAAAGACGACCCCAGTCCCAGCTCGTCCAGACAGCCACGATCAGATCTTCCTCGATCTCGAAGACTTCGATTCCAGTCATCTCAAAGGGTTGGTCAGTGCCGACGAATGTCCCGATCGGGGTGAAGAGAGAGCCGGTCAACGTTCCCAGAGCCCGTAGCCGCACTACATTCCGTCGTCCGGTTAGGAACGCATCATCAGCGTGAAAGTGGAGGTTGGGCGCTGCGCCGCGCAGCATCTCGATGCGCGGCAGGACGTCCTGCGGATCGAAAACGTCCTCACCGCTGTTCTCGACGCACTGCCGAGAGTAGACAGTCGACGGATCAACCGGCTGGCCGTTCCACAGCGCTAACATCCGCTCCACAACCGGGGCGAGTTCGACCACGCGGACAGTGTCCCAGGTACGTCCTTGGCGTCACGCGTGAACACGCAGGTGCAGCTCTCGCACGCACCGAAGTAGGCGGTTCTTGTGCTGCGGGTCCGCCGATGAGACCCAGCGGGCGTGGCGCCCCATATCCCGCCCGTTTGCCGATACCTAGAACTGTCGCTTCGGATGCGGTGGATCCACTCGGCGCGTCTGCCGGGGTGGTTCAG
>JANMBJ010000432.1:0-7275 GCA_031360335.1 Candidatus Nanopelagicales bacterium
GATCGCCCACGGTTGCCCGCTGTTCGACCCTCAGACCGTTGAGCGCTTCCGCTTCGACGCGCACTGACACGCACACCGAGGAGAACCACTCGCGGCACGCTCAAGTGCATGTGAAGTGCCGATCGCGCTCTGTTCTGGACCCGATCTGGCTACTGTGACACCGTGATGACTGTCCGAAAGCTGCTGTGGGCTGCCGGAATCTGGCTTTCCGTCTTGTTCACCTGCTCCGTGTTCGGGTCATTGGGAAGTTATGTCTGCGGCACGGTCAGCGGTGGCGAAACCGACGGGCTCGGCGGCCCACTGATCGTCCCGATGGAGACGACCGGCGAGATCTGCACGCAGCCGGCACTCCCGGCGTGGATCGGTTTGCCGCTATGGATCGCCACCCTCTCAATGATCGCCGTCATTGCCTGGCGCGGTATGCCCCGGACCACCGTCGCGCCGCCTGAGCGTGAGCTGGCATCGGCGTAGTAATGACTGGCGGCCCGACTCCTCGACGCTCCCCAGCGGTTGAACGCCCGACATCGGCCAATCAGCGGGAAGTGCCTACCTGTTCTGCGTCGCATCGGGTGATCGACCGTGACCCGACCCGTGCGGCGGTGGCAGGCTCGTCGGACACGTCAGGGGTGAGACGGGCGGTAGCCCCTGGCTCCTTCGGGATCTGTGCCGGGGGCGCCCGCTAGTAGGCAAGCCGATATCAGGGATTCCTCTCGACAGTCAGATCTCGAACTTGGCCGGGGCTGCTGCGTTCACGGCGACGGGGAGCACCGTGCTGTTCCGGTGTGGCCTCAGTGTCACGTCGCCCGGGGCAGTCGTCACGGCGTACACGCTGGAGCGGCTGCCCGTCGGGAGCCTGCTCACCGGGTGACGCACCTGGGCCCGACCCACCCACGTGGCCGCGGGCTGGGGACGCTCGTCCCCGCCCTCACCGATGCGACGTCGGAGTACCCGACCGTGTTCGTGCTGCAGGACCTGTGTCGATTGCCGTCCTCGACCGGAGTCGGCTGGATCGAGCAGGTGTCTCGCTGCGCGTCACCGATCTCGGTGGGTGACCAGCATCACCGTCCCCTGGTCGCGTCATGGGCCGCCTAGCGTCGACCCTTGCAGAGCAGGCTGCGGCGACGACCCCGGGAGCACCTCACGTCCATGAACACGTCTCACGAGCCGGTCCCCCACGTCGTCGTCGTCGGTGGTGGAATCTCCGGCCTGACCACCGCATGGCACCTTGCACGTGCCGGCACGATGCCGGTCAAGGTGACCGTGCTGGAGTCCGCGGACAGGCTCGGCGGGAAGATCGACACGATCCGCATCGCCGGGGTCCCGGTCGACACGGGACCGGACGCGTTCCTGTCCCGAGCGCCGGCGCTCGGCACGCTCATCGACGACCTCGGACTGCGATCACTGGTCGTGAACCCGACAGCGTCGGGGGCCTACGTGTACTCACGTGGGAAGTTGCGCGCCCTCCCTCCCGGTGCCGCGTTCGGCGTTCCCGAACGGCTCCTGCCGCTGCTGCGCTCGGGGCTCCTGTCCCCGCTCGGGCTGGCCCGGGCCGGGCTGGATCTCGTTCTGCCCGCACGCGTGATCCCGGCGGACCCGTCGGTCGCTGACCTGACAGCGACCCGGTTCGGGAAGCAGTGCTTCGAACGGCTCATAGCTCCACTCCTGGGCGGTGTCCACGCCGGGGACGCCCGCACCCTTTCGGCGAACGCGACCGTTCCCGAGATCGCCGCGCTGGCCCGGGCGAACCGCAGCCTCTACCTCGGCCTGCGCGCCAAGCGTCGCACTGCCGCGCGCTCGGTCACGCCCGCCGAGGGCCCTCAGACAAGAACCGGGACACCGGTCTCGCCGTTGGTCACCATCGACGGTGGTCTGACCAGGCTGGTCACCGCCCTGGTCGACGCGCTGGAGAGCCGCGTGAGCGTGCGCACGGGGGCGACGGTCGCGACCATCGCTCCTGACGGGCAGCGGTGGCGGCTGACCTTGACCGACGGCCACGTCGTTCACGCCGATGCGATCGTGCTCGCTGTGCCCGCCTACGTCGCCGCGACACTGCTCACCGCGCTGTCCCCGGTGGCCTCCGAGACCCTCGAGCGGATCGGGTACGCCGACGTCGCCAGCGTCACCCTGGCCTTCCCGGCCGGGGCGATGGACCTGCCCGCGGGTACCGGATACCTGCTGCCCGCGTCGGAGCACACCCTGCTCGTCGGGGTGACGTGGACGTCCCAGAAGTGGGCGCACGCCGCCGGCGACTCGATCATTGTGCGCTGCCTGGTCGGGCGGGCCGGCGACAGCCGGTGGCGCGAGCTAGGGGACGACGCGCTCGTGTCCGCGGTGGTCGACGAGCTCGCCCATCAGCACGGCCGGCCCGTGGGCGCGCCGTGCGAGGCAGTCGTGACCCGGTGGGTCGGCGGGATGCCCCAGTACAACGTCGGGCACCACGACAAGCTCGAGACGCTCACCGACGAGCTGGCGGCGCTGCCGGGCCTGCACCTGACCGGTGCCGCGTACCGCGGTGTCGGTCTGGCCGGGTGCGTCGCGGACGCGGCCACGACAGCCACCGCCGTCCTGGGGGAGCTGCACGCACCGTTGTCGGTGAAGGCTGGAGCATCAGGATGAACGGGCACCCGAACGGGATCGGCACGGCGCGGCGGGTCAACTTCGACACCCGGCCCATGCTGGTGTTCTGGGAGGTCACCCGGGCGTGCCTGCTCGCGTGCCAGCACTGCCGGGCCTCGGCTACCCCGGGTGCGCTTCACGGCGAGCTGACCAGTGCGGAAGGCCTCGACATGATCGAGCAGGTCGCCGGGTTCGGGCGCCCCTACCCGATTCTCGTCCTGACCGGCGGGGACTGCCTGCTCCGCCCGGACATCTTCACCCTCGTCGACGCGGCTGTCGCGAAAGGGATCCCGGTCGCGTTGAGCCCGTCGGTGACCCCCCGGCTGACCGACGAGGCGATTGCGACGATGGTCGCGAAAGGCGTGAAGGCCGTATCGCTGTCCCTGGACGGGGCGTGCCCGGGCACCCATGACGGGATCCGCAACATCGCGGGCTTGTTCGATGCGACCCTGGTCATGATCGACAAGCTGGTCGCGGCCGGGCTGACGCTGCAGATCAACACGACGGTGATGGCGCGCAACCTCGAGGAGATGGCCGACATCGCCGCGCTGGTCGCGGAGCACGGCGTGCACATGTGGGAGGTGTTCTTCCTCGTCCACGTCGGGCGCGGTGAGGCGACCGGTGCGATCAGCGCGGCCGAGCACGAGGACGTGTGCCACTTCCTGTTCGACGCGGCGCACTACGGGTTCATCGTCCGCACGGTCGAGGCGCCGTTCTTCCGCCGTGTGGTCGCCCAGCGTCGTGCCGGCGGGGCCGCACCGGCGAGCGCTGGGTACGCGCACCTGTCGGCTCGGCTGGCGGAGCTCCTCGGTGAGCACGGCGACGTGCGACCCTCCGCGCACACGGCGTCGACCCGTGACGGGAAGGGCATCGTGTTCATCGCACATGACGGTGAGGTGTACCCGGCCGGGTTCCTGCCGTTGCGGGTCGGTGATGTGCGGACTGCACCGCTGGCGGAGATCTACCGGGACAGCGAGGTGCTGCGCGACCTCCGGGCGGCGGCGTTCACCGGGCGTTGCGGGGCGTGCGAGTTCGCGGACCTGTGCGGCGGGTCCCGGGCCCGGGCGTACGCCGCGACGGGCGACCCTCGTGCAGAGGACCCCGCCTGCGTGTACGTCCCCGACGGACACCCGACGGGAGTCTGAACCTGCGCAGAGCCGACGGTGCCTTCCGAGGAGTGCCATCGGCGCCGCCGGGGCTCTCGGATCCAACGGATCTCGAGCGGCACCACCTGCTACATGCTGTCGGCTCGCTGATCACAGCAGCTCGACACGCGAACGACCCTCCGCCTCCGGTGGGGGGCCGTTCGTCGAGCAGGGCGAACGGACACTGGGGAGTGCGGGCCATGGTCTGGTGAAGGGCTGCCGGTAGGCCCATTCGAGGGCCAGGGTCCGGTTGAACCGTTCGACTTTGCCGTTCTGCCAGGGCATTGCTGGCCTGATGAACCGCTGGCGCTCCAAGGAGATCCGTCCATCCCCAAGTTGCCCTGCAGGACGGGTACCTCCGTCCTCTCGCACGCCGATCAGTCGGTGACCTCCTGACCGTTGCGGGCTAGGCTGCGGTGTGCCCGAGTTCACCTGGCGACCGGCCAACGGGGCTGCGACCGACGACGTAGTGGCGGTGTTCGGGGCCGGTGGCGCCCGCAAGTGCCGGTGCCAGGCGCTCAAGGCCGGAGGCTGGATCTGGCGCGACACCACACAGGAGCAGCGGGACGCCGCGCAGGTGGAGCAGACCGGGTGCGGCACCGACGGGCCTACGTCCGGGTTGATCGGTTACCTCGACGGCGAGCCGGCCGGCTGGGTCGCGGTCGAGCCCCGGGAGAACTACCCGAGGATCTGGAGCCGGAAGCAGCCGTGGATGCGGATGGACCCCGGACTCGCCGGCGTCTGGTCGGTCACCTGTTTCGTCGTGCGTAAGGGCTTCCGGCGGCAAGGGCTGATGTACGAGCTCGCCGCCGCCACGGTCGACTATGGCGGACAGGTGGGCGCCCAGGTCCTGGAGGGCTACCCGACCGAGCCTGCGGACGGGAAGACCGTGATCTGGGACGAGGCCTCGGTCGGGCTGCTGCCGGTCTTCCTCGATGCTGGATACGAGGTGGTCGCCTCGCCGACCCTGCGCCGGCGGGTGGTGCGTCTCCAACTCGGCGGATTGCCCGTGCCGTCCAGCGCCTCGGCTTAGCGAGGGGGACGGTTTCGCAAGGCACGTACAGATGCGGTCGTCACCTGACACTCGCCACCTATGTGCCGTGAGCGTGCACGCTCAGGGTGAACGCGAAGTGCCGATCGCGCTCGCTTCGTCGGGCACGCTGCTCAGCGTGACCGCGGGGGAATCGCTGCCGGGAGGCAGCTCGCCGCCAGATCCTGGGTTCCCACCACCGTGCTTGCGCCGCTGGTGGAGTGCGGCAGCGGCCACGACGAGGATCCCATGCAGCTTCTCAGGTGTCGCGTCGCGTGTAGGGAATGAGAGCACCGTACGGCGGGGAGGTTGAGCAGGTGGGTAGGCAAGCGGAGGCGGACTTCCTCGGCTGGGTTACGACCAGCCGGGCAGGTCTGCGCAAGACCGCCTGCTTGCTCTGCGGAGACTGGTTCCTGGCCGACGACCTGGTCCAGGACGCGCTCACCCGGCTGTACGTCGTGTGGGGCCGGGTCTCTTCCTCGGGCGACCCGGGGCCGTACGCCCGAAAGATCCTCATGAACCTCTACCTCGACCACCGGCGTCGCCCGGGCCGGCGGGAGGTCCCGGTCGCCCAGGTGCCCGACACCCTCGGTGTCGATCAGCACAACTGGGTAGACGGAGACCGAGACCGGCTGATGACGGCACTGGCCCGAGTTCCGAAGGGACAACGCGCCGTCCTGGTCCTGCGCTACTGGGATGACCTGTCGACCGAGCAGGCGGCTCACGCCCTGGGCACCAGTGCCAGCAACGTCCGCTCCCAGGCAAGTCGCGGCCTGGAGGCCCTCCGCGCAGCCTTCGAACCCGAACCCGACCCCAGCAACTCGCCCGAGGAGGCGCTGTGAACGAGACCGACGTCAAGGGTCTGTTCGCCGCGGCCGTCGCCCACCCCGCGGTGGACCGCATCGACACCGACGCTGTCCTTCGTGGTGGCCGGCGTCGGCGCCGCGTCCGGGTGGCCGCCACGATCGGTACCTCGGTCGCCGTCGTGGCCGTTGCGGGAACGCTCGTGATCGGCGGGACACGTCACCCCAGCGTCATCGCCGGACCGACCCCCTCAGCCGCCGCGTGCCAGGACTTCACCGGTACCGCGAGCGGCTCCCTGCAGGACCAGGCAGCCGTCGCCGCCGCTGCCCACAGCGTCCTGACCACGGCGAGCGGCCTGCCGACGAACAACCTCGCCAACGTCATCGCCCACCCCGCCGATCTCACGGTTGAGGTCCTCTGGGTCGGGCCCGTGCCGAAGGCCCTGACCGACCTAGCAACCAGCGAAGCGAGCACAGGGGTCACCGTCAAGTTCGCCGCCGCCACCTACACCAGGACCCAGATGCAAGCCGCGCTCCAGCTGGCAGCCCGCGTGGTCGCACCTGCTGACGACCCCGCTTCCCAAGGCTTGACGATCGTGGGGGGCGGTACCTGCCCGGACGGCAGCGGCATCAAGGTCACGATCGCGCAGAAGGCGAACAACGAACCCGCGACGACCGTGCCACCAGCCTTCGCGGCGGCGATCCAGTCGAGCGTCGGGCAGATGCCCGTGTGGGTCGAGCCCGGTTCGGCAGCCATCACCGGGTAGCACCGGCCGCGCACAGCATGTCCCACCCTGCCAGCTCACCAGGCCAGATGCTCGGCGATCGGTACCGCTGCCGACGCCCGGCGAGTTGCGGATATCCCGAGGTCAGGCCCGCGCGATGGCAGGTCCCGCGAGGCCCGCGAGCGAGCGGGCGCGGACCCCGGCCGCGACTAGCGGGCTCGGCGCTGGAGGCGCTCGACGTCCATGAGGACGACCGAGCGCGACTCCAGACGGAGCCAACCGCGGGAGGCGAAGTCGGCCAGCGCCTTGTTGACGGTCTCGCGCGAGGCGCCGACGAGCTGCGCCAGCTCTTCCTGCGTCATGTCGTGCGTGACGTGGAGCCCGTCGGGCATCGACTGCCCGAAACGCTCGCCGAGGTCGAGCAGCGCCTTGGCCACGCGACCGGGGACGTCGGAGAACACCAGGTCGGCGAGGGCGTCGTTGGTGCGGCGCAGACGTTGGGCCAGGGCCTGCAGCAGCGACTCGGCCACCTCGGGACGGCCGGTCAGCCACGGGCGCAGGGCCTGATGGCCGAGGCCGAGCACGGTGACGTCGGTCAGGGCGACGGAGGTCGCCGTGCGGGGTCCGGGGTCGAACAGCGACAGCTCGCCGAACATCTCGCCCTCGCCCATGACGGCCAGCAGCGTCTCGCGGCCGTCGTTGGACGCGTGCACCAGCTTGATCTTGCCCTCGGTGACGACGTAGAGGCGGTCACCCGGGTCTCCCTCGGAGAACAGGACGTCCCCCTTGAGCAACCGGCGCTCGTCCATCGACGACTTGAGGGCCGTCGCGGCCTCCACGTCGAGGGCGGCGAACAGGGGTGCGCTCATGAGCACGTCGTCCACGTGGGTCCTCCTGGCGGGCAGCCGCGTGAGCGGCAGGTGTACGCAGGACAGTGTGTCCTATCGCACGCCTCG
>JANMBJ010000448.1:0-33173 GCA_031360335.1 Candidatus Nanopelagicales bacterium
ACCGCGCGTGGTAGTAGAGCGCGTCGAGCCCGAGCGCCTCGAAGCAGAGCGCCTCGAAGCAGAGCAGGCCGAAGCAGAGCGCGCCGAAGCAGAGCGCCTCGAAGCAGAGCGCCTCGAAGCAGAGCGCCTCGAAACGGAGCGCCTCGAGCAGGAGCGTCTCGCACTCGAGGCGGCCGAGCGCTCCGAGGCCGAGCGCATCGCTGCCGAGGCGGCCGAAGCCGAGCGGTTGGAGCGCGAGGAGCGCGACCGGATCTTCCGCGAGGAGCAGGAGCGTCTCGATCGCGAGGAGGCCGAGCGCGCCGAAGCCGAGCGCATCGCCGCAGAGCAGGCCGAGGCGGCCCGCATCGAGGTCGAACGCCTGGCCGAGGAGGAGCGCGACCGTCGCTACCGCGAGGAGCAGGACCGCCTGGCTGCAGTGCACGACGAGTCGGAGCGGCTCGCCCGAGAGGCAGCCGAACGTGTCGAGGCGGAGCGCCAGGAGGCCGTGCGCCTCGAGGCCGAGCAGATCGAGCGCGCCAGGATCGAGCGCGAGACGCACGAGCGCGAGCAGGCTGTGCTGCAGGCGCAGGGCATGGACCTTCCGGTCCCGAGCATGGAACCGCTCGACCGCCACGCGGTCAACGCCCTGTTCACCGAGCTCGCCCTCAACGCCCAGGACGTCACGCCTGTCGCCGATGACGACGAGCCCGAGGCACCTGCTGCGGTCTTCGAGCTCGACCTCGACGACGCCAGCGACATCTCGCCGTTCGACCTCGCGTCCGACCAGGTGTCGGCGTTCGAGGCCCACGCGCTCGAGGTCAACGCGGACCACGTGTCGACGTTCGAGTCACCGTCGTTCGCGCCGTCCTCGTTCAACGAGCCCGGCTACGAGGCGCCATCCGTCGAGGCGCCTGTCGTCGATGCCGACACGCCCGTGTTCGACGCGCCGTCGTTCGACGGCCCGCAGCACGATGCCCCCGACGTCGCGGCGCACGTCCCGGAGCCCGCGTTCGAGGCACCCGTGCCCAGCCCCCCGCTCTTCACCTCCACCCCCGCACCGGCACCGGCACCGGCACCGGCACCTACGGTCTACGACCCGCAGGCAGCCCGCATCGTGGAGCCCGAGCTCGAGCCGGCGATGGCTGGTGGCGGCCACTTCGAGGGTGCCGACATGGCCGCGCTCATGCGCGAGCTGTCGAGCCTCGGCGGCGGCTTCGACTCTGACAACGGCGGCGCCGCCAATGCCGCGCCCACGCCGACCCACACTCCGCGCCCCCAGCCGGTAGACCCGAAGAAGGACAAGAAGAAGAAGGGCTTCTTCGGACGCTGACGTCCGAGGATGCATCACCCTTATCTGTTCTTCTGCAACGGCTCTCAGCCCTGAAGACCACGGGTCTCACTACTGATGTCGACCCATGTTCAGGAGGCGCGGTCGGCCTGCGACGATGCTGGCACGCGCGCAGTGCTGCACAGGGCCGACGGTGCCCGCGTCGTCGTCAGTGACGAGGTGGTGTCCTCGTTCACCGGACCAGGTCTCGTGGTGGTCGTCGGCGTCACGCACGGCGACACCGTCGAGCATGCCCGCCGCCTCGCGGCCAAGGTCCACGACCTGCACGTCTTCGAGCCGCGACACTCCGCTGTCCCCCTCGACGAGGGTCGGCGCGAGTGCTCAGCAGCCGAGCTCGACCTGCAGGTCAACGTTGTCAGTCAGTCCACCCTGTACGGCGACAGCCGCACAGGACGTCGCCCGACGTGGATCGCTGCCGCACCCGGTCCGGTCGCCGAGCCTCTCGTCGACGAGGTCGTGCGCGACCTCCGCTCGCGCGGCGCGACCGTCGGCACCGGAGTCTTCGGCGCCGACATGAGGATCGAGCTCACCAACGACGGCCCGATGACCCTGGTGCTCGACGTCGACTGACGCCCCCTGTCCCGTGCATCACCACCCCGAACCGCCCAGCCTGCACGTGCTGTCGCAGCGGGTAGGGGATCAGAGCGTGGCGGCGAACTCCTTGAGCCACGGGGCGAACTCCGGGCCGAGGTCCTCGCGCTCGACGGCCAGGCGCACGACGGCCTGCAGGTAGGACAGTCGGTCGCCGGTGTCATAGCGGCGACCGCGGAAGACGACCCCGATGACGCCGCCGCCGGCGTCGGCAGGGGTGCTCAGCGCGAGGGTGCACAGCGCATCGGTCAGCTGGATCTCGCCACCGCGACCCGGCTCGGTGTTCTCGAGGATGCCGAACACAGCGGGGTCGAGGACGTAGCGGCCGATCACGGCGAGCGAGCTCGGCGCCTCGTCGATCGACGGCTTCTCGATGAGGTCGGTGACGCGCACGACGTCGGGGTCGTCGCCGAGCGGACCGACCGCGGCACAGCCGTAGAGATAGATCTGCTCGCGCGGCACCTCCATGAGGGCGATGACGCTGCCGCCGTACTCCTGGCGCACGTCGATCATGCGGGTCAGCAGCGGATCGCGCGGGTCGATGAGGTCGTCGCCGAGGAGGACGGCGAAGGGGTTGTCACCGACGTGCTTGGCAGCGCAGAGCACAGCGTGGCCGAGGCCCTTGGGCTCGCCCTGGCGGACGTAGTGCACCGAGGCGAGCTCGGTGCTTCGGCGCACGAGCGCGAGCTTCTCGGTGTCGCCCTTGGCCTCCAGGGTCGCCTCGAGCTCGGCGGCACGGTCGAAGTGGTCCTCGAGGGCGCGCTTGCTGCGACCTGTGACCATGAGAACGTCGTCGAGCCCCGCGGCGGCAGCCTCCTCGACGACCATCTGGATGGCCGGAGTGTCGACCACCGGGAGCATCTCCTTGGGCGTCGCCTTCGTGGCTGGCAGGAATCGCGTGCCCAGCCCGGCTGCTGGGATGACCGCCTTCGTCACGGCGCGGTGGTTGCTCATGATGTGCCTCTCTCCTCCTCGGAGATCCCGCTATGCCCCCCAGCATGCCAACTATGCGTTACGGGCCGGTCATCACCCTGTGACGACGATCTCCTGGGACGCGGCGACCGGCTCGGCCTCAGCGGGACCCACCGTAAGCACGGCATCCGGCGCGACCGAGCGCTTGATGACGGCGAGCGCGACCGGCCCGAGCTCCGCGTGGAGCGCGACAGAGGTGAGCCGCCCGACCTCGCGACCGTCGAGGAGGACGGGGTCGCCCGGCACGGGAGTGCGCGATGCGCTGCCGTCGAGATGCAGCTGCACCAGCCGCCTCGGGGCGCGTCCGAGGTTGTGCACCCGCGCGACCGTCTCCTGGCCCCGATAGCAGCCCTTCTCGAGATGCACCGCCGACGGGACCCAGCCCACCTCCTGCGGGATCGTGCGGTGGTCGGTCTCGTAGCCGAGGCGCGGCACCCCCGCGGCGACACGCAGCGCCTCCCACGCCCAGGTGCCCGAGCCGGCACGGCCCTCGACGTAGGCCGTCAGCTCGGACCTCGGCACGATCACCTCGCGCCCGACCCACACGTCCGGACGACGGGGCACGTACTTCTTCGACGCAGCGTCGGCTGCCTCGAGCTCACCGAACTGCGGTGCGATGACATACGTCGGAAAGTCGTGGTGCCGCAGGGCGATGGGCTCGCCGACCACGGCGTAGTCGCTGCTGACGTCGGCGACCTCGACCCGCAGCATGAAGCGCATCTTCTCCAGATACGGGACGAGTGTGTCGGCCTCATCCGGCTCCACCGTGATCCACGTGGTCGCACCGTCGTCCACGAGGTGCAGCTCGTGCTCCACATGCCCGTGCGGCGAGAGGATGAGATCGAGAGCCGACTCGCCAGCAGCGAGGTGCTCGACGTGCTGGGTGGTCAGCGAGTGCAGCCACGAGAGCCGATCCGGACCTGTCACGGTGACGACCCCGCGGTGCGAGAGGTCGACCCAACCCTCGCCGCGCATCAGCCGACGCTGTTCCCCGTGCGGGTCGCCGTAGTGCCACGGAACCCCGGAGTCACGCGATCCCTCCGGCGCCGGGCAGGCATCGGGCAGGTCGAGCAACGGACTCACGGCGGAGGTCATGCGAGACACAACCCCGTCCTGGTCGGGATGCTTCCCCCCGACGAGCGCCGGCGCGTCACCCGAGCCCGGCTCAACCCAGCGCGCTGCAGGCGGCACACGTGCCGTGCAGCGCCACGTGGCTGACATCGGTCACGAAGCCGGTGGCTCCCCGCAGGTCGTTGAGGAACGGCTCGGCGATGCCGGCGTCGAGGCTCTGGACCGCGCCGCATCGGTCGCAGACGAGGTGGATGTGCACATGGTCGTCGATCGAGTGATACGTCGGGGCGCCGTGACCGATGTGTGCGTGCGTGACGAGGCCGACCTCTTCGAGGACCTCGAGGTTGCGATAGATCGTCGAGAGGTTGACGCCGCTCGCCGTCTTCTGGACCTCGGCGAGGATCTCCTCGGGGGTGCCGTGGGCGAGGCGTTCGACCGACTCGAGGACCAGCTGGCGCTGCGGGGTGATCCGGTAGCCGCCGGAACGCAGCCGCATCTCCCACTCGGTGCTCACGATGTCGTCACCTTGCCGAGCGTCGCGGAGAGGTGCGCGGTGAGCGGTTGGCCGACGGCGGCCATGTCATAGCGCCAGAGCAGCTCACCGTTGACGAGACCGTAGAGCCGGGTGCCGCCGGTGTAGTCCTTCGCCGACTCCGTGCGAGCCACGACGTCTGAGCTGAGCTCGACGCGAGCGCCGGTGATCGTCGCATCGACGATGCCGGTCACGGTGACCTCGCCGTACCAGACCTCGGCATAGCCGGTGGGGTGCGCGAGGACGACCTCGACCTTGTTGTCGGGTCGAGGTCGCCAGAACCCGGTCTCCGTGCCGGTGGGACGCACCCGCTCGCCGGCGTCGTCGAGCAGCCACGAGCGGCTGACGTAGGACAGGAACGGGCGACCGTCGGTGGAGAACGACACCTCCTGGCCGAACCGGAACTCCTCGATCGTGGGATAGCCACCGACCCCGACGCCGACCCAGGTGCCGATCAGCCAGGACAACGGCAGCAGCTGTTCGGGGAGCTCGGACGGGCTCGGCATGTCGGCCTCTCTCGGTGCTGGTCTCTCGGTGCTGGGTGGGACAGCGTCTCGGTCAGTCGCGACCGCGGTAGAGCCGGACGACGATCGTGCCTGCGACACCCACGACCACGAGGACCGCGGGCACCAGCAGCATCGTGGTGACTGTCTCGACCACAGGGGCGATCCTAGAGGTTGTGCCGCCGCTCGCCTGGGCACGGCCGTGCACCCGCGGCGGACAGTCGACGAGTGCGTCGCGCGGTCGCCGTAGTCTCGGGTCATGGCCCGCGGACTCGTCGTCAAGGTGACATGCGGCGCCGACGACCCCGAACGCCTCTCCCAGGCGCTCACCGTCGCTGCCACCGCCGTCGCGTCCGGTGTCGACGTGTCGCTGTGGCTCACGGGTGAGGCCACCTGGCTCGGCGTCGCTGGTCGCGTTCCGGACCTCGCCCTGACCCACTCCGTACCCCTGGCCGACCTCGTCAGCGCCGTGCTCGCCGGCGGTCGTCTCACCGTGTGCACGCAGTGTGCGGCTCGCCGCGGGATCAGCTCTGACGACCTCGTCGACGGTGCACGGATTGCAGGAGCAGCAACGTTTCTCGAGGAGTGCCTGGCCGACGGCGCTCAGGCCCTCGTCTACTGAGCCCGGCCGGACCGACGGGCCATGATCTCGGTCCCGCGGCCAGCGCCCACGCAGGACAGCGAGGTATCGACACCGTCACACTGCCTGCGCACAGCCCGACCGGCTGCTACGTTCCGGCCATGTCCGCGACATCACAGATGCTGGCCCATGTCGACCTGTTCGCCGCGCTCCCCGACACCGTGCGCGAGGAGATGTCCACCCGTGGCTCGACCCGGCGGGTCCCTGCCGGCCAACCCGTCGTCACTCAGGGCCAGGACGATGCCGGGCTCCAGATGGTCACCGGTGGCACCTGTGACGTCATCGTGCACGGCAACCCGGTGCGCACGTTGGCCGCTGGCGACTACTTCGGCGAGATCTCGCTCATCGACGGCCAGCCCCGCTCGGCCACGATCGTCGCCGGCGCCGACGGCTGCACGACCTTCACCGTCTCGCCGCTGCTGTTCTGGCAGATCGTCGAGGAGAACAAGGGCGTCGGGCGCCTGGTGATGAAGGGCCTCACCGCCCGGCTGCGCAGCGCCGAAGCCGCGTTGCAGGAAGCCCGCAACGGCTGACGCCGGACCCGGCGCAGAACGCCCCGCGGTCCGAAGGACCACGGGGCGTTCCGACCCTCACCGGCTCGGGCCGGGCGACTGTCCTGGCTGATCGCGTTCTCAGCCGGTTGCTCGCAGGCCCTAGACCGAGACCTCGACCTCGGACACCTCGCCGAGCGACGCAGCAACCGTGCGGTCGACGGTCGCGCCCGGTGCGAGCGTGCGCAGCGTCCACGAGCCAGGTGCTGCGAAGAAGCGGAACTGACCCGTGGCGCTGGTGGGCACCTCGGCGGTGAACTCACCGCTGCTGTCGAGCAGGCGCACATAGGCACCACCGACGGGCTGGCCGTCCTTGGTCACCGTGCCCTGGATGACGGTCTCCTTGGCCATGTCGATCCCTTCGAGTGAGAGGCCTCCGACGGTCGCTGCGCACATCAGGCAGCGCCGCCTTCGGGGTTGCCTGGCGCGTCGCCGAGCTGCACGGGCACGCCCACGAGCGATCCGTACTCGGTCCACGAGCCGTCGTAGTTGCGGACGCTGGTCTGGCCGAGCAGCTCGTGAAGGACGAACCACGTGTGGGCTGAGCGCTCGCCGATGCGGCAGTAGGCGATGGTGTCCTTCGACAGGTCGAGGCCGGCGCCGGTGTAGAGCGCGGTCAGCTCGTCGTCGGACTTGAAGGTGCCGTCGTCGTTGGCGGCCTTCGACCACGGGACACTGACGGCAGTGGGGATGTGACCTGCGCGCTGTGACTGCTCCTGCGGCAGGTGCGCCGGAGCGAGCAGACGGCCGGCGTACTCATCAGGTGACCGCACGTCGACGATGTTGAGCGACCCGATGGAACCCGTCACGTCGTCGCGGAAGGCGCGGATCGACGTGTCCTGCTCCTGGGCGGAGTACGTCGTAAGCCCTCGCTCGGCCACCTCGGTGACGAGCTCACGGCTCTCGAGCTCCCACTTCTTGCGACCGCCGTCGAGCAGCTTGACGTCGCGGTGGCCGTAGAGCTTGAAGTACCAGTAGGCATAGGACGCGAACCAGTTGTTGTTGCCGCCGTAGAGCACGACGGTGTGGTCGTTGGCGATGCCCTTGCGCGACAGGAGCGCCTCGAACTGCGCCTTGTTGACGAAGTCGCGACGGACCGCGTCCTGCAGGTCGTCGCGCCAGTCGATGCGGACAGCGCCGCGGATGTGGTTCTTCTCGAAGGCGGTGGTGTCCTCGTCGACCTCGACCAGGACGACCTTCGGGTCGTCGAGGTGGGCCTCGACCCAGTCCGCGTCCACGAGGACGTCGGTGCGGCTCATGCTGAGACTCCTTGCATCATGCCCGGATGCGGGCGTCGGAAGGTCGTGCGGTGAGAGTGGGAAGTGACGTGAGTTGGGGTACGCCCGAGGCTGCGCGGCTCAGACCGAGGAGGCGGACCGGGCGCCACGGAGCCGGTGAGCCAGGAGGTACATCTCGCACCCGAGGCAGAAGTCGAACGCCGCGTTGAGGAACGCCGCACCGAGTGCACCGGCGACCGCGACGTAGGCCACGACCGTGACTCCCGAGAGGAGCCCGACGAGGCCGACCACCGCGAAGACGAGACCCACGGTCTGGGCGAAGCGCGGCGGAGCCTGGTCCTCGAACGTTGTGTGCGCAGCCAGACGCGGACGTACGAACGTCCGGAAGAAGATGCCGTAGGGCTGAGCCTGCAGCCCGACCAACGAGCCGAGCGCGAACACCACGGTCTGCGCCGCGAGGAGGACGACCGAGAGGGTCGAGTCGATGGTGAGCAGCGTCGCGGCGAGGACGAGGGTCGTGATGACCGCGCCGAAGCGCGGTCCGCGAGCGTCGATCTGGCCGGCGGTGCGGGTGCGGGCGGGGCTGTTGTCGAGCGTGGTCACGATGTCTCCTGGGAAGCGGCACGGAAGGGGTGCGGCGCCCGGACGTCGGGTGGCTCAGTTCAGAGCCCGGCGAGGTCCGGTCAGGAAGGGCGACACGTGCAGGAGCCGACGCGGCAGAGATCCACTGCCCGTCGCTTGGTGAGAACCACCGTCTGCATGGGACGAGGATACGACCGAGGGACCGCGATCAACACCGAAGCCCACATGTTGAGACGGCTGTCTCTACCTGCGAGACGTTCGCAAGAACGTCCAGCGACCAAGAACGCCGCAGGACACAGACCTGGAGGCGGGTCGGACGACTGCGTGCGCTTCCGCCCGGCCACCAGAGCGAGGGGTCCTAGACCACGGTGCCGATCGCTGCGATCACGTCGGCCTTGCGCGGGGCGCCCGCCGCGCGCACCCGGACCAGGCCCTCGGCGTCGAGCACGAGCACCGTGGGGGTGCGTCGTACGTCGAGGCGGCGGACGAGGTCGAGGTGCGACTCGGCGTCGACCTCGACATAGGCGACCCCATCGACCATCCCGGCGACCTCGTCGAGAACCAGGCGGGTCGCGCGGCACGGGGCGCAGAAGGCGCTCGAGAACTGCACGAGGGTCGCACGGCGGCCCAGGGAGGTGCCGAGCTCGCCGGCGTCGAGGCGATCGCCGTCCTGGGCGTGCCCGGATCCGTGAGCGGCACCGGGCACCGGCAGGGCGTCGGTGGTGTCGGCCGGGATCTCGACGGCGCGCAGCGCGCCGTCGGTCGCGCGGCGGTAGAGGCCGAAGGCGGTGGCCAGGGCGACCACGCCGAGAACCACGAGGAGGCCGATCATGCGGGAGCCAACCCGTCGCCGGTCGATCGTGTTCCCGCGCCGTCCCGGTCGCCGGATCCGCCTGCGAACGGCGGCAGGACGTCGACGGTCGCGCCCGGGAGCACGGCGACCTCGGTCGCGTCACGTCGCCCGGGACTCACCTCGTCGACGAGGTACGAGCACCGCCGCAGCACGTCGGCCAGGCGCGAGTCGCTGCCGTGTCGCGCGCGGATGGCGTCGAGTAGGTCTCCGAGGTCGGTCGGCGCCGCATAGCGCTCGTCCGGCAGCCCGGCCGCCGCCTTGGCCGCCGCCCAATAGCGCACGAGCACGTCCCGCCCGGTCATGAGTGCTCCTCGGTGCTCACGACTGCGACCGACCCGGCCCAGCGTCCGATACGGCTCAGCAGCTCGGGCGACATGGCCGACTCCGCATGCCCGACGCCTCGCTCGATCCACTCGTCCGTGCGGTCCGGCACGCCGCGGCGCGCAGCACCCGCAACGGCGGCTCCGACGATAGAGCGAGCGTGCTCCACGGGGAAGTAGCCGTCCTGGTCACCGTGCACGACGAGGAGCGGCAGCGGCGCGATCAGGCCGGCAGACTCAGAGGGAGAGAGTGGATAAGGCTCCTCCCAGGCACGGTCGGTGACACGGGTCTGAAACCCGAGGCGCAGCACGCCACGGCCGCCCCGCGTCTCGACCGCACGGTGCAGCAGTCGCATCGGAGGCGTGCCCTTGTAGAACCAGAAACCCGCTGCGCTCACCGACACCACGGCGTCGACCGCCTCGCTCGGTCGGGCCAGCGCCGCCTGCCGCAGCACGACGGACCCGCCCATGGAGAAGCCGATCGCGACGACCGACCGTGCGCCGAGCCAGCGCGCCCAGCCGATGGTGGCGTCGAGGTCGAGCACCTCGTCGTCGCCGAGCGTCGTGACACCCGACGACGCCCCGTGCCCTCGGCTGTCGTAGGAGACCACCGCGCCGTGAGCCCGCAGCGCCTGCGCGATCGCACGGTTGTCGGGCCGACGCCAGCCTCCGGTGAACCCGTGCGACACCACGAAGGTGAGCGGGTTCGAACCAGCGATGACGTCGTCGTAGGCGGCGTCGTACGCCACCGAGATCCGCTCGCCGTCGGCCGTGAGCACGGTTCCGGTGCGCGCCGGGGACGGCCCTGAGGCATACCTGGACGACGGGCGGAGATCCATGTGGGCTAGTCTGCCTTCTGTGGGACCCGGGCGATGACGCCTCCGGGTCCCTTCGTGCTTCCGGGGCGGCGGACCCCATCCGGAGGCCGGACGGACAGAACGAGGAGGCCCCCGTGTCGACGCTCCTGCTGCTCACGAATGCTCTGCTGCCCTCGTCGGAGGTGCTGCCCGCTCTTGGGCTCCTCTCCCACCAGGTGCGCGTGCTCCCTGCCGAGGGCACCGCACTCCTCGACGCCCCCCAGTGCGACGTGATCCTCGTCGACGGACGCCGCGACCTGCCCCAGGTGCGCTCGTTCACCCGGCTCCTGCGCACCACGGGGGTCGACGTACCCGTCCTGCTGATCACGACCGAGGGCGGCCTCGTCGGCGTCAACGGCGAGTGGGGCATCGACGACGTCATCCTCGAGACAGCCGGGCCGGCCGAGGTCGATGCCCGGCTCCGTCTTGCGATCGGACGCCTCGAGCGCACCGTCGACGACGGCGTGCCCGACGAGATCCGTTCCGGCGAGGTGAGCATCGACGAGGCGACGTACACCGCGCGGGTGCGCGGTCGCGTCCTCGACCTGACCTTCAAGGAGTTCGAGCTCCTCAAGTTCCTCGCCCAGCACCCCGGACGCGTGTTCTCCCGCGCACAGCTTCTGCAGGAAGTCTGGGGCTACGACTACTTCGGTGGCACGCGCACGGTCGATGTCCACGTGCGTCGTCTCCGCGCCAAGCTCGGCGCGGAGCACGAGGCGGTCATCGGCACCGTGCGCAACGTCGGTTATCGCTTCGTCATCGCGCCGCCGCGCTCGGACGAGTCGATCCTCGAGCCCGTCCCCGTTGGCTGACCCGCCACGCGACCCGCTCCCGCACGACCGCCCGAAGGCGGCGACCGCCTAAGGTCGAGGGGTGACCGAGACCTCTGCTGACGGCGTGCGCTGGGAGGTCCTCAACCGGCTCGAGGACTCCGACGTCAACGAGGTCGGTCTGCTCGTCGAGCTGGTCACCGAGGCCGACGGCATCAGGCCGTTGTCCGAGCACGTGATGCTGCACCTGCGCCACGGTGGGGATGTCGACGTACGCCATGTGCTCGGCCGGAGCGACGAACAGCTCGTGGCCTATGGCCACCTCGACGTGACCGACCTCGTCGCCGGTGCGAGCGCCGAGCTGGCGGTGGCGCCGACCTCTCGCCGACGTGGAGTGGGGCAGGCGCTCGTCGAGCACCTGGTCGCGGAGTCGCCTGACGGGCGGCTGCGTCTCTGGGCCCATGGCGAGCAGAGCGGGGCGGCACCGCTCGCGGCGTCGATGGGTTTCACCCGCTCGCGCACGCTGTTCCAGATGCGTCGGTCGTTGTACTCAGCTATCCCGGACCCGGTGTGGCCCGCCGGGGTCCGGCTTCGCTCGTTCCTCCCCGGCCTCGACGACGACGAGTGGGTGGCGCTCAATGCCCGGGCATTCGTCGATCTGGCGGACCAGGGGAGCTGGACGGCCGATGACCTCCACGTGCGGATGCGCGAGCCGTGGTTCGACGCCGAGGGGTTCCTCGTGGCCGAGGAGACGTTCGGCGAGGGCACCCGAATGGTCGGCTTTCACTGGACCAAGATCCATGGGGCCGACGCACACCACCACGGTCACGTGCACGCCCACGCGCATGACGGGACCGAGAGCGGGGAGCACGCGCACCCGCACGACGCCGCGCACCACGGCCACGAGCCGATCGGCGAGGTCTACGTCGTGGGCGTCGACCCCGCGCAGCACGGCCGCGGGCTCGGGCGCGCCCTGACCCTCGCCGGCCTCGCCCACCTGCGCCTGCGCGGTCTGCCCGACGCGATGCTCTACGTCGACGCCGAGAACACGAGCGCCATCGGGCTCTACACCAGTCTGGGATTCACCCGGTGGGACGTCGACATGGAGTTCACGCTCTGAGGGTCACGGGCACGGTTCACCGTCGAGCGACGCACCGGACAGTCGTCGTACGCCCCGGTCTGGCATCGTGTGCCTCATGACGACTGAGGTGTCCACCCCGGGCGATGCCTCGCAGGCGCCTCCCGCACTCCCTGAGGACCGCTTCCTCGACCGCGAGCTGTCGTGGCTCGCGTTCAACGAGCGCGTGCTCGAGCTCGCCGAGGACACCACGATCCCGCTCCTCGAGCGGGCGAAGTTCCTGGCGATCTTCGCGAGCAACCTCGACGAGTTCTTCATGGTGCGCGTCGCTGGCCTCAAGCGCCGCATCGCGACGGGGATCGCCGTACGAGCCGCCAGCGGGCTGCTCCCGCGCGAGGTGCTCGAGGGGATCTACAACCGCTCGTCCGAGCTGATGGCGCGCCAGGCAACGCTGTTCCACTCCGACATCCTGCCGCGCCTCGAGGCCGAGGACATCCGCCTCCTGCGGTGGGACCAGGCCTCGCAGACCGAGCGCGACCAGCTCAGCTCGTTCTTCCGCGAGAAGGTGTTCCCGGTGCTGACCCCTCTCGCGGTCGATCCGGCGCACCCGTTCCCCTACATCAGCGGGCTCTCGCTCAACCTCGCCGTCGTCGTGCGCAACCCCTCGAGCGGCACCGAGCTCTTCGCCCGCGTCAAGGTCCCACCGATCCTCGATCGCTTCGTCGCCGTCGGCTCGCAGCGGTTCGTACCCCTCGAGGACGTCATCGCCGCTCACCTCGGCGAGCTCTTCCCCGGCATGGACGTCCTGCAGCAGCACGCGTTCCGCGTGACGCGCAACGAGGACCTCGAGGTCGAGGAGGACGACGCGGAGAACCTCCTTCTGGCGCTCGAGCGCGAGCTCATGCGCCGGCGGTTCGGCCCTCCGGTGCGCCTCGAGGTCACCCAGTCGATCGATCCGCACGTGCTCGACCTGCTGGTGCGCGAGCTCGGGATCGGTTCCGAGGAGGTCGTGCGCATCCCCGGCCTGCTCGACCTCACCGCACTGTGGGCCATGGACCGGCTCCCCCGCGACGACCTCAAGCTCCCGGCGTTCCGACCTCGCACGAGCAACCAGCTCTCCGAGGTCGAGTCGGCCTCGCCGCCCGACGTGCTCGAGACGATGCGCGACCACGAGGTGCTGCTTCACCACCCCTACGACTCGTTCTCGACGAGCGTGCAGCTCTTCCTCGAGCAGGCGGCCACCGACGCCAAGGTCCTGGCCATCAAGCAGACGCTCTACCGCACCAGCGGCGACTCCCCGATCGTCGATGCGCTGGTCGCCGCGGCCGAGCAGGGCAAGCAGGTGCTCGCGATCGTCGAGATCAAGGCGCGGTTCGACGAGCAGGCCAACATCGACTGGGCGCGCAAGCTCGAGGAGGCCGGCTGCCACGTGGTCTACGGGCTCGTCGGTCTCAAGACCCACTGCAAGCTCTCGATGGTGGTGCGCGACGACGGCGACAAGCTGCGCCGCTATGTCCACATCGGCACCGGCAACTACCACCCGAAGACCGCCCGCCTCTACGAGGACGTCGGTCTGCTCACGACCGATGCCGAGGTGGGCGACGACGTCGCGCGGCTGTTCAACGTGCTGTCGGGCTATTCGATGGAGACGGAATACAACCGGCTCCTCGTCGCGCCGCACTCGATCCGCTCGGGCCTGGTTGAACGCATCGAGCGAGAGGTCGCCAACCACCACGCCGGACTTCCCGCACGGGTGCGCATCAAGTGCAACTCCATCGTCGACGAGGCGACCATCGACGCCCTCTACCGCGCCTCGCAAGCCGGTGTGCCCGTTGATGTCTGGGTCCGCGGCATCTGCGCTCTCCGCCCCGGGGTCCCGGGCCTCTCGGACAACATCCGGGTACGCAGCGTGCTCGGCCGATTCCTCGAGCACTCGCGGCTCTTCGAGTTCGCCAACGGTGGTGAGACGGAGGTCTGGATCGGCTCGGCAGACCTGATGCACCGCAACCTCGACCGCCGCATCGAGGTCCTCGTACGCCTCGGCTCGGCCTCGCAGACGGCACATCTCGACGGCCTGTTCGACCTCGCCTTCGACCCGGGTACGAGCACGTGGCACCTCGGCGCAGACGGCGGCTGGACCCGGCACCACCTCGCCGACGACGGCAGCGCGCTCGTCGACGTCCAGACCACGCTGATCGCACGTCAGACCCGGCGGTCGAGCACCGCGTCATGACGCAGCCGCCGGACGAGCCCGGCAGCTCTGGTCGGAGCCTGGGGATCGACCCTGAGCTCGTCCTCCCGCCGCCGACCCCCGTCAGCGGTGACTCCACCGCGGGCGTCGTCATCCGGTCGCACCTGCGCCGTCAGACCAGCGCCCTGCTCGCCGCCGACGCCGGACTCGACGACGACCTCCCGGACGCCGTTCACACCTCGCGGGTTGCGGCCCGCCGCCTTCGCTCCGGCCTGCGCGTCTACGGCGACCTCCTCGACGACGCCGTCTCGGCCCGGCTGCGGCCCGAGCTGTCGTGGTATGCCGGGCAGCTCGCTCCGGCGCGCGACCTCGAGGTCTTCACCGCCGCGCTGGCCAACGACACCGACGACGTGCACGGATATGGCGACGCCATGCTCCCGTGGTTGCGGCACCGCCACTCCCTCGCTCTCACGGCCGCACTTCCGGAGCTGCGTTCGTCTCGCGCAGACGCGCTGCGAGCGGCTCTGACCCGCCTCGCGACCGAGCCCCGCTTCACCAAGCACGCTGCAAAGCGGGCGGCGACGGTGCTGGGCCCTCGGGTGCTGCGTGCTGATGATCGCGCCGCGAAGCTGCTCGGCTCGCTGCGACCGGGTGACGAGTCGGCGTCGTGGCACAGCGCCCGGATCGGCGCCAAGCGTGCGCGCTACGCCGCCGAGGTGGGTGCGCCTGCACTGGGCCGCCCCTGTCGGGAGCTCGCATCGATGTGGTCGGCGCTGACCGAGCCCCTCGGTGACGGTCAGGATGCGGCGATCCAGCGCACGCTGGTCCTCGACCGCGTCGACGACACGTCGTCGCCGATCTCCGCCGGGGAGGCCTTCGTCTGCGGCGTCTATGTCGCGTCCACCCATGACCGCGAGGTCGAGTCGCACCGTCGCGCCCGCGAGGTGTGGCGTGACTCGCGGTCGCACCACCGGGACCTGCGCTCAGCGCTCGGGGCTTGAGAGGCTGTCGACATGGCTGAGCTGATCGAGGCTGCTGGCGTCGTGCTCGTGCGACCGGGCACGGGCGGTGACGGACCCGAGGTGGCCGTCGTGCACCGACCGCACCGGTCGGACTGGTCGCTGCCCAAGGGCAAGCTCGAGGCGGTTGAGCGCCACGAGGTCGCGGCGATCCGCGAGACCTTCGAGGAGACCGGCGTCGTCGCGGTGCTCGGACCCTCGCTCGGGCACCGGCGCTACACCGTCGACGGCACGGCCAAGCGGGTCCGCTACTGGCGCGCGACCGTGCATGAGCTGCACCGCCGCGACCCGGACGGCGAGGTCGACGAGATCCGCTGGCTGCGACGCAAGGCAGCCAGGGCGCTGCTGACCTACGAGGACGACCGCGATCTCCTCGACACCGCGCTGGCGATGCCGGACACGACGGCGACCGTCGTGCTCCGCCACGCGGAGGCGACCAAGCGTGCGGCCTGGAAGGAGTCCGGGAGCGACCTCGCCGAGATCGACGCGCAGCGTCCGCTCAACGACGCCGGGGTGCAGCAGTCCCGGCGTCTCGTCGACCTGCTCGATGTCTACCGGCCGTCGGTCGTCGTCAGCTCGGACGCCGCCCGCTGCCGCGCGACCGTGGAGCCCTACGTCGCCCACCGCGATCTGACGATCCTGCTCGAGCACGCGCTGAGCGAGGAGGGCTGCGCGAGCGACCCACGCACCACGGTCGCGGCAGTCGAACGGCTCCTCGGGTCGACGACCTCGGCCGTCTGGTGCACGCATCGCCCCGTGCTGCCCATCGTGCTCGGCGCGATCGCGGACACCCTCGACATCGACCGGCGGCGAGGACCGATGGCCGATGCGCTCGACCCGCGACTGCGGCCGGGCGCTGCGATCGTGCTGCACCGCACCCAGGATGGCGTCGTCGTGAGCATCGACCGCCTCGAGGAGTGAGTGCGCCACCGACTGTCCGGTCTGACCCGATGAGGCACGCGTCGCACAGGCCGGTCGACTCCCGAGCTGACTGTGCACCCATCTGTACGTCGTCCGTTCACCTGTTGTTCACCGTGGTCCCCCGAACAGGTCAACCCTGCTTCCTAACGTCCGGAGCGACAGAACATCGCTTTCGACACCTCCTGGAGGACCAGGGTGAACATCACCGCACACGCCCGTCTCGCTGCCGTCGCACTCGCCGGCGCGCTCGCGCTCGCGGCCTGCGGCTCGGACAGCGGCTCGACCACGAGCACGCCCGCCGCATCCGGCTCCACCAACTGCGTCGCCGGCGCTCTCAAGGCCTCCGGCTCGAGCGCCCAGAAGAACGCCATGGCCGAGTGGGTCAACGCCTACCAGGCCGCGTGCGGCTCGGGCACGCAGATCGACTACCAGGCCAACGGCTCCGGCGCCGGCATCAAGGACTTCATCAACAAGCAGACCCAGTTCGCCGGGTCCGACTCCCCGCTCAAGGAGCAGGACAAGACCGATGCCGATGCGCGCTGCGCGACCGGCCCGGCCATCGACATCCCCATGGTCGGCGGCGCGATCGTGCTGGCCTACAACGTCTCCGGGCTCGACAAGCTCACGCTGACCCCCGACACGATTGCCGGCATCTTCGCCGGGACGATCACCAAGTGGAACGACCCGAAGATCGCCGCCTCCAACACCGGAGCGACCCTTCCGGACGCCACCATCGCGCAGTTCCACCGCAGCGACTCCTCGGGCACGTCGGACAACTTCACCAAGTTCCTCGCGGCGACGGCCCCGAGCACCTGGACCTTCGGCAACGCCAAGGACTGGAAGGCTCCCGGCGGCCAGGGCTCCAAGGGCTCTGACGGTGTCGCCTCGTCGGTGAAGGCCACCGCCAACTCGATCGGCTACATGGAGCTGTCCTTTGCGCAGGACGCCAAGCTCAGCGCTGCCGCAGTCGACAACGGCGCCGGTGCGATCGACGCGACGTCGGAGAACGCCGCCAAGACGATCTCCGGAGCCACCGTCAAGGGGACCGACAACGACCTGGCACTCTCGATCGACTACAAGGCCGCTGCCGGCTACCCGATCGTGCTCGTGACTTACGAGATCACCTGCCAGAAGGGTGGCGACGCCGCCCTCGTCCCGCTGGTCAAGGCGTTCCTCACCTACACCTCGAGCGACGAGGGTCAGGGCAAGCTCGGAGCAGCCGGCTACGTGCCGATCACCGGCGACCTGCTGACCAAGGTCCGTACCGCTGTGGCTGCCATCTCCTAGTGGCTAGTGTCTGGGGGGACGGGGCGCTGCGCCGTCCCCCCAGACCGGTCCAGACTCTCCGGGAAGTCCCTGCATGAGTACGCAGATCGAGCACCCCGCCACACCGTCTCCGACGGTCGGCATCGAGGGCAGCGCCGTCCGTCGGGGCGACCGCGTCTTCCTAGGGCTGTCGCGTACAGCGGGCATCTTCATCCTGGTGACGATGGCGGCCATCGCCGCCTTCCTCATCTGGAAGGCGATCCCGTCGCTGCAGGCCAACACGGCCAACTTCTTCACGACGTCTGAGTGGTTCCCGGACCAGAAGCCGTCAGTCTTCGGCATCGCGGCGCTCACCTTCGGCACCCTGATGACGGCGCTGATCGCGATGATCCTTGCCGTGCCCGTCGGCATCGGCATCGCGCTGTTCATCGCGCACTACGCACCTCCGCGGCTCGCCTCGGTGCTCGGTTTCGTCACCGACCTCCTCGCGGCCGTCCCTTCGATCATCTTCGGCATGTGGGGCCTGCAGTTCCTCACCCCGCAGATGGAGGGTCTCGGGAAGTGGCTCAACGACTACCTCGGCTTCATCCCGCTCTTCCGCAACGACAGCGGGCAGTACTCCAAGTCGATCCTCATCGCGTCCGTCGTGCTGGCAATCATGGTGCTGCCGACCGTGTCCGCCATCAGTCGCGAGGTCTTCGTCCAGGTGCCACGCGCGCACATCGAGGCGGCTCTCGCGCTCGGCGCGACGAGGTGGGAGATGGTGCGGCTCTCCGTCTTCCCGTTCGCCCGCCCCGGCATGATCTCCGCCTCGATGCTCGGCCTCGGCCGCGCTCTCGGCGAGACGATCGCCGTGGCGCTGATCCTCAGTGCGTCGTACACGATCAACTGGCAGATCACCGCGCCCGGTGGCAACACCTTCGCTGCCAACATCGCGTTGCGCTGGAACGAGGCGGGCGACATCGGCCTCTCGGCACTGGTCGCCAGCGGCCTCGTCCTCTTCGTCATCACCCTCGTCGTCAACATGGCCGCGCGAATCATCATCGCCCGCAGGTCCGAGTTCTCGGGGGCCAACTGATGTCCGAGCTGACGCGCGACGAGCGCGCGGAGTCCGAGGAGCTGCTCCACCGGGCGCTCGCGGGTGCCCGCCTGCCGCGCTGGGGCATCGCCGCATCAGCAGCCGGTGCGATCGCGCTGGCGATCATCCTCAACCTCACGACCTCGGTCGCCGGCGTGGCCGGCACCGTCGTGGTGGCCGTGCTGCTCTTCCTCGCGATCCAGACGACGTGGAGCTTCCGCGTCGAGGGCCGCCGGCACGCGGTCGACCGCCTCGCTACGACCGGTGTCTACGCCACGTTCGTGATCGCCATCGCGCCGCTCGTCGCCGTGCTGGCGACAGTGGTCGTCAAGGGCTTGAGCGTCATCAGCAGCACGTTCCTGACAACGTCGATGCGCAACATCTCGCCGCGCTCCGAGGGCGGCGGTCTCTACCACGCGCTCATCGGCACCTTGGAGCAGGTCGGGATCGCGGCGCTGTTCGGGGTGCCGCTCGGCATCCTCACGGCGATCTACCTCGTGGAGTACGCCCCCTCAGCGAAGTCACGCCGGCTGTCGCGCGCGATCAGCTTCTTCGTCGACGTCATGACGGGCGTGCCGTCGGTCGTCGTCGGGCTGTTCATCTTCACGGCGTTCGTCCTCACCCTCGGCATGGAGCGCTCCGGCTTCACTGCCTCGCTCGCGCTCACGATCCTCATGCTCCCGGTGGTCGTGAGATCGACCGAGGAGATGCTGCGCATCGTGCCGCGCGAGCTGCGCGAGGCGTCGTACGCCCTGGGCATCCCGAAGTGGCGCACCATCCTCAAGATCGTGCTGCCGACCGCGCTCGGCGGGATCGTCACCGGCGCGATGCTCGCGATCGCTCGGGTGGCAGGTGAGACCGCGCCCCTGCTGCTCACGACGTTCCTGTCGCAGTCCATCAACACCAACCCCTTCAAGGGTCCGCAGGCCGCGCTGCCGACGTTCATCTGGGACCAGTTCACGAGTGCGACCGATGCCTCCGTCAACCGGGCCTGGGGGGGCGCGCTCGTGCTGATCGTGCTGGTGATGGTGCTCTACGGCGCCGCCAAGATCATCGCTCGCTACACCGGCATCAAGCGCGGCTGACCGACCGTCCGACCTACCACCCGACCGCACTGCACCCAACGACACCGAGGAAGAATCACCACCATGGCCAAGCGCATCGACGCCACCGACGTCGACATCTACTACGGCGCCTTCAAGGCTGTCGAGGGTGTGTCGTTCGCCGTCGAGCCCCGCTCGGTGACGGCATTCATCGGTCCCTCCGGCTGCGGCAAGTCGACGGTGCTGCGTGCGCTCAACCGCATGCACGAGGTGATTCCGGGAGCCTACGTCGAGGGCAAGATCACCCTCGACGGCGAGGACATCTACGGCTCGACCATCGACCCGGTCAATGTCCGGCGCACCATCGGAATGGTGTTCCAGCGCCCCAACCCGTTCCCCACGATGTCGATCTACGACAACGTGGTCGCGGGTCTGCGCCTCGAGGGCAAGAAGCGCTCCAAGTCCGACCTCGACGCGGTGGTCGAGGGCTCGCTGCGCGGCGCCAACCTCTGGGACGAGGTGAAGGACCGGCTCGCTCGGCCGGGGTCGGGTCTCTCCGGCGGTCAGCAGCAGCGGTTGTGCATCGCGCGCGCCATCGCGATCGAGCCGCAGGTGCTGCTCATGGACGAGCCGTGCTCCGCCCTCGACCCGATCTCGACCCTGGCCATCGAGGACCTCATCGACCAGCTCAAGGAGCGGTTCACGATCGTCATCGTGACCCACAACATGCAGCAGGCAGCGCGTGTCTCCGAGACGACCGCCTTCTTCAACCTCGCGGGCGTCGGCAAGCCCGGCCGTCTGATCGAGATCGCCCCCACCGACGTCATCTTCTCCACCCCCACCCAGCAAGCCACCGAGGACTACATCTCCGGCCGCTTCGGCTGACCGTCCTCGAGTTGCACCCTGAATCCGTAGTTGTGAGCCTGTGCAATCGAGGATTCGGGCAGTAGCTCGGGCCCCTTCAGGGGGTGGGGAAGCCGCCGGCCTTCGATACGAGGGACGGGGTGGGGCGGCCCAGCTGGATGGCGAGCCAGTCGCTCGCGGCGATGAGGCCGCCGAGGTCGAGGCCGGTGGTCACGCCGG
Organism: Candidatus Nanopelagicales bacterium; assembly: GCA_031360335.1. Lineage (GTDB taxonomy): Bacteria > Actinomycetota > Actinomycetes > S36-B12 > CAIYMF01 > Longivirga. The sequence goes on from JANMBJ010000448.1 coordinate 20,487, forward strand.
AGCGCTCGAGGAGATAGACGAGGTCCTCGGTCGCGATGTTTCCGGTGGCCCTCGGCGCGAACGGGCAGCCGCCGATGCCCCCGAGGCTCGAGTCGAGGACACGTACGCCCTCCTCGTACGCCGTCAGCGCGTTCGCGTAGCCGGTGTTGCGCGTGTTGTGGAAGTGAGCCCGAAGACGCACGGCGCCGGTCACGTCACGGACCCTTCGGACGCGATCGCGGACGTCGCGGGGTACAGCGACACCGATGGTGTCGGCGAGCGCGATCTCCTCGACACCGGACGCGGCCAGCCGCTCGGCGAGCGCGACGAGCCGGTCGACCGGCACCTCGCCCGAGAACGGGCACCCGAACGACGTCGACACGGTCACGGTCGGCACGAGCCCGGCAGCGCGGGCGAGCGGAGCGACCTGCTCGACCGTGCGGACTGCGTCGTCGGTCGACATCCCCTGATTGCGATGGGTGAACTCGTCGCTCGCGGCAACGACGACGTTGACCTCGTCGATCCGCGTGAGCACCGCGCGGTCGAAGCCGCGCACGTTGAGCACCAGCCCGATGTAGGACGCCGCGGCCCGCTCGTGGTCATCAGCCAGCGCCGCTACGACGGCCTCGGCGTCGGCCATCCGCGGCACCAGCACCGGGTTCACGAAGCTTGCGACCTCCTGCCGGGTCAGCCCTGCTGCCGTCGTACGCCGGACCAGCTCGACCTTCTGAGCCGTCGACAGCTCCGCCGGATCGTTCTGCAGCCCGTCGCGAGCCGACACCTCGACCACCTGAACGTCCCACGGACCACCCATGACGGCAACCTCCTCCCCCCCACGCTACCCCGCCCGCCCCCCACCCCACTCACCCCCGCCGGGACGCTGGTGGCCTCTAAGGTCACGTTGGGCCCCTCACGGGCACGTCGTGACCGCAACTCGTGATCTTGTCCGGCCTTCGCCCACCTGCCGGCCGGTGAGCCTCGGGTCCGTCCATCCCACGCCATCCCCAGGAGCCAGCCGTGATCACCCACGTCGTGTCGTTCACCTTCGCCGACAAGGTCGATATCGACGAGTGCGTGTCGCGCCTTCGGGCGCTCGAGCCGCAGATCGACGCGATCCGAACCTGGTTCGTCGGGGTCGACATGCTGGGCGACGCGGGAGCGGCCGACGTCGTGCTCGTCAGCACCCACGACGACGTCGTCGGGCTTCGCGCCTACCAGACACACCCGGTGCACGAGGAGTTCGGCGCCTGGGTCCGCCCGCTGCTCTCCGGCAAGGCCGTCGTCGACGTCGAGAGCTGAACGACCGACCACCACCTGGTGGGTCGCCGGCATCGGTTGGGTCACGGTTGAGGCGTCGTACGAACGAGTGATGTCCGGCGCGCCGACCTCGTGCGAACATCTGAACGCGCCTGTGGGTGGTCCGCAGGCCGTGATCGGGGGATCGCCATGCGTCGCCAGCTCGCCCTCACCATCGTCGTCGGTGGCCTGCTCCTCACCGGGTGCGGCAGCCAGAAGGCGGCGGACACCTCGCCGGACCTCACGCCGGTCGCCGCCGTGAAGGCCGCATCCACGGCGACCAAGGCGATGGGGACGGCGAAGATGACGGCCGGGGTCTCCATGACGATCGGCACGAAGAAGATCGACTTCTCGATGACCGGACCCATGAGCCTGGACGGCCTGCAGGCCGACCTCACCGGCACGATCCCCGGCGCATCCCTGGGGGCGAAGCAGGACATCGGCATTCACGAGATCCTCGACCACGGCACCATCTACCTCCGCTACGACGCCAAGGGCATGCCCACGACGTGGTTCAAGATCGACGCCGGCAGCGCCATGGCGAAGAAGGCGACCGGTCTCGGGAGCGGCCCCGGAGTCGAGGAGCAGCTCAAGCAGCTCTCGGCCATGGCCGCGATCACGAAGGTCGGCGCCGAAACCCTCGACGGCGTTGAGGTGACGCACTACAAGGGCACGCTCGACGGCAAGACGCTGTCGACAATGATGTCCGGGCTCGGTGCGGGAGCGTCTGCCCCGACCAGCGTCCCGGTCGATCTCTGGATCGACGGCCAGGGCCGGATGGCGCAGCTGCGCGAGAGCCTGACGATGACCATGGCCTCCCATAGCGTCACCGCAGTCGTGAGCATGAAGCTCAGCAACTGGGGCATCCCGGTCTCCATCACCGCCCCAAAGGGCGCCGTGGACTTCCGCACGGTCCTGGGCAAGTAGCAGCGGGGTCGGCGCTCGAGCGAAGTCCCGAGCGGGCGGCCGGCTCTGCCTAGGCAGACGTTTACCGGTCTGCCCCGCACCGGCGTTCAGGATGTGTCTACGCTGGGCTCGTGACCTCCCCGACGCACCCGAGCGAGCGCGCCCGTGGCACCGAGGCGCCGGTGGAACTCACCGCGTCGCGCGTCGCGCACACCCCGCAGCACGAGGTCACTCTCGCCGACGGTCGGTTCACCATCGCGACCTGCTCGTGCGGGTGGAGCGGCTCAGCACGTCGTCATCGGGCAGCCGCCCGCGTCGAAGCGCGCGACCACGCGTTGCTGTACGCCGACGGCCGCGTGCTCACCACGCACCAGTCCGCGCGTACCCCGGTCGAACTCGCTCCGGTCGACCTCTCGGACGTCGACCTCGCGGACGTCGACCTGGCTCAGGCCGAGCCGGACCGCGCCGATCGGGTTGCACCGACCGCCTGAGCTCGTGCCTTCGCGAGGTTGGCCAGCCCGATCCGGGTGAAGGCGGGCGCTGCGCGCAGCACGAGGTCAGGCATCCCGGAGAACAACCGCACCTGCGCTCCGCGCCAGTGCGGAACGCTGCTCACCAGCCGCGGCCGGCTGATCAGGGACACGACCCGATCGGCCACCTGCTGCGGCTCGACGAGCCGGGGCGCCGAGAACGACAGCGCCAGCGCGTCGTCGCCCAGCACATCGGTGAGCATCGGCGTGAGCATGCCGTCGGGGCACACCGCCGACAGCCGGACGTCACGCACCCCCTGGGCTCGGAGCTCTGCCTGCATCGCGAGGGTGAACGACAGCACTCCCGCCTTGGTCGCGGCGTAGACCGCCTCACCCGGCACGGGCACCCATGACGCGAGGGACGCGATGGTGATCACGTGCCCGCCGCCGCTGTGCCGCATGGTGTTCACGGCCGCGCGGGTGCCATGGATGACGCCGAGCAGGTTGACGCCGATCACCCGTTCGACGATCTCGTCGGGCTGCATCGCGGCGTCTCCCGCGCCCAGCACACCGGCGTTGTTGACCCAGACCCGCGGGAGCAGCTCGTCGGCAAGCGCCCGGCACGCCGCCGCATCCGTCACGTCGAGGTGCCGGTCGGTGCCGGTGATGTCGACGCCGACGACGTCGAAACCCTCGCGATCGAGGCTCTCGACGAGCACCCGGCCGAGCCCGCCACCGGCTCCGGTGACGACTGCGACCGGACGCGTCACCCGATCTCGACCTTCTGGCCCTTGCCCACGACGATGATCCCGCTGTCGCTCACGGTGTAGCGCTGACGGTCGGACTCGAGGTTGACCCCGATCTGCGCACCGTCGGGCACCTGGACGTTCTTGTCGAGGATGGCCCGGCGGATGACGGCACCTCGGCCGATCTTGACGCCCGGCATGAGGACCGCGCCCTCGACGTAGGCACCCTCGCGGATATTGACGTCGTAGGACAGCACCGAGTTGCGCACGTGCGCGCCGGCGATGATGGAGCCCGCACCGACCATCGACTCGTGGCTGTTGCCGCCCTCGACGAACTTCGCCGGCGGCAGCGGCGGCAGGTGGGACAGGATCGGCCAGTGCCGGTTGTAGAGGTTGAAGATCGGGTGCACCGACACGAGGTCCATGTGCGCGTCGTGGTAGGCGTCGAGGGTCCCGACGTCGCGCCAGTAGCCCTTGTCGCGCTCGGTCGAACCAGGCACGACGTTGTCGTCGAAGTCGTAGACCTCGGCCATGCCCTGCTCGACCATCATCGGGATGATGTTGCCGCCCATGTCGTGCACCGAGCCGTCATCGCCCGCGTCGATGCGCAGCGCCTCGACGAGGACGTCGGTGGTGAAGACGTAGTTGCCCATGGAGGCATAGACATGGTCGGGGTCACCGGGGATCGTGACGGGATCGCTGGGCTTCTCGACGAAGCGGGCGATCGAGCGACCGTCAGGACCCGTCTCTATCACGCCGAACTGGTCGGCCTGCTCCTTGGGCACCCGAATCCCGGCAACGGTGACACCGGCGCCGGACGCCCGGTGCTGGTCGACCATCTGCTGCGGGTCCATGCGATAGACGTGATCGGCACCGAACACCACGACGTAGGTCGGGCTCTCGTCGTAGACGAGGTTGAGGCTCTGGAAGATCGCATCGGCGCTGCCGGTGTACCACCGGGGGCCGAGGCGCTGCTGCGCCGGAACCGGAGTGACGTAGTTGCCGAGGAGCGTCGACATCCGCCACGTGGTCGTGATGTGGCGGTCGAGCGAGTGGCTCTTGTACTGCGTGAGGACGCAGATCCTCAGATAGCCGGCGTTGACGAGGTTGGACAGGACGAAGTCCACGAGGCGATAGGCACCCCCGAACGGCACGGCAGGTTTCGCCCGGTCCGCGGTGAGCGGCATGAGGCGCTTGCCCTCACCTCCTGCGAGAACGATTCCGAGCACGTCACGGTTTGCCACGTGCACACAGTAGACCGGTGGTGCCGCTGCGGAGTGAGGTTCGAGACGGAGAGAAACGCGGTTCCTCCGTCAGTCTGCCGGGCGGGCGATCGCCGGGCGGGCCATCGACTGGCAGCTGCCGGCCAGGGTGGCTCCCTCCGGCCGGTGGGAGTCGCGGAGGCGGCGGGGTCGGAGAGCCGCAGGGTTCTCCCGCTGTCAGGACAGCGACCGGTCGCGACGCCCTAGGCTGCGCTCTGTGCTGCGAGTAGGGATCCTTACCAGGGAATGGCCGCCGGACGTCTACGGAGGGGCCGGCGTGCACGTCGACGAGCTCGTCCGCGAGCTACGACCGCGGGCCGACGTCCATGTCCACGCCTTCGGTCCGACCCGGACGGGCGCCGTGGGGCACGTCGTCCACCCGGAGTTCGCTGAGGCCAACGCTGCGCTGCAGACGCTGGCGATCGATCTCGACATGGTCCGGGTGCTCGACCATGTCGACGTGGTCCACTCCCACACCTGGTACACCAACCTCGCCGGACACCTGACCGGCGAGCTGTTCGGGGTCCCTCACGTCATCACGGCGCACTCCCTCGAGCCACGTCGGCCGTGGAAGGCGGAGCAGCTCGGTGGTGGCTATCGCATCTCGTCCTGGATCGAGGCGTCGTCCTACCGCGAGGCCGCGGCCGTCATCGCGGTGTCCGACGGCATGAAGCTCGACCTGCTCGACGCCTACTCCTTCGTCGACCCGGACAAGGTCCACGTCGTACGCAACGGCATCGACACCATCGGCTGGCGGCCGGAGCCGGCCAACCACCACCTCGCGGAGTACGGCGTCGACCCGTCACGTCCCTACGTCGTGTTCGTCGGGCGCATCACGCGCCAGAAGGGCATCGCGCACCTGCTCGCTGCGGCGGAGCGGTTCGACGAGTCGGTGCAGCTGGTGTTCTGCGCATCGGCTCCCGACACACCGGAGATCGGTGCGGAGTCCGCGCGCGCGGTGGCGGCGCTCCAGGAGCGTCGCAGCGTCGTGTGGATTCAGGAGCATGCACGACGCCCGGTCGTGCAGCAGCTGCTCACGCACGCGCTGGCCTTCCTGTGCCCGTCGGTCTATGAGCCGCTCGGCATCGTCAACCTCGAGGCGATGGCCTGCGAGACCGCCGTGATCGCCTCCGACGTGGGCGGCATCCCCGAGGTCGTCGTCGACGGTGAGACCGGCCTCCTCGTGCCCTATGACGCCTCTGAGCCCAAGGCTTTCGAGCACGCCTTCGCCGACGCGGTCAACGTCCTCGTGGCCGACCCCCAGCGGGCCAAGGCGATGGGCGTCCGCGGTCGCGCACGCGCGGTCGCGGACTTCGGCTGGGACGTCGTGGCCACGCGCACTCTCGAGGTCTACACCGCGGCCGGAGCCGTCCCGGGGGCCGTCGCACCGTGAGCTCGCTCGAGACGCCGCTCGTGACCCAGGTCGACCGGCGTCCCTTGCTCGGCTATCTCACCTACCTCGTCGCGGCAACGCTGTTCGCCCTCAACGGCACGGTGAGCAAGGTCCAGATGCTGCACGGGATCCCGTGGTACCGCCTCTCCCAGCTGCGGGTCACGGCCGCCTTCGTCGTGCTCGTCATCGTCGTGCTGGTCGTGAACCGCTCTGCTTTCCGACTGCACCGCAGTGAGGTCGTCCGACTGGCGGTCTACGGCATCCTCGGCATCGCCACGACCCAGTCCCTCTACTTCGTGTCGATCCTGCGACTTCCGGTCGGCGTCTCGCTGCTCTTCGAGTTCACCGCACCGATCATGGTCGCCCTGTGGTTCCGGTTCGTCATGCGTGAGCCCGTGCGCGACAGAGTCTTTGGCGCGCTGCTCCTGGCGTTCCTCGGCCTCGCGATGGTGGCCCAGGTGTGGCAGGGACTCACGCTCGACCTCATCGGAGTGGTGGCGGCTCTCGGCGCCGCCGCGGCTCTCGCCCTCTACTACGTCGAGGGCGAGAAGCTCGTCACGCAGCGCGATCCGATCTCGCTCACGATGTGGGGCTTCGGTTTTGCTGCCGGGTTCTGGGCGCTGCTGCTCCCCTGGTGGAACTTCCCCTGGGAGACGCTGTCGTTCACGGAGTCCCTCGGCGGCTACGGCCCCGCGTTCCCGGGGTGGGCCTACTCGGCGTACATGGTGGTGCTCGGGACCGTCGTGCCCTTCGCCCTCGTGCTGCAGTCGCTCCGACACCTGCGAGCCACCCAGGCATCAGTCGTTGGGATGACCGAACCCGTGATCGCGTCCGCGATCGCCTGGGTGTTTCTCGGCGAGGTGCTCTCCCCGCTCCAGATCGTGGGCGGCATCGTCGTGCTCATCGGCATCGTGCTGGCGGAGACCTCGCGATGAGGTCGACCGGCACCCAGCGGTCGTCGTGGTGGGATGTGCTCCGTGAGCTCCCCTGACGGCGTCGTCACGCTCGACCCTGATCGCGGGGTCGACCTCGTCGGTGCTCCCGACGGTCGGGTGAGCACCACGGCAGTCGGCAAGGCTGTCGTCGGGTCGGCGCTGCTCGCCGTCGACCCGGACGCTGCGGTGCGTTCGTCGGCGGTCCGCGACTGGAGAGGCGGCTATCTCGCGCCGTATCGCGACCTCGTGGTCGAGGGCACCCGGACGGCGACGGCCGCGGACGCCGTAGCTCGTGCCGGCCTCGCCGCGCTGCACGAGCGCACGGTGTTCCACCGCGGTGGCCGGGCGATCCCGTTGCTCGAGGCGGTCACGTCCAACCCGACACCGGCGTTCGACGCGGTCACCATCTTCGGCGTGGCCAGTCGCGACACTGGGCTGTCGGTGCCCTACCGCGGCAAGCGGCTCTTCGGCGCGGAGAACCGCCGGCGACTCGACGCCTGGGTCGCCGAAGGCATCGTCGAGCGCGGGTTCGCGACGTCGATCCACACCCTCATCGACCACCCCGAGTGGCTCGACCTCTCCGGTGTCACGGTGGTCGTTCTCGGCGCCGGAGCAGAGATAGGTCCACTGCGGTCGGTGCTCCGCTGGGGCGCACACGTCGTGGCGGTCGACCTGCCACGACCTGAGATCTGGGCGCGAGTGATCGCCACCGCGCGATCGTCGTCGGGGCGCCTCACCGTTCCGGTGCCGCACGGCGCACAGCCCGACGACGACACCGCGCTCGCGGCAGTCGCCGGAATCGATCTCATCCGACAGCTGCCCGAGCTGCACACCTGGATCGCCCAGATCGAGGGTCCGTTCACTCTTGGCACCTACACCTACGCCGACGGTGCCACCCACGTCCGCGTCGCGCTCGCCGCCGATGCCCTCGCGCACGCCCTCATCGCGCAGCGATCCGACGTCGGGCTCGCCTTCCTGGCCACGCCCACCGATGTCTACGCCGTCCCCGCGAGCGCCGTCGAGGAGTCTCGGCGCCGATGGGGTGCGCGCGGCGCATCGGGTCTGGCCCAGCTCCCGCTGCGTGCCGTGGGCCGCTTCGCCCCCAACTATCCGGAGACGGTGACGACGGACCGCGGTGAGGTCGGCATCGCTGACTGCCTCGTTCCTCAGCAGGGGCCGAACTACGCCCTGGCCAAGCGGTTGCAGCGATGGCGCGCCACCCAGAGCAGGGTCGACGGCACGTGGACCTCGCTCAACATCGCGCCGGCGACGCGTACGCGATCGGTCGTGAAGAACAAGGCGTTGGCTGCGGCCTACGCCGGCGCGCACCGGTTCGGCGTGGAGGTCTTCGAGCCTTCGACGTCGAACACCCTCATGGCCGCGCTGCTCGTGCACGACCTGCGCTCGCCCGGCTCGCTGGCCAGGCCCGACGCGGCGATCGCCCACCCCGACGACGCCTGGTCGCACCAGGCGGCACACGGCGGCCTCTGGCGCTCGGCCTACGCCCCGCGCTCGGTCCTCGGCATCGCCGCCGCCCTAGGTCTCGTCACCCGAGGCTAGCCCCCACCCTTTCCGGATGAATGTGCCCTGCCCCCCACTGACGCGTTCAGCGTCAGTGGGGGGGTGCGCCAGGCGCCCGCAGTCTTCCCCACTGAACTCGACTCTCGCCCCGGCTCTGGCCCCGATCTGCCGCCGCGTCATCGCCGGGCGCGCCTCGGCCTCTCGTCGCGTCGCCATCATCGCGCGTCGCCCGCGGGCCAGCGCGGTCGCGCTACGAGCCCTTGATCTCCTGGATGGTGTTTCCGCCGTCGACGACGAACGACTGACCCGTGACGTAGGACGCCTCGTCACTCGCCAGGAAAACCACCATCGCCGCAACCTCCTCGGGCGTCCCCGGTCGCCCGACCGGCGTGTGCACCCCTGCGACGAGCTCGTCCGGCTCGGACGACGACGTACGTATCCACCCGGGCGCGACCGACGAGCAGGTGATGCCGCGCGGCCCCTCCTCGATCGCGACCGCCCGCATGAGGCCGTCGATGCCACCCTTCGCCGCCGAATACGCACTGCTACCCGCGGCAGACACGAGCGGCCCCGTCACGCTCGACATCATGACGATGCGCCCATGGTGGGCCACGCGCATCTGCGGGATGACCAGTCGCGTCAGGTTGACCGCCGTCATCAGCGTGATCTCGAGCTGGCGGGCCCAGGCGTCCGCGGGCTGCTCGACGAGGGTGCCGCTCTGGATCGACACACCGCTCTGCACCATCCCGGCGTTGTTGACCAGGATCGAGATCGTGCCGAGCTGACGGGTCGCGGCGCTCACGAGCGCCGCCGTGCTCGTGACGTCAGCGAGATCGGCCGTCATACCGACCACGTCGAGCCCTTCGGCCCTCAGCTCGTCGGCCCGCTCGAGCACCCGCTCCGACGTCGCGGTCACGACGAGCCGTGCGCCCTGACCGCCGAGCAGGCGAGCGCATGCCATCCCGATGCCGTCAGGCGAGCCGACGCCGGAGACCAGCGCACTACGTCCGGCGAGTGCGAAGAGGGGTGCCACGCCCCGAGACTAGGGCGTCCCGAGCTCACGGCCGTACGACGTGTGCTCGGTGACCGGGCTGGCTGACCGAGGTCAGGCCGGCTGCTCACCGTCGGCGAACGAGTCGACCCACAGGTCGATCGGCAGGGTCGCGAGGTCGCGCAGCAGCGACACCTCGAGCAGCACCGCACCGTCGCCAGCGTCCTCCGCGACGAAGCAGGTCCAGGTGAGCGTGAAGCCCTGCGCGACGAGGGATTCGAGCGCCTGATGTCGCGACGAGATCACGTCGTAGAGCGCCCGCAGCTGCGCTCCGACGGCCGCGTCGGTGGACGGGCTCTCGAGCGACCAGTGCGAGTGATCCCGGGTGAGGGTGTCTCGCGCGTAGGCGTCCCCGACTTCGAAGGAGTCCGTCGGCTCGAGCCCGAGGGTCGCCGTGACCTGTGCTGCGCCGAGCCGCTCGTGCTGCACCGAGAGAGCCGCCCGCGTCCTGGTGACTGCCATGGTGACCATCCTGCTCACGGACCGCTCCGCTGTCTTGCCAACGGCCACGACGTCCCCGTCGGCCGGTCACGCCAATCACCCGCTAGCTGACCGACTCGATGTCCACGACGCCAGGACCGAGCATTTCCGCCACTACGGGATCGAGCGCCGGGTCAGTCGAGCTGATGAGCAGGTTCCCCTTGATGAACGTGCGCGAGCGGAACGACCATCCCTGCGGGCAGGCGAAGATCCGGTCATCCGACGCCGGCCCCACCACAGCCTCGGTCGTCGCACGTGTCCCCCGAGTGGTCCTTGATCGAAGACGGATCAGGGCGCATCCCGTCACCGATCTCGACCGACGTCGCGGAGCAACGTCACCAGTCAAGGTGTGCTGGTGTTGGACTGACCTCAGGTCCTGATCCATCTCGATCCTCTGGGCAGAGAACGTGAGCGCGTCCCAGAAGACGAGGTCCAGCTCATGACGTCTGGCCCTCTGAGGCAAGGGACGCAGGCTGTGGCACACCTGCACATAGCGCAGGGTCTCTCGTCGAGCGGCGAGCGCACGGCAGGCTCGCTAGTCGAGTGGCAGCGTCAGGGCACGGTAGCCAATCACCGGGACGAAGCCAACCTCGGCGTAGAGGGCAAGCGCAGGACCATTCTCCTCCTCGGTTTGCAGGACCAAGCGCAGCGCACCCGACTCAACAGCGGAAGCTCGGACTGCACCGAGAAGGGCGGCACCGATGCCGAGGCGACGGTGCTGCGGCGGCACGAACAGATCTCTGATCTGCCAGAAATGGGAGAGCCGCTGGGAAGCCGGCACCTGCATCGTGATCGCGAAGCCGACGAGCCTCGCTCGGCCTTCCGCAACGAACGTGTGAATGCGACCGGCCCGCATGTTCTCCCGCAACCAACGGACTGATTGCTCCACATCAGCGGTCTCGCCGTAGTGGACTCGATACTGATCGAAGATCGCTGCAACAGCTGCGACTTCGTCTGCTGACGGCGAGGTCAGGTGCCGTACCGAGACTGTCATGCGAGCGATAGTGCCGGATCTCGTTCGGGCTGTGCGCAGGACATGCCGACGGGACCGACCTCCTGGGGAGGCGGTCGGGTCGGGTGCTGACGGTCGAGGGGTGGCCCTGCTGGTCAGGGCCGGAGTCTGGGTGGGGCGAACGCCCAATACCCCGGCTCCGTCGGCCTCAGCCCGGTGGCGGTGACCGACCACCCTCCTTCATGGACGACGTGATGATGCCGCGAGCAGAGCAGGACGGTGTTGTCGATGTCGGTCGAGCCGCCTGCTTCCCACGGGGTGACGTGGTGGGCGTGGGTGCGACTCACGTCGACCCGGCATCCGGGGAACGCGCAGTGGCGATCCCGGCGTTCGAGCGCGCGGCGCAGCCTCGGCGGCACGATGCGGTGGGTGCGTCCGACGTAGAGAACTTCGTGCGATATCTCCCTCAGCCACTCTGCGAGGTCCGCATCGCGATCACCTCGGACGTCGCAGGTCCGACGCCGAGCGAGGACCCCGGTGATCATGGCGTCGCACAGCATCCGGCTCACCGCCACCGACGGGACCAGAACCGGATCGTCCTGGCCCGGCAGGAGGACCTCACCACCACGACCGGAGGTGATGTCGGCGATGTCGGCGGTGAGCACCACGTGGGGCTTGACCTCGTGGCGGGACCCGAGCAGACCGTTCTCGAGCTGGCGGCGGGCGAGCTCCACCAACGCCAACCCCATGAGGTGCGTGCGCCGTGGGCGGCGGGCTCGCCGCCCTTCCACCGAGTCGGGGTCGACACCGTCAGGCAGCCGGTCCTCGACCGGGAGCGATCCGGTGCGAAACCAGTCGGTGACGATCTGGTCCAACGCCGTGGTCACGATGGCGCCGCCCTCGGCGTCGAGCCACCCATCGACCCGGACCATCGCCCCGGTCGCGGTGATCCGCAGCGTCTGGTCGTCGTGCGCGGCCAGAGCGGCCGCCGTCGTGCCGTCAGCATCGAGGAAGAACCTCAGCCTCGTCGCTGCCTTGCGGACCTGCGCCGCGGTCGCGGTGCGGGCCAGCTCGATCAGGATCTGCTCAGCAGCAGCCCGCTGGTCATCGAGGTGATCGACGGGCAGACCGCGCAGCGCGGTGTCGATGCCCCGGGTGATCTCCGACGCCTTCGCCCCCGTGATGTCTCCCGCGAGCAGCGCGTCACGCGTCGACGGGTAGTCCGACTCGAGCGCGGCGGCCCGGGCCAGCATGGCGGCGGCATCAGAACGCGAGGCCCCGACCTCGTTCTCCATCCACCGCGTCGTCGACAGATAGCCCTGTGCTGCGAGCGCGCCGGAACGGTGGAGCTGTCCGACACCGAGGGTGATCACCGACTGACTCTGGTCACTGGCGAGAGCCGCTGCCGCGACCAGGCCCGGCAGCGACGCCGTGTGGACCGCCGACCACCCACCTGCCGCAGCCAACGACGCCAGCCGCGCCGAGACCGCGGTGAACTCTCCCAGCACAGCCGCCATCTCGCAGGCGAGCGTGGTCTGGTTCGACGTCATGCCAGAAACACTAACGACCACCTCCGACAGTCGATCGCGGCTGAAACCCCGTGGGCCACAACTACTTTCAGCAATCAACAGCTACCGTCTGAAGCCGTCGTCGCAGCGCCCCGCCCACATCTCGAATCTGTGGACGACACGCCGAC
>JANMBJ010000005.1:0-1764 GCA_031360335.1 Candidatus Nanopelagicales bacterium
CCTGCGCGACCTGATCTCCGACGCCGACCTCCCGGATCTCGTCGCCGCCATGAAGGTGTGCGCGGACGAGGTCGCGCGGGGGATGGGCCTCGTCCCGGGCGGAGACGTGCGGGGCTCAGTCGCGCAGACCGACCACACCCGACTTCAGCCCACCACGGCACGGCGGAGGTAACCCATGGCGCGACTGGTCTTCATCACGGACGCCTACATCGACGGCGCGCCCACCGTGCTCGAGGCGACGGATCGCTACGAGACGGTGGACCCGTCCACGGGCGACGTCCTCGCAACCATCCCTGTGGGAAGCCGGGCCGACGTGAGACGCGCCGTCCAGTCGGCGCAGGACGCCTTCTCCGCCTGGTCGCGCACCAAGCCCGCGGTGCGGGGCCGGATCCTCACGGCCATCGCTCAGCGCATCCGCGAGCAGGCGCACGAGCTCGCAGAGGTCGAGAGCCTCGACACCGGGAAGCCGACCACCCTGGCCCTGGGCGACGTCGAGGTCGCCGCGAGGTACTTCGAGTTCTATGCCGGCGCCGCCGACAAGCTGTACGGCGAGGTCATCGCCCTCGGTCCGGACTACCACGCATTCAGCGAGCACGCTCCGTACGGCGTCATCGGCGTCATCCTGCCGTGGAACTCCCCTTTGCAGCAGGCAGCACGCAGCATCGCGCCTGCGCTGGCGACGGGGAACTGCGTGGTCGTGAAGCCGGCCGAGGACGCGCCGCTCAGCAACCCGCTGCTCGCGCAGCTGGCGTCGGAGTGCGGCCTGCCACCAGGAGTGCTCAACGTCGTTCCTGGCGACGGCCCCACCACAGGCGCCGCGCTCGTGGAGGACCCGGGTGTACGCCGGGTCATGTTCACCGGGTCGGTCGAGGTGGGGCGGATCATCGCGCGCTCCGCCGCGGACCGCCTGATCCCCGTCGGCCTCGAGCTCGGCGGCAAGTCGCCGAACATCGTGTTCGCGGACGCCGACCTCGGGCGCGCGGTCGAGGGCGCGGTCCTGGCCATCACCTACAACGCGGGGCAGGCCTGCTCCGCGGGCAGTCGGCTCTACGTCGAGCAGTCCGTGTACGACGAGTTCCTCGGGCTGCTGCGCGAGCGGATGGCCCGGATCAGCGTCGGCCCCGGCGCCGAGGACCCGGACGTCGGTCCGATCGCGACGCCGGAGCAGTTCGCCCGCGTTCAGGCGTTCCTCGCGTCCGCGGCCGAGTGCGGCGCCTCGCCCGTCCTCGAGGTGAGGCCTGAGGTCCTGGACCGCCATCCGCGCGGCTTCTACGTCGGCCCGGCGATCTACGAGGCGGCCCAGGACTCGCGCTTCGTCCGTGAGGAGATCTTCGGCCCGGTGCTGGTCGCGGCCTCGTTCTCCACCGACGACGAGGCGCTGGCCATGGCCAACGACACCGACTACGGACTGGTGGCCGGCGTGTGGACCAGCAGTCTCGAGCGCGCCATGCGCTTCTCGTCGCAGCTGGAAGCAGGACAGGTCTACGTCAACAACTGGTTCGGTGGTGGCGTGGAGACGCCGTTCGGCGGCTGGAAGAACAGCGGCATCGGACGCGAGAAGGGTCTCGAGGCGCTCCTCCACTACACCCAGCTGCGCACCACCATCATCAGCCTTCCCGTCAGCCAACCCGGAGGACTCCATGAAGCTCGTTGAGGACAAGGTCATCATCATCACCGGTGGGGCGTCGGGCATGGGTCGCGCGGGCGCGCGGCTCTTCGCCGAGGAGGGCGCCCGGGTCGTCGTGGCGGACCTCGACGGCAACC
>JANMBJ010000033.1:0-9355 GCA_031360335.1 Candidatus Nanopelagicales bacterium
CGTCCGACGGCACATCAGACCACGACTCACGCACCGACGCGTCGTCGCGAGACTCTGCGGGGTCGTCGTGGGACGGGTCAGTCATGGCACCTCCTCGTGTGACCTCAGTATAAGACACCAGTACTAACGTGTCAACTGCCAAATCCGCCCAAATGGTTGGTGCACATAGGGTTACGGCGATGTCACTCACTGTCCGACCATCATCATGGCAGGGGGATCTGACAGTCCGGACTGTCGCCACCGGTTCCGCGCTGGGCGATGCCCAGGGTGCGTCCGGCGTGGTCGGACGCGACGACGTCGGACGAGGGCCAAGACGTAGCGGATCGGGATCAGCTCAACCGCCTCACCACGACGACACCGGTCGTCCAGCCTCGGAACTCTCTCCCGGGACCGACCACGACGCGACCATCGCGACGGCCGCGTCGCACCGACCACGGACCACGAACCACGAACCACTGACTCGCGACCACGGACCACGAACCACTGACTCGCGACCACGGACCACGGACTACAACCGGCGGCCCATGGCGGACGGCCCCACTGAGCATGAGCCGACAGAGCGACGTCGTCCGGCGTACTGATCGCTAGGGGGTGAAGAGCTCGGCGGTGCACTCGCGTGAGCTGTCGCGCGGTATCTCGAGCGGATAGGGCAACGGGATGTCGAGTGCGGTCGAGCGCCCGAGGACACTCGCGGTGACGGGCACGTCGCCGATGCCGTACCTCGCGGACTTGGCGAGCTCTGACAACGGAGCGACACAGGGGAAGTAGACCTTGAGCACGACGTAGACCTCGGCCCCCGGTTCGACCGCGATGCTGCTGAGGAGGCCCGCGGGATCGGCGGTCTCGAGAGTCGGTGGCATCCCGCCGTTGGGTGGGATGTCGGCGAGGAAGCCGAGGGACTGCCGAGGCATCGCGTCGGGACCGCGCAGGGGGTCGAGGGCAGAGGTGAGCGTGACGGTGCGGTCACCGGCGTTGCGCACGGTGAAGGACACGAACGCCCGCTGGGCCGTCTGCACCCATCGGGTCGTCTCCACGCCGTCGGTGAGCTCCGTGATCCCGTGACCCGGCGTGATGATGGTGCCGGACGTGATCGTCGGCCGGCTCGCACTGAGGAAGCCGAGCACCAGCCCCACAACTGCCAGCACGGCGACGAGCGACGCGATGACCGTGCGCGGCCGCCAGCCCGCCACGGTCGGGCTCGGCGGTGCCAGATCGGCCACGACGTCCGGTGCGTCCACGCTCATGGCGCGACGCTAGCGCCTGCGGACGCCGCGCGGTGGCACGTCGGCTGTCACGCGCAGACGGAGCGCGACCAGCGTTCGGGTCGGGTACGGGCGCGGTGCGGACTGCGAAGCGGCGCTGCGGTGAGAATGGCCCACGCGGGTCAGGTGTAGAGGCGGTCGTCGCTGCCGCGTGGACCGGTGAGCGGGCTGCCGGCGGCCACCGTGGGCTCCCAGTCGAAGACCACGGCGTTGTCCTCGGGCCCGATGAGCACCGTGGCTCCCGCCCGGGCTCCGAGCTTGAGGAGCCGATCCTCGACGCCGAGGCGCGCGAGGCGCTCAGCGAGATAGCCGACCGCCTCGTCGTTGCCGAAGTCGGTCTGGCGCACCCAGCGCTGGGGCCGCTCACCGCGCACCCGGAAGCGCACGCCGCCGTCCTCGTCGTTCTCGAGCACGACGTCGAAGCCGGTCTCGTCGACAGCCTTGGGGGTCAGGACGATGCGCGGTGCGACGTCGACCGGCGCGGCCAGGCGGGCTGCCTTGACCATCTCTGCCATCGCGAACCCGAGGGCCTTGAGACCGTCGTGTGCGACCGCCGAGACCTCGACGACGGTGAGCCCGCGCTCGCGCAGCATCGGTGCGACGAGGTCGGCGAGCTCGCGACCCTCGGGTACGTCGACCTTGTTGAGTGCGACCATGCGCGGCCGGTCGGCGAGGTCACCCTCGGTGCCGCCGTACTGCGCGAGCTCGTGCTCGATCGCCTCGAGGTCGCTCAGCGGGTCGCGGCCCGGGTCGAGCGTGGCGCAGTCGAGCACGTGCACGAGGACGTGGCAGCGCTCGACGTGCCGGAGGAACTCCAGCCCGAGCCCCTTGCCGTGGCTCGCACCGGGGATCAGGCCGGGCACGTCGGCGACGGTGAAGATCGTGTCGCCGGCGGTGACCACGCCGAGGTTCGGCACGAGGGTCGTGAACGGGTAGTCGGCGATCTTGGGACGGGCCGCCGACATGGCCGCGATGAGCGAGGACTTGCCAGCGCTGGGGAAGCCGACGAGCGCGACGTCGGCGACGCTCTTGAGCTCGAGCACGATGTCGAGATCGTCACCGGGCTCACCGAAGAGGGCGAAACCAGGAGCCTTGCGCCGGGTGCTCGCGAGGGAGGAGTTGCCGAGACCACCGTGGCCGCCGCGGGCCACGACGAATTCCATGCCAGCGGCGACGAGGTCCGCGAGCACGGTGCCGCGGGAGCTCTGCACGCTGGTGCCCGGTGGCACCCGCAGGACGATCGAGTCGCCGTTGCCGCCGTTGCGGTTGCTGCCCTCGCCCGGCTTGCCGTTTCCGGCGCGACGGTGCGGACCGTGGTGGAACTCCAGCAGCGAGGTGACGTTGCTGTCGACGACGAGGCGGACATCGCCGCCGTGGCCGCCGTTGCCACCGTCGGGTCCACCGAGGGGCTTGAACTTCTCGCGCATGACCGAGACGCAGCCGTGGCCGCCGTCGCCGCCGGACACGTGCAGGACGACGCGATCCACGAAGGTGGTCATGTGCTCGTCGCTCCTAGGCCGTTCGCAGGTCGTGCCGTCTCGCGGCTGCTGCCGTGATCATCAGATGGTGCCGGTCGGTGATCTGCGCGTGAGGCACCGCAGGTCGTGCTCCGTGCATGCGTGAGGGGGCGAGCCGACCGGCTCGCCCCCTCACGGAGTGTTCGCGTGGTGTCGGGAGCTAGACGCCGACGACGTTGACGACCCGGCGACCGCGAGCGGTGCCGAACTCGACGGCGCCCGGGGTGAGGGCGAACAGGGTGTCGTCCTTGCCGCGGCCGACGTTGTCACCGGGGTGGAAGTGGGTGCCGCGCTGGCGGACGATGATCTCGCCGGCCTTCACAACCTGACCACCGAAGCGCTTCACGCCGAGGCGCTGCGAGTTGGAGTCGCGACCGTTTCGGGTGCTGGAAGCACCCTTCTTGTGAGCCATGAGTCAGTCCCCTACGCCGTCAGGCCGTCTCGATGCCGGTGATCTTCACGCGCGTGAGCTGCGCGCGGTGACCCTGACGGCGACGGTAACCAGTCTTGTTCTTGTAGTGCATGATCCGGATCTTCGGACCCTTGGTGTGCTCGACGACCTCGGCGGTGACGGTCACACCCGCGAGGGTGGTGGCGTCGCTGGTGACCGAGTCGCCGTCGACCAGGAGCAGGGCGGGGAGCGTCAACGTGGCACCCTGCTCTGTGCTGATCCGGTCGAGCTCGAACACGTCGCCGACTGCGACCTTCTCCTGCCGGCCGCCGGCCTTGACGATGGCGTACACCGCGGATCTCCTTCTACGGACGTTCTCGGAGACGCTCACGGCGACAAGCCCCGAGAGGGGTTGCGGCACGTGGTGGCGTCGAGGTGCGTGGGCACCGAGGGACAAGGGTACGAAGCGGGCACCCGACGGGTCAAACCGCGAGCTCCCTGAGCACGGCTATCCAGCAGTGGCGCCCGTCACGTCGGGGGCAGGCGCCCCCTCCGCGACCGCAGCGGGCCCCGCCTTGCGGGTGGCCTTGCGCGGTCCACGGGCGCGCCGCGCGGGCGCCGCAGGGGCGCTCTCGGGCTCGCCGTGGCTCTCAGGTGCCGTCTCCCGGACGGTCTCGACCGGCGCCGAAGCGTCGGAGGAGGTCTCGCCGGACGGCGTGGGCTCGCCGGCCGCGGCAGCGGCGGCAGCACGTGTGGCAGCCGCGGCGTGGATCTTCTCCATCGCCTCGGACGCCTTGGGATCCATCACGCGCGGCTCGACCTCGGCAGCAGCGGGGCTGCCGCTCGCGGTGGCGCCGGCGCTGCGGCCCTTGCGCTTGCCCTTGGTCGTCTCGGCGTCCGCGGGTGCGTCTCCCTCGTCGCCGCCACGACGCTTGCGGGTGCGCCCGACCGGGCCCTCGGACTCCATCGCCGCAGCCTTGGCGACGACCGGCTCCGAGTGCACGTGGTAGCCGCGGCCCTGGCATGCCTCGCAGGGCTCGCTGAAGACCTCGAGGAGGCCCTGGCCGATGCGCTTGCGCGTCATCTGCACGAGCCCGAGCGAGGTGACTTCGGCGACCTGGTGCTTCGTACGGTCGCGCCCCAGGCACTCGAGCAGCCGGCGCAGGACGAGGTCACGGTTGCTCTCGAGCACCATGTCGATGAAGTCGATGACGATGATGCCGCCGATGTCGCGCAGCCGGAGCTGGCGCACGATCTCCTCGGCCGCCTCGAGGTTGTTCTCGGTCACGGTCTGCTCGAGGTTGCCGCCCTGACCGGTGAACTTCCCGGTGTTGACGTCGACGACCGTCATCGCCTCGGTGCGGTCGATGACGAGCGACCCGCCCGACGGCAGCCAGACCTTGCGGTCGAGCGCCTTCGCGAGCTGCTCGTCGACGCGGTAGGTCGTGAACAGGTCACCTGATCCGACCCACTTCTCGATCCGGTCGGCGAGGTCGGGTGCGACGCCGGTGACATAGCTCTCGATGTCGCTCCAGGCCTCGTCACCCTCGACGACGAGACGACCGAAGTCCTCGTTGAAGATGTCGCGGACGACCTTGATCGCGAGATCGGGCTCGCCGTGGAGCAATGCCGGTCCACCGTTGGCGCCGGCGTCCTTGGCCTTCTCCTGGATGGCTTCCCACTGGCCGGCGAGGCGCTCGACGTCGCGTCGCAGCTCCTCCTCGCTGGCACCCTCGGCCGCGGTGCGCACGATCACGCCGGCGTCCTCGGGCACGACCTGGCGCAGGATCGCCTTGAGGCGCGCGCGCTCGGTGTCGGGCAGCTTGCGGCTGATGCCGGTCATCTGGCCCTCGGGCACATAGACCAGGAAACGACCAGGCAGCGAGATCTGGGCCGTGAGGCGAGCGCCCTTGTGGCCCAACGGATCCTTGCTGACCTGCACGAGGATCGTGTCGCCGCTCTTGAGCGCCGCCTCGATGCGCTTGGGCTGACCCTCGAGACCAGCGGCATCCCAGTTGACCTCACCGGCGTACAGCACGGCGTTGCGGCCGCGACCGACGTCGACGAACGCGGCCTCCATGCTCGGCAGCACGTTCTGGACCTTGCCGAGGTAGACGTTGCCGATCATCGAGCCGCCGGTGCTGCGGTTGACGTAGTGCTCGACGAGCACACCGTCCTCGAGCACCGCGATCTGGGTGCGGTCCTCGCGCTGACGCACGATCATCACGCGGTCGACGGCCTCACGACGGGCGAGGAACTCGGCCTCGGTGAGGATCGAGGGACGACGGCGACCGGCCTCGCGACCCTCGCGGCGACGCTGCTTCTTGGCCTCGAGGCGAGTGGAACCCTTGACCGAGGTGACCTCGGACGATGCGGCGCGCACGCGGGGCTCGCGCACTCGCACGACTGTGTTGGGCGGGTCGTTGTCGGCGCCGTCTCCGTCACCACCGCGACGTCGACGACGGCGACGACGGCTCGAACCGGCAGCACCCTCGTCGGAGTCGTCGCCATCGGTTGCCGGGGCGGCCTCGGGCTCGGAGTCGTCGGGCTTGGTGGCGCTCCGCGCCGGCTCGGTCGCGTCGTCGTCCTGCTCGTCGTCGACAGCCTCCCCGTCGGCACCGGTACGGCGGCGGCGGCCGCGGCCACCACGACGGCGACGGCGACGCGGGCCGCCGGTCTCGTCGCGGTCGTCGGAGTCCGTGCTCTCGGTGTCCGTGTCGGCGTTGGCCTCGTCGACGGCCGCCTCGGTGTCGAGCTCCTCGTCGTCCTCGACGACGGGAGCCACGACCTTCACGGGAGCGGCAGCGCGCTTGGCCGGAGCCTTGCGGGCACGGGTCGGCGCAGCCTCGGCGGAGGGCGCCTGGAACATGAGGAGGCCAGCGCTCGGGGTCTCGGGCAGCTCTGCCGGGACGACCTCGGGCACGGCGCTGAAGGCCGGCACAGCGGGCTTGCGCCCGCGGGTGCGGCGCGGGGTCGGCTCCGCGGAGGGTGCGGCGAGGCCCGTGACGGGCACGCCCGAGCTTGCCGCGGCGTCGCTCTCGAGCGTGGCGCGGTCGGTGCCAGTGACCACCGCAGACGGCAGGACCGGCTCGGCCGGTGCTGACTTCGCGGTCTTCTTGGCGGGCGTCTTCTTGGCCGAGGTCTGCTTGGCGGGCGCCTGCTTCGTGGCTTCCTGCTTCGTCGCTGTCTGCTTCGCGGCTGCCTGCTTCGTGGCTGTCTGCTCATCCGGTGCCTGCTTGCCGGCCGCCTTCTTCGCCGTCTTCTTGGCAGGTGCGGCCTTCGCGGCCGGAGCCGAGCCGGCCGGAGCCGAGCCGGCCGGCGCCTCAGCGACCGGGGAGGTCACCGGAGCGTCGGTCACCGCGGCCGGCGGACCGGCCGGGCGACCGGCAGCGCGGCGTCGCCGCGGTGCGGGGGTGGTGGTGTCGGAGGGGGTCGAAGGACCGTCGGTCACGAGAGATCTCCAGTTCCGACCTCCGGGCACCAGGGGCACCGCGCGGAGGTCATGTCGCCCGAGGCAGTGACCGCGGGCGAAAGCCGATGGGATGCGTCCTCACAGGCCCCAGCGGGACCCGGTCGGGCGCCGACTCGGTCAGCTGCAGCGGTCAGGCGCGAGCGGATCGGTGACCGCGTCCATCGCGGCACCGACGCTCACGTCCGCGACCAGCGGCCCCTGCGCCAGCCGGGTCACCCGGGAGGGGACCGGCGGCACCAGGTCGGCCACGAGTCGGAGCGCGGCGAGGACGTCATCGGGTCGGACCGACGGTGTGACGTGCCGGACGACCACGTCGAGTATCGCACAGGGAGCCCCGGTGCCCGTCTCCCCCGCCGGTTCGGGGTCGCCCGTCCTCACCTCGAGGCGTACGACCGGTCCGCGCGCGTCGAAGGTACGCATACCGGACTTGGTGAGCCGCTGGACGTCCACCGTCTCCGCAGCGAGGAACGTCGCGACCGCGGCCCGGGCGGTCTCGGGCTCCACCTGGGGCAGCTCGATCACCCAGACGCTGGCCTGGAGGCGTTCGGCGAAGTCCGGAGCACGGACCTCGACGACCTCGAGCACGCCGAGGCCCGGGGGCAGCGCCGCGTCGAGAGCGGCGCGCACGAGCTCCGGGTCGAGGATCGAGGTCACGGCGAGCTCGACGTACTCCGCCTCGCTGGCCGTGCCGGTGGGGGCGGCGTTGGTGTAGCTGATGCGGGGGTGCGGGTTGAAGCCCTGGCTGTAGGCCATCGGAACGCCGGTGCGCCGCAGCGCGCGCTCGAGAGCGCGCTGGAAGTCGCGGGTGCTCGTGAACCGGAGCCGGCCGCGCTTGGCATAGCGCAGCCGCAGTCGCTGGACGGTGGGAGCGACGTCGCGGACCGGTGCCTGCCGGGCCATCAGCCCTCGACCGTGCCCGAGCGGACCGGTGTGCCGATGGTGGCTCCGACGGCGAGGAGTCCCTCGCCGCGAACCGGCAGCACCGGCATGCCCAGCAGGGTCACACCGGTGGGTCCGACCTGGATCTCGGTGCCCATCTGGTCGCAGACGCCGCAGTCGAAGCACGGGGTCCAGCGGCAGTCCTCGACCTCCACCTCGGAGAGCGAGTCCTGCCAGTCCTCCCACAGCCAGTCCTTGTCGAGACCGGAGTCGAGGTGGTCCCAGGGCAGCACCTCGGTCTGCTCGCGCTCACGAGTGGTGAACCAGTCGACGTCGACGGGCGAGTCGGCGAACGCCGTCTCAGCCGCCGCCATCCAAGCGTCGAAGGAGAAGTGCTCGCTCCAGCCGTCGAACCGCGCACCATCGCGCCACACCTGCTCGATGACGGCGCCGACACGGCGATCCCCGCGCGAGAGAAGGCCTTCGACGATTCCCGGCTTGCCGTCGTGATAGCGGAAGCCGATCGCCTTGCCGTACTGCCGGTCGTTGCGGATCGCGTCGCGCAGCTTGCGCAGCCGCGCGTCGGTCGTCTCGTGGTCGAGCTGACCCGCCCACTGGAACGGTGTGTGCGGCTTGGGCACGAAGCCACCGATCGACACGGTGCAGCGGATGTCCCTAGTGCCACTGACTTTCCGGCCGGTCTCGATCACGCGACGCGCGACCTCGGCGATCTGCAGGACGTCCTCGTCGGTCTCGGTCGGGAGGCCGCACATGAAGTAGAGCTTGACCTGCCGCCAGCCCGCGGAGTAGGCCGCGGTGACGGTGCGGATGAGGTCGTCCTCGGTGACCATCTTGTTGATGACCCGGCGGATGCGCTCGCTGCCGCCCTCGGGGGCGAAGGTCAGCCCGCTGCGGCGACCGTTGCGGGTGAGCTCGTTGGCGAGGTCGATGTTGAAGGCGTCGTCCCGGGTCGACGGCAGCGACAGCGAGGTCTGGGTGCCCTCGTAGCGGTCGGCCAGACCCTTCGTCATCGGGGCGATCTCACTGTGGTCGGCACTGGACAGCGAGAGCAGGCCGACCTCCTCGAAACCGGTGGCTGCCAAGGCTTTCTCGATCATCTCGCCGACACCGGTGATGGACCGCTCGCGCACCGGGCGGGTGATCATGCCAGCCTGGCAGAAGCGGCAGCCACGGGTGCAGCCACGGAAGATCTCGACCGATGCTCGCTCGTGCACCGACTCGGCCAGCGGCACCAGCGGCTGCTTCGGGTAGGGCCAGGCGTCGAGGTCCATGACGGTGTGCTTGGTGACCCGCCAGGGCACGCCAGGGGTGTTCGGTGCGACCCGCTGGATGCGGCCGTCGGGGAGGTAGTCGACGTCGTACAGCGACGGGACGTAGACGCCGCCGGTGGCCGCGAGTCTCAGCAGCAGCTCGCGCCGGCCGCCCTCCTGCAGGTGCAGGCCCTCGGCCTTCCAGCCGCGGATCACGGCGGTGATGCCGAGCACGGCCTCCTCGCCGTCACCGAGCACAGCAGCGTCGATGAAGTCGGCGATCGGCTCGGGGTTGAAGGCACTGTGGCCCCCGGCGATGACGATCGGGTGGGCCTGCGTGCGGTCGACGGCGTGCCGCGGGATGCCCGCGAGGTCGAGGGTCTGCAGCATGTTGGTGTAGCCGAGCTCGGTGGCGAACGACAGCCCCAGAACGTCGAAGGCGGACACCGGACGGTGCGCGTCGACGGTGAAGGCCGGCACGACGTGCTCGCGCATCAGTGCCTCGAGGTCGGGCCACCCGGCGTCCCCCCGCTCGGCCAGCACGCCCTCGGCCTCGTTGAGCA
>JANMBJ010000087.1:0-4451 GCA_031360335.1 Candidatus Nanopelagicales bacterium
ACGTCCTTGCCGAGCGTCACGGACGTGATCGCCACGGGGTGGTTGGGCGTGGTCGCACCCGGTGCCGGCGCGGCGGTGGCAGGCGGCTCGACGGGAGTCGGGGGTGCCTCCGACGTGCCTGGGTCGCCGGGGGAGGCGCTGGAACCCGACCCGGGGTCGGTGACGCCCGGGTCGGGGGTCGGGTCGCCGAGGTAGGCGTCCTGGACGGCCACCCACGGCAGCGGCTCGGTGGAGCCCTCGATGCTGAAGAACCACGACGGCACGAGGACCTCGGTGCCCACGGTGCCGGAGCCGTCCCAGCGCAGCGCGAGGCCGAGGGTCGCGCCGGTGACGGGGCGGATCATGAGCCCGTTCGGGCACCCCGCCGCCTGGACGCAGGCGATCGCGATCTCAGGCACCGGCAGGCTGCGCAGCCGGTCGAGCGCCTGCGTCGCCGTGATGAGCGGGTAGGTCGCTCCCTCGCTCGCCTCGCCGAGCCAGCCGGTCGCGCCGAGCACGCCGGTGGCGTCGACCGAGACTCGCGTGGTGATGCCCACGGTCGGCAGCCCGCCGACGGTCGGGTCGACGGTGACGTCGCTCCAGCCAGCCGTGCTCATGACCTGCGGGGTGGCGTCGCCCAGGCCCAGCGCGGCCAGGACCGGCTTCGCCTTCTCGAGTGCGGTCGCGTCGGCGATCGCCGGCGTGCTCGGTCGCGGCTGGGGGGTGGTCGTCGGAGCGGGGTCCGAGCAGGACACGACGCCGGGCTGCGGATCGCCGGAGACGCACGGCTGAGGAGTGGCAGCCGGCCCCGTCGCCAGCCCGGGCCGGCTGGTGACGGTGCAGGACGCGGTGGGCGGGCACGACGCGGGAGCGCCGCCGCCGTTGGTTGTCCCACGGCAGGCCGAGCCACCGTACGGGCACAGGCACCCCTTGTCGGCCAGGCACGGGGTCAGGACCACGTCGCTGCAGGGCGTGGTGGATCCCGCCGGGCAGTCGGCGAACGGCAGCGGTGCGACGTTGTCCATCGGGGGGATGGCGACGCCGCCCGAGACGGCACAGCCGACGCCACTCACGACACCGTCGGCGCTGTCGACATCGACGGTGTACATCGGGCACTGGTTGTCGGTGCGGCTGAACGACCACTGGCCGGATCCGTCGCGCACGAGCAGCGTGCCGGCCGTCGAGGCGACCTTCCAGCCGTGGGCGTGTCGATCCGCAGCACCTGCGATGCCCAGGGCGGTGGCGAGGCTCGTCACGCGTGCTTCCGCGACCTGCGCGTCGGCGTACCGGTAGACGGGGGCTGACGCCGGCCCCGTGGGCAGGGTGCCGTGCAGCGGGTAAGGGTCGGGGTTGGTCGAGGAGCCCGATTTCGCGATGCCGGCGGCGACCGGTCGGGCGGCATCCATGGCCGCGCCGACCTCGCTCACGTTCGTCGAGCCGATGCGCAGCACCGGGGGCTGGCCGGAGCCTGCGACCTGCGTGCCGCAGGCGCTGAGCACCAGAGCGGCGACGAGGCCGAGGCCGGTGGTGATCGTGCGGGTGGCGCCCATGTCGGTCTCCCGTGTGCACGTCGGTGGTGCCGATGATCCCTGTGAGCGCTGGGACGTCGCCCGCCGGCGCCCGGTTCCCCCTGTCGCCCGATATAGGGTCGACCGTCGTACGAGGGGCAATCGAGGGCCTCTCGCGCCCGAGGAGAAGAGACCACCGTGCGCGTCGCTGTCACCGGCTCCATCGCGACCGACCATCTGATGACCTTCCCGGGACGGTTCTCCGACTCTCTCGTGGCCGACAAGCTCGACAAGATCTCGCTGTCGTTCCTGGTCGACGACCTCGACGTGCGACGCGGCGGTGTCGCTGCCAACATCGCCTTCGGCATGGCGGTGCTCGGCCTGAACCCCGTGCTCGTCGGTGCCGTCGGGCAGGACTTCGACGACTATCGCTCCTGGCTCGCCCGGCATGGCGTCGACACCCACTCGGTCCGGGTGTCCGACGTACGCCACACGGCACGTTTCGTCTGCACGACCGACTCCGAGCAGTGTCAGATCGCGTCGTTCTATCCCGGCGCGATGACGGAGGCGCGCGAGATCGAGCTCGGCCCGATCGCCGACCGCATCGGCGGCATCGACCTCGTCCTGATCGGCGCCAACGATCCCGAGGCGATGAACCGGCACACCGACGAGTGCCGGTTCCGGGGCATCCCGTTCGTCGCCGACCCGAGCCAGCAGCTCGCGTGGCTCGATGGCGACGGCATCAAGCAGCTCGTCGACGGCGCCGCGTACCTGTTCAGCAACGACTACGAGGCCGGCCTCATCGAGCACAAGACCGGTTGGACGCACGAGGAGGTCCTGTCCCGCGTCGGAGTACGCGTCACGACCCTGGGCAAGGACGGTGCGCGCGTCGAGGTCGCGGGCCAGGAGCCGATCGAGGTCGCATGCCCGGCGGAGGAGCTCAAGGCTGACCCGACCGGCGTCGGCGACGCGTTCCGCGCCGGCTTCCTTGCCGGGCTCGCGTGGAGCCTCTCGCACGAGCGCTGCGCCCAGATCGGCTCGCTCCTCGCGACCTACGTCATCGAGACAGTCGGCACCCAGGAGTACGACCTCGCCCAGCGGCACTTCCTCGCGCGCTTCACCGACACCTACGGCGCCGACGCTGCTGCCGAGGTCTCGGCCAACATCCGCTGCCCGCGTCCCTGACGAGCAGGCGCGGACCGGACGACGTCGGTGGCCACGGTCGAGCCGGCGGCGTCACCGTGGCAGCTGCCTGACCCCGCCGTCGCGCTGACCGGGGCCGAGCTGCTCGGTGTCGGCGCGGACCTCGAGGCGGGCACCCTGCTCGCGGCCTACCGCAGCGGGATGTTCCCGATGCCGGTCGACGACGAGGGTCCGGTGGGCTGGTGGTCGCCCGACCCTCGCGGCGTCCTGGCGCTCGCCGACCTGCGCGTCACGAAGTCGCTGCGTACGTCGTGCCGACGGTTCGTGACCACGGTCGACACAGCCTTCGACGACGTCGTGCTCGCCTGCGGTGACCCGCGCCGCCCCGGCGGCTGGATCACTGACGACGTACGCGCTGCCTATGCCGAGCTGCACCGCCTCGGCTGGGCGCACTCCGTCGAGACCCGCACCCCGGAGGGCGATCTCGTCGGTGGGCTGTACGGCGTCGAGGTCGGCGGTCTGTTCGCCGGGGAGTCGATGTTCAGCACCGAGCGCGATGCGTCGAAGGTCGCGCTCGTCGATCTCGTGGAGCGGCTGCGCGCCGCGTCCGAGGTCGACGGGTCGCGGGCGAGCGATCGGCTGGTCGACGTCCAGTGGCGCACCGACCACCTCGCCACCCTCGGAGTCACCGAGATCCCCCGCCGCGACTACCTCACCCGCCTGCACACCGCCCTGACCCTGCACCCAGCCTTCTAGGGTCCTCGAGCTACTGCACGAATCCTTGGGTTCAGAGCCCACACAGAAGGATTCGGGCAGTAACTCGGGGACCTGGAGCTCAGGGGGTGGGGGTGGTGATCAGGTAGGCGCGGCCGTGGCCGTCGGGGGACGGGCCGGTCCAGGTGAGGGTGCGGCCGCGCATGGCGCACCAGGCGGCCACGTCGGTCTCGGCGGCCGGGTCGTCGGCGAGGAGCAGCACCCGCGCCGGTGACGGATCGGCGACCGTGGCGCGTGCCAGCGCGATGATCGGCAGCGGGCACAGCCGGCCTCGCTCGTCGAGGCGCACGTCGTACGCCGGAAGGCCCGCTCCGGTGCCCCGTACCGGGTCTGAGGCGCCGGCTGGTGCTCCGGTGGTGGCGTCGTCGGTCATAGTCCGCCCGCCCCGGCGGACGCACGGACGCGGGCGACGATGCCGGGGAGCACGGCGAGGAAGCGATCGACGTCGTCGTCGCGCGCACCGGGGGGCAGTGACACCCGCAGGTTGCCGTGGGTCAGCGCGCCCATCGCGGCGAGCACGTGCGACGGGGTCAACGCGTCGGCGACGCACGACGACCCGGATGAGACCGCGAAGCCCTCTCGATCGAGGTCACCGAGGAGGGCCTCGCCCTCGACGTACAGGCAGGAGAACGTCACCACGTGGGGGAGTCGGTCGACGGGATCGCCCAGCACCGCGACGTCGGGCACGGTCGCGGCGACCGTGGCTCGGATCCGGTCGACGAGGACCGAGAGCCGCGCCGACTCCGCGACCCGGTCGCGCTCGACGGCCTCGAGAGCCGCAGCTGCGGCGACGATGCCGGGTACGTCGACGTAGCCGGCGACACGACCGCCCTCGAGGGCACCGTCGGGGGAGGGTGATCGCCAGCGCACCCCCGTGCGCACCGCCAGCACTCCGACGCCGGCCGGACCGCCCCATTTGTGGGCGCTCGCCGTGAGCACCGACCAGCCTGTCGGCAGGTCCTCGCGACCGACCGACTGCGCCGCGTCGACGAGCAGCGGCACCGCGTGCCAGTCGGCCATGTCACGAGCAGCCGCCACCGGCTGCCG
>JANMBJ010000104.1:0-8777 GCA_031360335.1 Candidatus Nanopelagicales bacterium
AGCGATGGCGCGGTCGCGGTCGCTCAGGAGCGGCTGCGTCCCGAGTGGTCGTGCGCCGCGAGAAGTCTCGTGAGTCCGTCGGTGGCCGCCGACCGGCTCTCGGCGCTCGCTGTCGCCGCCGGTGACGAGAGCTTGCTGGCCTACCTCGTCGACTGCGGCAGGAGGAGGCCGCTGACCGATGGGCCGAGATCGCCTCCGCTCACGGCGATCTCGAGACTCTCCGCCGCCTCGTAGACGAGGGCAGCGATGTCGCTGCGGGCCTGCTCTCGGCCCAGGGCGAGCAGGCCGACTAGGCGAAGCGGCCGAAGGTCGGCGTGTGCGGGCGACGTCGTGATGCAGGTGCCCGAGCTGAACGTGTTCCTCGCCGGCTGAGGAATGCAGGCTCAGGGGGTGTCGCGGAGCAGGTTGCCGTCGCGCACGACCATCCACAGCTCGGGCCTCGCGCCCTGGCTCGCGACGAGCACCCGCTCCTCGTCCACCGAACGCCGATAGACGTCGACGGTCTGCGCCGCGATGGTCGACCATGAGTGGTCGCTGAGGAGTCGACCCTTCGCCGCGCGCGCAATGCGCCGTGCGAGGACGTCGTCGGACAGCACCTCGGTCACCGCGTCGGCGAGAGCGCCGTGATCGGACGCCGGGAAGAGCAGCCCGGACACGCGGTCCTGGACGAGCTCGGCGAGACCGCCCGTGCGCGCCACGACGAGAGGCGTTCCCAGCGCCGCTGCCTCGAGCGCGACGAGACCGAAAGGCTCATAGCTGCTCGGTACGACGGCGACGTCGGCAGCGGCGTACAGCGCCGCCAGCTCACCCTCGGCCAGGAACCCGGTGAACCGCCCGGACTTTCCGAGTCGCTTGCGCGTCGCCCGCGCCTTCAGCTCGTCGGCCATGCCGCCCTTGCCCACCACGACCAGGCGGATGTCGGGGAAGCGCCGTCGCAGCGCGGGCATCGCGTCGATGAGCGTGTGCACACCCTTCTCGTACTCCAACCGGCCCGAGAACAGCACGAGCGGGCCGGCGCCGGCGTACTCCTTGCGCGCCGCGCCGGTCGCACGTCGCGTCGTGCGCCAGCGCGCGAGATCCACCCCGTTGGCGACGACGTCGACCTTCGCCGGCGGCAGCTCGAACAGGCGCGTGACCTCGTCGCGCATCGACGCGGAGCATGTGATGACGCGACGAGCCTCGAAGGTCAGCCACCACTCGGTCGTGTGGATCGAGCGGCTCAGGTCTGACGGCAGCCAACCCTGGTGCCGACCGGCCTCTGTCGCATGCATGGTCGCGACGATGGGTACGCCGAACGCCTGGCGAAGCGTCGCCGCCGCGTGCGCCACGACCCAGTCGTGCGCGTGGACGACCTCGGGCACCCATGAGCGCCCCAGCGCCAGCGCGGGTCTCACGAGCGCGTGCTCGAGCGACACGACCCACGCGAGGAAGTCGCTCATCTCGATGACCGGAGGGTCGTGCGGTGCGCGCAGCACGCGCACACCGTTGACGCGTTCGTCGAGAGCGACGCCGGGGGTGCCGGGGTGCTGGGTCACGACGACGACGTCGTGCCCGGCAGCCGCCTGTGCCTCGGCGAGGGCGTGCACGTGCCGACCCAGACCGCCGTAGACCAGCGGTGGGTACTCCCACGACAGATGAAGGACACGCACGGGCGAAGGCTAGGGCCTCTCGGATGGATCCGCCCCGCGGCAGGACAGCGACCCGCGACGCCAGCTCCCCGCCCTCAGCGGCCGGTGAGCAGGCGCGCGTCGAGATGGCCGAACGGTCCGTCCACCGAGCGCAGCCGTCGCGCCAGGTCGTCGGCTGCGGTGATGTCACCGCGCTCGACGAGATCGGCGAGGAGCCGTGCCTCGCGATGGTGACGCGTATGCCGGTCGCGCGCGTAGCCCGCTGCGGAGTCCTTGGTCACCATGAACGCCCAGTCGCTCGCCAGCGCGAGCAACGTCGTGCGCGCGAGCTGGTCGCGCGTGGTGTCACGAGCGGTGGTCGGCACCCCGATCACCTTGGCGACCCGGTCGCGCAGCGCCTCGTTGTCGGCCACGAGGTCGGCGACCGCCTCGCCGTCCCACACGTGCCAGTCCTTGCCCGAGCCCCACGATCCGGAGTCGAGGTGCAGCGCCCCGCGCACGTGCCCGGCCTCGGTCGCACCGCGGAGCGTCGTGACGCGTATGCCCGCCTCGGGCAGCAGGCGCAGCACCGCCTCGAGCCACTGTGGCCCCTCGTGCCACCAGTGCCCGAACAGCTCGGTGTCGTAAGCGGCCACGACGAGCGAGGGTCGGCGGTCGCGCTGTGCGGCGAGGTCGACGAGCCGTCGGCGTACGACGTCGACGAAGTCGGCCGCATCGATCGCCGCGGCAGCTGCTGCGCGGTCGGGTTCGTAGGGCGCCTTCTCGTGCGACGGCGTCGACCTGCTCGTGACGCGCGACGGGCGGAACCCCGAGTCGTGGTCGAACGTGTGGAAGTCGCGATACCACCGGCCCCCGGGGTAGCCCTTGCGAGGCGACCACACCCGATAGGTGACGTCGAGGTCGCGCGCGAACGCCACCACGTCGCTGTCGCCGACCGTGACGCCCTCGGCGGTCGTGCCGCCAGCGCCGAGCAGCGTCGGTCCGTCGACGAGGAATCGGCGCACCCCGGCGTCGGAGTAGAGCTGCTCGAGCCCAGGTCGATACCCGCACTCCGGTGCCCAGATCCCTTCCGGCCGTTGGCCGATCCGCACCGCCGTGTCGTCGAGCCCGGTGCGCAGCGCGAACCTGGCCCACGCATCGTCGAGCAGCGGCTGGAAAGGATGGGTCGCCGGGCCACCCAGCAGCTCGAGCGCACCCGCGTCGAGCAGGGGGCGCAGCACGGGGGAGAGGCCACCGGCCCAGGCACCCTCGGTCGACGCGAGCGCCTGCTGCGACGCCCGGAACTCGTGTGACCCGAGCTCACGCATCGCTGGATCCCGGTGTGTCGCTAGCCCTTCCGCCCGTGTCTGCCAGAATCCGAGCCACGTGTGGAACTCGCGGCGCACATAGGCGTCGTCGAGCTGCGCCCCGAGCACGGGAGTCACGCCGAGAGTGACGAGGTCCGTACGCCCCTCTGCTGCAAGGCGTTGGAGCACCCCCACCACGGGGAGATAGCTCGTCGCCCATGCCTGGTGCAGCCACTCCTCACCGACGGGCCACGCTCCGTGGTGCGCCAGCCACGGCAGATGCGTGTGCAGCACCAGGCAGAACGTCCCCACCGGCGCAGACGACGGCGCAGTCACCGCCCCAGCCTCACGGACGCACCGCGATCACGATCAGGTCCTGCGAGAGCGCAGCACCACCCACGACGAAGTCGTCAGCACCCACAGATTCTACGAACTCAACCAGCCCCCACTGCTCAGACTGATCATGTGGCTGCTTCCGAGGGCGGGTGACAGCCACATGATCAGTCTCGGCGGCGGGGTCCAGCGCTGCGCGTATCTGGGCGGCGACGAGGCGCTCGCCGTTCTCGAGCTCCCAGGCCTCGATGCGAGGTCCGTGGTGCAGGCCGTGGATCGCGATGTCGGCGAAGCCGGCCGCGCTGAGGAGTTCGACGAGCTGGTCCGCGTCGAACTCCTCGACGTGGAACGGGTTGGTCGGCTTCACGCCGCGACCGAGTCCTGGCGAGAACACCGGACGGTGAGGTGTGGACACCATCACGATGCCACCGGGTCGCAGCACCGAGAGGCAGTCGCGAAGGAACCCGCGCAGGTCCCACAGATGCTCGACGACCTGCAGGCTCACGAGCACGTCGACCGAGCCCGGCGCGACCGGCATCGCTGCCAGGTTGGCACGCACCGTCGTGACCCCGGCGTACGTCGTGGCCGCGTGCGCGACCGACGCCACGTCGAACTCCAGCGCCAGCACCCCGCGGGCACCCGCCCCGCGCAGCAGGGCCGCGCCGTAGCCCTCACCGCTGCCGGCCTCGACGACGACCGCGTCGCGCAGCCGGTCGAGCCACGTGTCGACGAACCAGCGGTAGGCAGCCTCGTGGCGCGCGAACCAGTAGGCCTCGCCCGGTGCACCGGGAAGGGTGCGCTCGCCGGTGAGGGGGAGAGGGTGCGGCACGGCGCAACCCTAAGCGGGCGAACCGGTTCCTGGTCACCGGATGACACTCGACAAGAGCCGCTGCGGCCGCGAGGTGAGCGGCAGATCACCTCGTCCGGCAGGAGGGGCGTCGGTGGGCCGGTGCAGACTGGTTCTCGTGGCTGAACTCACCGTGACCGAGCTCTGGGATGTCGAGGCTCTCGTCTTCGACGACGAACCGCACCACTCGCTCGAGGATCTCGACATCCGCAACGCCTGGTGGGACGTCATGGAGGCGGTGCTGCCCGCGCTGCCCGCGGTGGTGGCCGACCTCGGCTGCGGCACCGGCTCGATGTCGGTGCTCCTCGCCGAGCGAGGCTACGACGTCCTCGGTGTCGACCTCTCGCCGCGCATGCTCGAGCGGGCCGTCGCCAAGGCCGAGAGCTACTCCGTGCCCGTCCGCTTCCTCGCCGGCGATGCCGCCGCCCCCGCCCTGCGGGCGGGGAGCGTCGACGTCGTCCTGACCCGGCATGTGCTCTGGGCGCTGCCCGATCCGAGCGCCGTCCTCGATCGCTGGTTCCGACTGTTGAGACCCGGGGGATCCCTCGTCCTGGTCGAAGGGCGGTGGCACACCGGTGCCGGGATCGCGAGCGACGACCTGCGCGACCTCGTCGAGCGCGACGGTGTCGACATCGACGTGACCCCGCTCGAGGATCCGTTGCTCTGGGGTCACCCGCTCACCGACTCGCGCTACATCCTCACTGCCCGCACCTGACCGGCACGGCACCGGACCTGGGGCAGGGCAGACTGCCCGGCTGACGCAGGTGACGTCATGCGTGAGGCAAGGCACCCCATGGGTGCGTCTACCCACCCCCTCGTGATCGACTGCGGTGAGCACCGTTGTCGCCCGACCTCCACCGAGGAGCACCAGCCGTGAGCACTCCGACCGCGTCCGACTGGACCACCGCCCTGCACGCCTCGCACGACCGGCTCGTCGGTCTCGTGGCGAGCCTCGACGAGGTCGCGCTCACCTCGCCGTCCTACGACAGCGACTGGAGCATCGGTCAGGTGCTGTCGCACCTGGGCAGCCAGGCGGAGATCTTCGACCTCTTCGTCGCTGCTGTGGAGGCCGGCGAACCGGTGCCCGGCAGCGATGTCGTCCCCCCGATCTGGGACCGGTGGAACGCCAAGTCTGCGCTCGAGTGGCGCGACGACTTCGTCGCTGCCGACACCACCGCGCTTGCCGGGATCGAGGCGCTCGACCCGGACACCTTCCGCATCGCGATGTTCGGTATGGATCTCGACCTCGTCGGCTTCGTACGCACGCGCCTGCAGGAGCACGCGATCCACACGTGGGACGTCGCCGTCGCCCTCGACCCGGCCGCACTGGTGTCCCCGGACGCGGTGGCTCTCCTCATCGACGGGATCGGCGTGACCGCGGCCAGAGCGGGCAAGGGCTCGCCCGCGCCCTACCGCGTACGCATCGGCACCAGCGACCCCAGCCGCGACCTCGTCGTGTCGGTGAGCGATGCCGTGACCATCGACGCGGCCGAGCCCGACGACAGCTATGACGGCTCGATCGACCTCCCAGCAGAGGCGTTCCTCCGTCTCGTGACCGGGCGCCTCGACCCGGACCACGCACCGGCGTGGACGGAGTCCGGCGCCCGTGGCCTGACCGACCTCCGAACCGCGTTCCCGGGCTTCTGAGCCACGCCTCCCCACCGCCCGGTCGGCTCCACCGACCCGGTCTGCCCCGCAGCGACCGCGAGGTGGGTTGATGTTCGACGGAGTGGATTCGCGCCGCCGGTTACCCGTGGGTAACATCTGCTGTGCACCTCGTGTCCTGACCCGGCACGGCAACCCCGTCTCACACGGGGGAGGCTGGTCGGGCATCCTGACCGGACGCAGACGTAGCAATCCGTGAGCGAAGCAATCCCCTGAGCAGAGAGGTCGGTTCCCGACCATGAAGATCGTCGTACTGGTGAAGCATGTGCCGGACGCTGCTGGTGACCGGTCGTT
Source organism: Candidatus Nanopelagicales bacterium (assembly GCA_031360335.1). Lineage (GTDB taxonomy): Bacteria > Actinomycetota > Actinomycetes > S36-B12 > CAIYMF01 > Longivirga. Next base: position 6,054 of record JANMBJ010000104.1, read on the forward strand.
CGCCGCTGACCTGACCCGCGACCGCGCGGCCGTCGACGGCCGGCTGTCCGAGCTCGACGAGTACGCCGTCGAGCAGGCGCTGCAGGTTGTGGAGAAGGCCGGCGAGGGTGAGATCACCTTCCTCACGATGGGCCCGGCGTCCGCAGGTGAGGCGCTGCGCAAAGCATTGAGCATGGGCGGCGACGCCGCCGTGCACGTGGTCGACGATGCGCTCCACGGCAGTGATGCGCTCGCGACGTCGCTGGTGCTCGCGGCGGCTCTCGGCAAGCTCGAGTGGGACCTCGTCATCTGCGGCATGGCCTCGACCGACGGCACGATGAGCGTGGTCCCCGCGATGCTCTCGGAGCGCCTCGGAGTGCCCGGCCTCACCCTTGCCTCCTCGCTCACTATCGACGGCACCGCGGTAACGATCCGCCGTGACGGCGACGACGCATCGACCACCGTGACCGCGTCGTTGCCGCTGCTGGTGTCGGTGACAGACCAGACCGGTGAGGCTCGCTACCCGTCGTTCAAGGGGATCATGGCGGCGAAGAAGAAGCCGGTGACCACCTACACCCTGGCCGATCTCGGCATCGAGCCCGCGCAGGTCGGCCTGTCGGCAGCGTGGTCCGCAGTCGAGTCCGCCACCAAGCGACCGCCGCGTCAGGCCGGCGTCATCGTGACCGACGAGGGAGACGGTGGCGTCAAGCTGGCCGACTTCCTCTCGGCCGGCAAGTTCATCTGAGAGGCGTGGCAGACATGACTGAGGTTCTCGTTGTCGTCGACCACGTCGACGGTGCTGTGCGCAAGACCACGACTGAGCTGCTCACGATCGCGCGTCGTCTCGGCGAGCCGTCCGCGGTGTTCTTCGGTGCGGGCATCGATGCCGCGCAGGAGACGCTCGCGAAGTACGGAGCGGTCAGGGTCTATGTCGTCGACGCTCCCGAGCTCGACGGCTTCCTCGTGGCCCCGAAGGCGGAGGCGCTCGTCGCGATCGCCGAGAAGACCTCGCCCGCCGCGATCCTCGTGACGTCGTCGGCGGAGGGGAAGGAGATCGCGGCTCGCGTCGCGGTCAAGCTCGACTCGGGCATCATCACCGACGCTGTCGACGTCGATGCATCCGGTGTCGCGACGCAGTCGGTGTTCGCGGCGTCCTACGTCGTGACCGCGAAGGTCACCCACGGCACGCCGATCATCACGGTGAAGCCCAACGCGGCGACACCGGAGGAGGCTCCGGGGGCCGCTGCGGTCGAGAACGTCTCGGTGTCCTTCTCCGCAGCAGCGACCGCGGCGAAGATCACCGAGGTGGCACCTCGTCAGAAGTCGGGTCGCCCCGAGCTGACCGAGGCCACGATCGTCGTGTCCGGCGGTCGCGGTGTCGGAGGGGCCGAGGGCTTCGGCGTGATCGAGGCGCTCGCGGACTCCCTGGGTGCGGCAGTTGGCGCCTCGCGGGCAGCGACCGACGCCGGGTGGTATCCCCACGCGTTCCAGGTCGGTCAGACCGGCAAGACGGTCTCACCCACCCTCTACGTCGCCAACGGCATCTCCGGCGCGATCCAGCACCGCGCGGGGATGCAGACCTCGAAGACCATCGTCGCGGTCAACAAGGACTCCGAGGCACCGATCTTCGAGCTCGCCGACTTCGGCGTCGTGGGCGACCTCTTCGCCGTCGTCCCCCAGCTGACCACCGAAGTGACCAAGCGCAAGGGCTAGCAACCCAGCCCCAGAAGTCCCCGAGTCACAGGTCTAACGGTCGTTGGCTCGCGCGAGTTGGCGACCATTCGACCTGTGACACGGGGGTCGGAGTGTGGCTGACCTAGACTGCACGGGTGGCGGACGCACCGGTGTACCTCGACCACGCGGCCACCTCGCCGCTGCGGCCCGAGGCGTTGGCCGCGATGGCGGCTGAGCTCACGGCTGTCGGCAACCCCTCCTCGCTCCACACCTCCGGTCGCAGAGCACGCCGGGTCGTCGAGGAGTCCCGCGAGAGCATCGCCGCGCTGCTGGGCGTCTCCGCGGGCGAGGTCGTCTTCACCTCCGGCGGCACCGAGGCCGACAACCTCGCGGTCAAGGGCATCTATCGCGCCCGGCGCAACGGTGATGACAACCGACGCCGGGTCCTCGCCTCCGCCATCGAGCACCACGCAGTGCTCGACCCGGTGCAGTGGCTCGGCGATGCCGAAGGGGCCGACGTCTCCTGGCTGGCCGTCGACGACCTCGGGAGGGTCCGGCTCGACTGGCTCGAGAAGGAGATCGCCCGGGACCCCGAGGCCATCGCGCTCGTGACGGTGATGTGGGCCAACAACGAGGTCGGCACGATCCAGCCGATCGCCGAGGTCGCCGCGCTCTGCGCGGAGCACGGGATCCCGCTTCACACCGACGCGGTCCAGGCCGTCGGCACCCTCGACGTCGATGCCTCGATCGTGTCGTCGCTCGCCCTCTCGGGGCACAAGGTCGGTGGACCGCACGGTGTCGGGGCGATCGTCCTGCACCGCGGGCTCGAGGTCGAGTCGCTCATCCACGGTGGCGGTCAGGAACGTGACGTACGCTCCGGCACCCTCGACACCCCCGCGATCGCCGGCCTCGCGGCCGCCATCACAGCCTCGATGGGCGACCGTGACGACCGGGTCGAGCGGCTGCGCCTGCTGCGCGACGACCTCGTGGCTCGGGTGGTCCACGACATCGACGGCGTGACCCGCAACGGCGACCCGGACGGTTCGCTGCCCGGCATCGCCCACCTGTCCT